>JBGOUJ010000336.1:0-8585 GCA_041477005.1 Terriglobia bacterium | reverse complement strand
TGTGCCCGGTCAGAGCGTTGACGGCAGCGGAGAGAGTTCGCGACCCGCCCCGGCTGATCTGCACGTCGAGACGCGGCCGCGCCGCTTGCCGGCTGAGGCTGGCCAGCATCTCCTGCTGCAAGCCGGAGGAGCCGCTCTTTTTGAGCACGGTCTTCAGGTACTCGCGGTCCCGGCGGGCCTCCATTTCCCATACGGTCAGCGTGCGGCGCGACTCCAGGCGGTTGGGACCGAAGAAAGAATAGTCGGCAAACAGCACGCCGTCCAGCCCCACCTGGACCAGCGAACCGGCCGGGGCCGGCAAGGGCCGCAGCAGCCGCAGATTAATCCGTACCGGAAAGCTGCGGCCCGGCGGAACGTTGAGGCTGGGCACGGCGACGGATCCCTTGCCGCCCGGGGTCATCTCCTGCGCCAGCACGACCAGCGTGATGCCTCGGACGTTCTGCGTGGAGTTGTTCTGGAGTGTCAAGGTGGCGTGCAGATCGAGCACCAGGGCGCCACCGCGCGCCTCAACGCGCGAGTCGCCCAGGTCGGTCGAAACCATCGCCAGCGGCGAGCCCGACGGCAGGATCAGGCGAATGGCCGAAGCCGCGTCGAGCCGCGGGCCGCTCTGGGCCCAGAGCGCGCCCCCCAGGGCGCCGCACAGGCTGCTCGCCGCCAGGCAAAGCCACCGCAGATTATTCCGAGTAAACATTGGTGACCGTAATATTGCCGGTGTCCGGGTCCACGTAGCGGGCGCTGGCCTCGGCGCCGCTCACGCGCCAGTTCACCTGCGTTTCCTTACGGGCGGTGTTGGTGAGGGTAAACACCTGGTCCCGCCCCAGGCGCAGCTCGACGCCGCCCGCCGAAGCGCCCAGCACGGCGCTATCGGGCGTTAGCCGTTGCCTCGTCACATAAACCCCGGCGCCCACCAGCAGCAGCAACGCGACGGCGGCGCTCCAGGCCGGCCGCCATGAAGCCATCGGACGCGGCCGGGTGCGCTCCAGCTCGGCGCGGCGCTCGATCCGGGCGGCCATCGCGGCCCAATCCATCTGGGGCAGCTCGGCCAGGTCCATCACCCGGCTGCGCAGCTCGAAGAACTCGCTCACCTGCCGGCGGCACTCGTCGCAGCGACCCAGGTGACCCTCGATCCGCCAGCGCGCCAGAGGCCCCAACTCGCCGCCGGCAAACAGCGCCAAGTCGGACTCCTCGGGATGCCGCAGGAATACGTTGCTCATGCCTTCCGCCCCTTGATGTACTTGCGAAACTTGGTTCGCGCGTTGGCGATGTGGCTGCGGACCGTGGCCATCGAGCAACCGATGTGCCGGGCCACTTCGGCTGCCGGCAGCCCTTCGACGTCCCGCAGGATCAGCGCCGCCCGCTCGCGCTCCGAGAGCAGGCGCAAACCGTCGGCCAGGTAGGCCTGCCTTTCGGTGCGCAGCACCAGCCGCTCGGGGGTCTCGAACGCCTGCGGCTCCGGCGCCGCTTCCAGCTCGCAGAAGGTCATGCGCTTGCGCTGGCGAACGAAGTCGATCGCCGTGTTGTAGGCGATGCGCCCCAGCCACTGCGCGGCCTTCTCCTCGTCCTTGAGCTGATCGCGCCGGGCCAGTGCCTTCACGAAAGCGTCCTGAGTGAGGTCCTGGGCGTCGGCCACGTTGCCGACCACGCGGTAGATGAGCAGGAAGACCCGGCGCAGGTGCCCGGCGATGAACTCCTGTTCGGTCGTCCGGCCGAGATCAACGGGGCTGGGAACCTTATCGATTTCCATGTCGCGTGCCCGCGCAAAAGCCGGGTGCTCGGCGGCGGCGGCCATTCTCATGACGGAAGTTCCCTACAATCAGCTTGACGCTCGCGCCGCCAAAACGTGGAATAATAATTTCGGCGGCTCTCTGCCGCCCGCTCGTTTTCAGTATACATGAGGTCGGTTTCGATCATCGGGATCGGCAAGACGCGATTTGGGGCGTTGGCCGGCAGATCCATTCTCGATCTGGCCGTGGAGGCCGGGCGCAAGTGCATGGAAAACGGGCACATCGCGCCCCGTCAGGTGGAGGCATTTTACCTGGGCAATTTCGCCGGGCCGGCCTTTGTGGGCCAGAATCACCTGGCCCCCTATGTCAGCTCAGCCCTCGACTTTGCCGATATCCCCGCCACGCGGATTGAGGACGCCTGCGCTTCGAGCGGCTCCGCCTTCTTCCATGCCTATAACGCCGTGGCGGGCGGCATCTACGACGTGGTGATGGCTGCCGTGGTCGAGAAAATGACCTCCCAGCCGACCGCGCGGGTCACCGACATCCTGGCCTCCGCGGGAGACCTTGGCGGGGAAGTCAGGGTCGGGGCCACGTTCCCCGCCATGTTCGCCATGATCGCCCGGCGCCATATGCACCAGTTCGGCACTACCCGCGAGCACCTGGCGGCGGTGGCGGTCAAGAACCACGCGAACGGGGCGAAAAACCCCGATGCCCACATGCGCAAGCCCATTACCAAGGAGCAGGCCCTGGCCGGGCGCATGATCGCCGATCCGCTGACGATCTACGACTGCTCGCTGGTGAGCGATGGAGCGGCCGCCCTGCTGCTGTGCCCCACGGACCGGGCGTCCGATTTCACGACCAAGCCGATCCGGATCCTCGCCGTGGCCCAGGCCTCCGACCGGCTGGCCCTGGCCGAAAAAGAGAGCATCACGACCTTCGCCGCGGTGCGCCGCGCCGGCCAGAAGGCCTACCAGGCGGCCGGGTTGAAGCCACAGGATATCGAGTTCGCCGAGCTGCACGACTGCTTCACGATCGCCGAGCTGATCGCCATGGAAGACCTGGGCTTCGTCCCGCGCGGCGAATCGGGCCCGGCCGTCGCTTCCGGCTTTTCCGCCCTCGACGGGCAAAAGCCAATCAACACGAGCGGGGGGCTGAAGTCGAAAGGCCATCCGGTAGGAGCGACCGGCGCAGGCCAGATCTGCGATTTGGTTATTCAAATGCGGTGTGAAGCCGGGGAGCGCCAAATCGCGCGGTCGAGCGTCGGCCTGGCCGAGAACCTCGGCGGCTCGGGCGCGACCTGCGTGGTGACAATATTAGGAAGATGAGAAACCACAGATGAACACAGATAAACACAGATCGAGCGTTCGGCTTTTATCTGTGTTTATCTGTGTTCATCTGTGGTTCCATTCAGTGGTTTCATGACTGTCTTTCATTGCTCCACCTGCGGCAGAGCCTATGTGAACCGGCCGATGTATTGCCGCTGCGGCGGGCAGGAGTTTGGCACGAAAGAGATTCCCGGCAACGGACGGATCTACTCCCATACCACGCTCTATGCCGCGGCAGAGCCGTTTGAGAAAGACCTGCCGTTTCAGATCGCGATCGTGGATCTGGAGGGCGGACCGCGATTGACCGCCCGCATAGCCGGCCCGCCGGTGGGGGTGGGCGACGGCGTGCGGCTGGTGGAGGAGCGGGACGGCGTTCACTACTTTTCGGCGGCCTGATATGCAACTTGCCCGGCGGATGCACCAGCTCGGAACCGAGTCGGCCTTTGACGTCCTGGTCAGAGCGCGGCGGCTGGAGGCCCAGGGCCACAGCGTGGTCCACATGGAGATCGGCGAGCCGGATTTCCCGACACCGGCCAACATCGTCGAAGCCGCCAAGCGCGCGCTCGATGAAGGCTGGACGCACTACGGCCCCACGCAGGGCTATCCGGAGCTGCGGGAGGCGATCGCCGGGCATGTCAGCCAGACTCGCGGCGTGAGCGTCTCAGCGGACAACGTGTGCGTCGTTCCCGGCGGCAAGCCGGTCCTCTTCTTTCCGATGCTGGCGCTCATCGAGCCTGGCGACGAGGTGCTATACCCCAACCCCGGCTTTCCGATTTACGAGTCGATGATCCGCTACCTGGACGGCGTGCCGGTGCCGCTGCCGCTGGTCGAAGGCCGCGGCTTCTCGCTCGATCTCGACACGCTGGCTTCGCGCCTGTCGCCGCGCTCAAAAATGCTGATCCTGAATTCGCCGCAGAACCCGACGGGCGGCGCGATTCCCGGGCCGGATCTGGCCGAGATCGCGCGGCTGGTGCGCGATCGTGACCTGATCGTACTCTCGGATGAGATTTACAGCCGCATCCTCTATACGGACCGGCACCACTCGATCGCTTCGCTCGATGGGATGCTCGAGAAGACCATCCTGCTCGACGGCTTCTCGAAGACCTACGCCATGACCGGCTGGAGGATCGGCTACGGGGTGATGCCGCCGTGGCTGGTCCCGGCCGTCAACCGCCTGATGGTCAATTCCAATTCCTGCACGGCGAGTTTCACCCAGCGAGCGGCGCTCGAAGCGCTCGGCGGCCCGCAGGAGAGCGTCACCCGGATGGTGGCCGAGTTTCGCCGCCGGCGCGACGTAATCGTAGAGGGCCTCAACCGCATCCCCGGCTTCCGCTGCGCCAGTCCAGCCGGGGCTTTTTACGCCTTTCCCAATATCACCGGCACGGGAATAGCCTCCCAGGAGCTGGCCGACCACCTGCTCGAGAACGCCGGCGTGGCCGCTCTGAGCGGCGCCGCGTTCGGCTCCTACGGCGAAGGCTACCTGCGCTTCAGCTACGCCACCTCACTCGCCAATATCGAAGAAGCCCTGCGCCGGGTGGACCAAGCTGTCCGGAGTCTGGTGAAGGTATAGCGGAGACATCACTGCGGGAGCACAACCTCTTCCCCCTCGCTCAGACCGGTCAGGACGATCGCGCAGGTGTTGTTGTGCGAGCCGAGTTGGATCTCGCACCTCTCGGAAGTTTCACCCCGGCGGACCATGGCATAGGTCTTGCCCTTCTCTTCTATTACCGCCTCGCGGGGGATTTGCAGAGCCCTTTCCTGCGCCTTGATCTCGACATCGGCGCTGGCCGAAAGGTCGGGGATCAGGCGCGAATCCCGAGTGTCGATAGCGAAGCGAACCGAGATCGTCTTGACGTAAAGATCCCGGGCGCCACGGCCCATGCGTCCTGATCCAGCCATGGCGCCAACCGCCGTGAGATGCGCGGGCAGGGAAAGATCGGCGTAGGCATCGAGGTGAACGCTCGCGGGCTGGCCGAGCAGCAGCCCCTGGCTATCCACCTGGTTGATGACGCCGTTCACGACCATCTTCGACAGGTCGACAATCTGCATGAAGTAGGAGCCGGGGTAGACCTGGTCGCCTTCCTGCACCTGGCCCATCTGGCCCGACCGCCAGATCGGCTGCATCACCACCAGCCCATCGATCGGGCTCTTCATGTTCAAGCCCACCAGATTGTGGGTATGGCGGCCGACGTGGTTCTCCTGCAGATCGACCTGGATTTCCAGGCCGCGGAGTTCGGCAGCCTGGGAAAGTTTTTTCAGCCGCACTTCTTCCTCAAGCTGCTTGTAGCGCGCCTCGGTCTCCTCGACGGCCAGCTTCATTTTCTCGGCGTCGATCGCGGAGCGGATCTCGGCCGTGCGCAGATCGAGCTTCGCCTTCTCCCAGTCGGCCCGTGAGATGCGGAGGAGTTGCGCTTCGGCGTCGTTCTCGACGGCCATCTCGGCCTGGCGCCTGATCACCACAGCCTTAGCCTGAAAGACGCTGGCTTTGTGATCCTCCAAGTGCTCATCCTCCCATTGATTGTCGAACTGGGCGATAGGATCGCCTTTCTTGACCAGAGAGCCGGGCGCGGCCAGCTTGAAGAGGATGAGCTGCGACGGCGTGCTGCCGCCTCCCCCGCCTCCGCCGCCCTCGCGTCCACGCAATTGAGGCGCGGTAATGGCGGCATAGTTGCTGGCGCCTATCGAGCCGCTGACGCGCAGAGACCTTTCAAAGCGGCCGAGGAAGACTTTGGCCGTCCGCCCGCCCGCGCCGCCTCCGGCTCCCTGCCCGGCGGCCTGTTGCCTGCGGCGAACATTCCACACCACGGCCGCCACGATGACCAGCGCTACGATAACCAGCAGCGGGCCGAGCTTCGGGGCGCGCTGTTTGGCCGGAGGGGTGACGAGCGGCCGCAGCGGCTCGTAGGGGGCCGAAGGTGACGGCTCCGGAGAAGCCAGCCCCGCACTCAGATATCTTCCCCAGTACCCAGAAATTGCGTTCATTGATCCCGCCTGTAAACAGTGTAACAAATCGGGGGCTATTCTGAGCTAAACCTTCCGTAGTCAGCCCTTCACGTCCCGGAACGCTTCCTCGATCTCGCGCTTCGCCTCCGGACTGGGGGGCGCCAGCGGAAGGCGGGGCGGGCCGCCGTAGTAGCCGTTGAGGTCCATGGCGTATTTCAGGCCGGGGACGCCGTACTTGGTGGTGACGGCCACCGCGGCGGGCGTGGCGCGGCGTTGGAGGTCGGCGGCAGCCTCGTGCTCGCGAGCGCGGACGGCCTCGTAGATCGAGATACAGGCGTAAGGGGCCGCGTTGGCGAAGGCCAGGATGGCGCCGACCGCGCCGACCATCAAGCAGGGGTAGAGCGCTGGCGCTGATCCTACCAATACCTGGAAAGCGGGCGGGCACTCGTTCACCATCTGCATCGTTTTCTCGATGTTGCCCGAGCTTTCCTTGACCGCGATGATGTTGGGGTGTTCGGCGAGCTCGACGACCGTGCGCGCGGGAATGTCCACACCGGTCACTTGCGGCCAGTTGTAGATGATGATCGGGATCTTGGATTGGTCGGCCACGGCCCGATAGTAGAGCGCCTGGGCGGCGCCGTTGTTGATCAGGTTCTTGTAGTAATGCGGCGTGCGGACCATGGCCGCCTGGTAGCCGATGCCGGCGGCCATGTTGGTGAGCTGGACGGTCTCCCGCACGCTCTCCATGCCGGTGCCGGCGATGAGCAGTTTCCCGGGACCAGGGGGCGCCCCCGCCGCCTCGCCGACCGCTCCCCAGAGCCGGGCCTTCTCTTCACAGGTGAGCATGACGCTCTCGCCGGTCGAGCCGCAGACGACGTAGCCGGCGAGCCCGGTGCGGTTCCACTTCTCGACGTTGTGGCGGATCTTGGCCATGTAGAGGTCGCCGTTGTGATCGAAGGGGGTGGCGATGGGAGGAAAGATGCCGTGGAGTTTCATAGTCGGCGCGGCGCCGGTCGGGCGCGGAGGCCACTCTGATTCTACTGCGGCTCGGCGGCCAGCGGGGCCAGCGACAGCTCCACGGCTTCCTGCTTGCCGGCGCCGAGATCGATCGACTTGCCGTAGCTCTGAAGCCGGCGCCGGACTTCGGGGTCCTCCCACTCGGAAGTTGGAGAGGGCGGAAACGCGAAGACGGTGTAAGCTCCCGGGGCGATGCCGGTCACGGTGAAGCTGCCGCTCGGATCGGCGCCGGCGCGGCGCTGGACGACGAAGCCAGACTGGTTTTCTTGCGGGAACAGCACGATCGTGGCGGCGGTGACGCGGTGGCCGCTGCCGGCTGAATCCGGCGGCTTGACGCGGCCCGCGAGGGTGGGCGAGTCGAACGCCAGCACGAGCTCAAGCTGGGCGACATCGCCGTCTTCGGGGACCTCGATCTCCGGGCGGGGCAAGTCCCGGCCCGCGACGCGCAGGGCTTTCAGATAGGCTCCCTGCGGTAGCCGGGGCACGAGCAGGCGATAGGTCTCGGCCGCCAGGCCCGTAGCCTCGAAGGACAGGTCCGACTTCACTGGTAGCCGCTCGCCCGGTCCGTCCGCGGTCAGGAAGATGGGAATATCGACCTTCCCAAAATCAGCAGGCGGCGACTCGAGAACGACCCGGCCGGCGACGGTGTGCCCGGCGCCGGCTAGCAGGTTGACGTCGCGCAGATTACGGTTGGTGATCTGGACGGTGCGAGAGGAGACGGCGTGGTGGCCGGGACGGTCCATCTTCTCGGCGCGGACGCGATAGGATCCCGGCAGCAGGCCGCGAACGCGAAAGCTGCCGTCGGGGGTTATGGCGGCGCGGTGGTCGGAGAACGTGTAATCTTCCTCCATGGTGATGGCGCGAACGATACAGGAGCGGCAGGGACCGCCGGTCGCGGCGTCGGCGACGACGCCCGAGACGGCGTAGGTCGGCTGCGGCCGAAGGACGAAGTTGATCTCACTGAGATCCTGACCCCAGCGCGCCTCCAGGGCCGCGGCCTCGGAGGGGCGGGCGGCGGCCGGATAAAACAGGCTCGCCAGCCGCAGGTCGACTTCGCCCTGCGGGAGCTCCTGGTTCGAGGCCGAGGCGCCGATCAGATAGCGGCCGGCCGGAAGGCCGAACAGACGGTAGACGCCGCGGTCATCGGTGCGGGCCTCCTCCGAGCGGTTCAGGCACCGCCGGCCGTTGGACCAGACGAAGCGGTAGGTCGCTACCTGGGAGCCGACCACGGGGAGGCCGTCTGCGTCCGTGACGCGGCCCGTAATGACCACTGCGCGGTTCAGCTTGATCTCGATGCCCGATCGACGCTGGTTGCTGTCGAGCGAGACAGGCTCGCGAGAGGAGTAGGGCTGGTAGCCGGCTTTCTCTAAGAAGAGGGAATAGGCGCCGGACGGCAGGCGCTCGAAGGAGAAGGAGCCGTCGGCGGAGGAGAGCGCGGCCTGGCGCCAGGAGTGATCTTGGTCAGACCCCTCAGCCTGCACGCTCGCGCCTTTCACCGGCTCGCCGGTCTGGGCGCAGAGGATGCGGCCGCTAATCGCGCCGCGAGGCTCCGGAGCGCCGTCACGGCCGCTGGCAG
>JBGOUJ010000335.1:0-8616 GCA_041477005.1 Terriglobia bacterium | reverse complement strand
TTTCGCCACCGAGCGGCCCGTAGTGTGCTCGCGCGCCGGGGCAGCGGAGGAGGTGGTGGTGGACGCTCGAACCGGCGTCCTGATCGAGCCGGGAGGCGGCGAAGCGGCCCGCCTCGCCGCCGCGCTCGACACGCTGCTCAGCGACTCCGGACGCCGACGCGCGATGGGCCAGGCCGGCCGCCGGAAGGTCGAAGCGGGGTATAGCCGGGAGCAGGCGCAACGGGCTTACCGGGAGATCTTGGCGGAATAAGCCCTGCGGCTCGAGGATGGTCTTCCCGGCGGCATCTGGGCTATCATCATCTTTTATCATGATCCCCCAAGCGAAAGATATTCTTCTCGAAACCGACATGCCTGGCTGCGAGCTGGTGGGGCGAGGCAAAGTCCGCGACGTCTACCGCGTCGACGGCAAGCTGCTGATTGTGGCCACCGACCGGATCTCGGCGTTCGACTACATTCTGCCGACCGGCATCCCGCGCAAGGGAGAGGTGCTCACCCAGCTCTCGATCTTCTGGTTTGACTTCCTGCGCGACGTCGTGCCGACGCACTTCCTCACCGCCGACGTGAGCGCCTATCCGGGGCCGCTGCGGCCATACCGCGAGCAGCTCGAAGGGCGGTCGATGCTCGTGGTTCAGGCCGAGATGGCGCCGGTGGAATGCGTGGCGCGCGGCTATTTGTCCGGCTCCGGCTGGAAGGAATACTTGCAAAGCGGAACCGTCTGCGGCATCCGGCTGCCGGCGGGTTTGCAGGAGAGCGACCGGCTGCCCGAGCCGATCTTCACGCCGGCCACCAAGGCGCAGTCCGGCCACGACGAGAACATCTCGTTTGAAACCATGGCCCAGCTTGTGGGCGGCGAGCTGGCGGCGAAGCTGCGGGACCTGACGCTGGGGATCTATTCGCAAGCCGCCGGGTACGCGCGCTCGCGCGGCATCATCATCGCCGACACGAAATTCGAGTTCGGGCAGGCCGGCGGCCGGCTGATCCTGGGCGACGAGGTGCTCACGCCCGATTCGTCGCGTTTCTGGCCGCTCGAAAGCTATCGCCCCGGCGGGCCGCAGTTCTCTTACGACAAGCAGTACGTGCGCGACTACCTGGAGTCGATTCGCTGGAGCAAGCAGCCGCCGGCGCCGCCCCTGCCGGAGGAGGTCGCCCGGAAGACCAGCGAGAAATACCTGGAAGCGTATCGGGTGGTGACGGGGAAGCCGTTGTGAACTGGCTGGATTTCCTCATCGCGGCGGTGGTTGCCGTTTCGCTCGGAACGAGCATCGTCAAGGGACTGACCCGCGAGCTGGTGAGCCTGGCGGCGGCCATCCTCGGCATTCTGGGAGCGCTGTGGTGGTATCCGGATGTGGCGAAGCGGCTGCAGCCCTACGCCAGCAACGCGTCGGTCGCCAGCTTCGCAGCTTTCGTGCTGATCTTTTTCGTCTTTCTCCTGTTGGGATGGGTGATCACGAAGATCCTGGCGGGCCTGGTCAAGGCGAGCGGCCTGCGGTGGTTCGATCGCCTGCTGGGTGCGGCGTTCGGATTGCTGCGCGGGCTGCTGATAGCGGCCGGCCTGGTGCTGGCGATCGTGGCCTTCGCTCCCGGAAAGAGACCGATCGAATCGGTGGCCGAATCGCGCCTGGCGCCCACCGTGCTGCAGTGCGCGCGGGCCATTGTGGCGCTCGCCCCCCGCAAACTCAAGGATGGATTTCAGGAAGGCCTCGACCGCATTCACAAGGTCTGGCGGGAAGCGCCGGCGAATACCGTTCTGCGGAGCCGCGACCGCAAGGGAGCGGTTTCGGGATGACGGGAAACCGCTCTCTGGCGCGGAAATATCCGTCGCGTGCCTGGGACCCGGCAGTCGGCAGTGCGCTAACTCACAGCGCGAGCAATTACCAGGC
Organism: Terriglobia bacterium; assembly: GCA_041477005.1. Taxonomy (GTDB): domain Bacteria; phylum Acidobacteriota; class Terriglobia; order Bryobacterales; family JACQDG01; genus JBGOUJ01. Next base: position 6,736 of record JBGOUJ010000335.1, on the reverse strand, counting down.
GCTCCCCAGGCCCGATCTGATATAGTTACTAATTACCGCGTCCCTTTTCTCCTAAGGAATCCATTCATGCGTCCCACACGACTGTTTCTATCCCTGTCTGCTTTTCTGGCGGCTTCGGCGGCCTGGGGTGCGCCGACGCTGCGCGTTTACACCACCAACTTGCGGCCGATCTGGGCCCAACAGGGAACCAATGGCCCGACCAATGTATCTTTCGAAATTTACAACGCCGGCGACGGCGCGCTGAGCCCGCAGGTGAAAGGCTCGCACTCGTGGCTGACGCCGGCGCTCGATGCGGCGCGGCCGTGCAGCTTTGACGGCTCGAAGATCTGCACGCCGGTGAAGGTGCTGCTCAGCTCGGCCACGCTCGCCGCGGGCGCTTATAGCGGCGTCGTCACCATCAGCGACACGAACGCTTACGACGCGCCGCAGAACGTCCGGGTCACCGTTTACGTCAACGGCGACGTTCCTTCGCGGCTCGATTTCTATCTGCCGCCGACCCCGGGCGCGCATGACTCGGCCAGCTTCCAGACACCCGGCGGCCCGGCGCCGGGCCTGCGCGGCGCCACGCAGACCGGAGGCAACTGGCTGGCCGTATCGAGCTCGGGCATGGGATCGTTCCAGTTTCTTTACACGCACAAAGTACAGGTGATGGTGCAAGGCGGGATGGCGGCCGGCGACTACAACGGCACGGTGACGGTGAGCAACTCCGCATTTGCCGGCGACAACCGTGTCTTTCCGGCGGCGCTGCACGTCACCACCTCGCCGATCGCCCGGCCGGCCGTGCCGGTGTTGCAGATTGGCGGCGTGGCCGGCGCGAAGGCCGTCCAAATACCCCTGGCGGTCTCGAACGGCGGCCAAGGAACCCTTACCATAAGCGGGGCGACGGCGGCCGGGGGCGCGTGGCTCACAGCCTCCGTCAGCAACGGCGCCGTGCAGGTATCAGCCGACCCTAGCTCTCTCAGCCCGGGGATCTACAACGGCGCCGTCAGCGTCGCCAGCAATGCGGCGAACAACCCGGCGACCGTGCCGGTGGAGTTCGAGGTGCAGGCGGTCTCGGCGCCGCTGAGCGACTTCGGGGGTGTGGTGGACGCCGCGTCATTCGGCTCTCCGGTCGGCGCCGGGGCGCTGGCTTCGCTGTTCGGATCGCAGCTCGCGACCGACGTGGCCCAGGCCGGCGTCATTCCCCTGCCCACCACCCTGAGCGACGCGACCGTTTTCGTCAACGACGCAGCGGCGCCGCTCATCTTTGCGTCGCCCGGCCAGATCAACTTCCAGATGCCGTTTGAGGTTGCGGGCACGGTGCGGGTGCGGGTGGAGCGGCCGGGACAACGCGGCAACACGGTCACGGTTCCGGTGACCAATCACGCGGCCGGCCTGTATGGTTTTCCGGGGACTACCTATGGCATCGTGGTAAACGGCTCCGCCCCCGGCGGCGGCGTGGTCTTTCCGTGGCCGGATACTCCCGCTTTCGCCGGGGTGGCCAAGGCCCCTGCCAAGCCCGGCGACGTGCTGGTGCTCTACGGAAGCGGCCTCGGCCCGGTCAGCCCGGCGGCGGCCACTGGAACGGCGGCCGGCTCCGACCCGCTTTCCAACCTGGTTGGCAAGATGCAAGTGAGCTTCAGCCGCACCGTGTTTGCGGCGCTGGTCGATCCGTTATTTGTCGGCCTCACGCCCGGCTTCGTGGGGCTGTACCAGGTCAATGTCAAGATCCCGGCGGGCCAGCCAACCGACGCGCGCACGCCGATCCGCCTGGATTTCCCCGACGGCACTTCCAGCAATGTAGTGGAAATAGTGGTGCAACGCTAACGGTGACCGAGCGGCTCTACTACACGGACTCCTACCTGGCGCGATTCGAGGCGCAGGTTGTCGAGGCCCGGCCCGCCGGGGAGCGGTTCCACGTCTACCTGGACCGCACGGCGTTCTATCCGGCCTCCGGCGGCCAGCCGTTTGACGTGGGGCGCCTGAATGGCGCCGCGGTCGTGGAGGTGGTGGACGAAGACGAGCGCATCGCCCACGTGGTGGAGCGGGAGATCGCCGCCGGTTCGGTGGCCGGCGAGATCGACTGGGGCCGGCGCTTCGACCACATGCAGCAGCACACCGGCCAGCACCTGCTCTCGGCTGTTTTTGTCGAGGTGCTGGGCCACGCTACGGTCAGCTTCCACCTCGGCTCGGAGACTTCGACCATCGACCTGCACGCGCCGGAGATCACCCCGTCCCAGATCGAAGCGGTGGAAGCGCGGGCCAACGCCCTGGTGTGCGAGAACCGGACGGTGACGGTCCATTTCTATTCGCCCGAGGAAGCGACCGCGATCGGGCTGCGCAAGCCGAGTGATCGGCCGGGGCAAATGCGCGTGGTGGAGATCGGCGACTGCGACCGCAGCGCCTGCGGGGGCACGCACGTGCGGGCGACGGGCGAGATCGGACCGATCCTGATCCGGCGGCTCGAGCGGGTGCGCGGGAACGTGCGGGTGGAGTTTGTCTGCGGGGGCCGCGCGGTGCGCCGCGCCCGCGCCGACTACAACGCCCTGGCGGGGGTGGCGCAGCTTTTTTCGGCGCCGATCGAGCAGGCGCCGGCGCTCGTTCGGGGCCAGATTGAGGAGATTAAGGCCGCCGAGAAGGCCCGCCAGAAGATCGAGGCCGAGCTGGCCGTCTTTAAGGGACGGGATCTCTATCAAGCGACGCCGCCCGACTCCCGAGGCCGCCGTGTGCACCGGGCGACGGAGCGCTCGGGTTCGATCGACGGGTGGCGACTGCTGGCCCAGAATTTCACCGCCGCCGGGCCCGGCGCCGCGTTCCTGCTCGGCGTCGAGCAGCCGCCTTCGTTGCTGGTGGCGCTTTCGGCGGACCTCAGCGTCCACGCCGGCAATCTGGTCAAAGCGGCGATCGAGCCGCTGGGCGGCCGTGGCGGCGGCAACCCGCGCCTGGCCCAGGCCAGCCTGCCGGACGCCGCCGCCGTGGCGGCCGCCCTGGACCGCGTGGCGAGCGCGCTGGGTTGAGCGGATCCTGGTCGATACAGGGCCGCTGGTCGCAACCCTCATACGTGACGACCAACATCACAAAAGCTGCATGGAGCAACTGCGCGAACTCACGCCTCCCCTGCTCACTTGCTGGCCGGTGATCACCGAGGCTGCGTGGCTTATGCGGCGCCAGCCCGCTGCAGTCGGGCAGTTGCTGGCGAACTGCGATGCCGGTCTGTTAAAGTTGCTCACGTTGGACGGGAACGCTCCAGCCTGGATCGCCGCGTTCCTGGAGCGGTATCGTGGGCTCGGCGTCCAGATTGCCGATGCGGCGCTGATGTACCTGGCCGAGCGGGAAGGGATCCAAACCGTGTTCACTCTGGACCGGCGCGACTTTTCCGTTTATCGGCTCAGCCGAAACCGCATTCTGCTCTTGATTCCGTAGCGGCTTCGGACCCCGGCGCGGCCGGGCAAGCCTCCGGCCGTCCGGCATGTAACGTGACACAGCGGAGGCTCCCGGCGCGCCAGCTATAATGGTCGAAGGACTCCCATGGCGAAATTCCTGCTCGGCGTGATCACCGGCATTTTTCTCTTTGTCTTTCTGGCCGTGATGCTGGTCGTGGTGGCGGCGTCGTTCTCCGGCCGAGCGCCGAGCGTGGCCGACGATTCCACCCTGGTCCTCGACCTGAGCGGGGAGATCGTCGAGCGGAACCCGGTCAACGTCCCTTCCGTTCTGTTCCAGCGGGGGATGAAGCCCACCCTGAAGGACTTGCACGACATTTTGCAGAAAGCGGCCGTGGACCGGCGCATCAATGCCGTCGTTCTCAAGCCGAGCGGCCTGGGGGCGGGGTGGGGCAAGACGCAGGAAATCCGGGCGGACCTCGAAGAGTTCAAGAAATCCAAGAAGCCCCTGATCGCGTTCCTGCAGGTGGCGAGCACCCGCGATTACTATCTTTCGACCGCCGCCGACCGCATCTATGTCTCGCCCGAAGGGATTCTCGACGTGAAGGGCTTGCGCGCCGAGGCGATGTTCTTCAAGGACACTTTCCAGAAGATCGGCGTCCAGGCCGAGGTGGAGCACATCGGCAAGTACAAGAGCTTCTCCGAGCCGTTCACCGAGAACAAGATGTCGGACGCCTATCGCGAGGTGACCAACTCGATCCTCGACACGGTGCTCGACAACTTCCTCACCACGGTCGGCCGGGCGCGCCATATGACGTCCGAGGAGCTGCGCACCGCGCTCGACAAGGGGCCGTTCCTGCCAGACGAGGCGCTGCAGGCCAGGCTGGTGGACGGGCTGGAGTATGAAGACCAGGCGTTCGACGAAGTGAAGAAGCTGACCAAGGTGACGGCCATCAAGAAGCTCCGGCCGGAGAATTACAATCACATCACCCTGGAATCACTCGGACTGGCCGGGGGCAGCCGCATCGCGCTGGTCTACGGAGTGGGAGGCATCAGCCGCGGCGAAGACGATCTGGATCCGCTGAGCGGCGAGCAGGGCATCGGCTCGGACAGCTTCATCCGGGTGCTGCGCGACGTGGGCGACGACAAGAGCATCAAGGGCGTGATCGTGCGCATCGATTCGCCCGGCGGCGACTCCTTCGCTTCCGACCAGATCTGGCGCGAGATGAACCTGCTGCGCGCGAAAAAACCGATGGTCATTTCCATGTCGGACGTGGCCGCTTCGGGCGGCTATTACATGGCCATGTCGGGCGATCCGATCGTGGCCTACCCGGGCACGTACACCGGCTCGATCGGGGTGGTGGCTGGGAAGCTCAATTTGCGCGGGTTTTACGACAAGATCGGCGTGAAAAAGGAGATCCTGAGCCGGGGCAAGAACGCCGAGATCGACACCGACTACCACGGCTTTACTCCCAGCGAGCGCCAGAAGCTGCTGGACGGGATGAATGCCGTTTATCGCGACTTCGTGAAGAAAGTCGCCGAGGCCCGGAGCCGCAAGCCCGAAGAGATCGAGCCGCTGGCACAGGGGCGGGTGTGGCTGGGATCGCAGGCCAAGAGCAACGGGCTGATCGACGAGCTGGGCGGCTTCGACCGCGCCATCGCGCTGATCAAAGAGCGGGCCAAGCTGCGGCCGGAAGACAAAGTGACCCTGATCTCCTATCCGCCCGAAAAGAAGCTGCTGGATCTCATCCTGACGCGGCTGGGCGCTGCCGGCTCGGACGACGCCCTCCTGGCGGCCCTGCGCCTCAAGATCGGCTACTCGGCCTATTGGCGCGCCTTGCTCCACGGCGGGATGCTGAAGGTCGCGCCGTACCAGGTCCATGTGCAGTGAGAAACCGCGAAGAAAATTACGGCCGCGAATGAACGGGAATAAACGCGAATGAAAACGGCGCCCTTATTCGCGTGCAGTCGCGGGTACGCCGAGGTCGATGGCGTCCGTCTCCACTACATGGCGGCCGGCCAGAGCAAGCTGATCCTGTTCCTGCATCGCTACATACGGGAGTTGATTCGATGAAGCGGCTCCTGCTGGTTCTGCTCGCGGCGGTCTGCCAGGCGGCGGATCTCGACCTCAGCAAGGCGGTGGTGGTGGGGCCGCCGAATGCGTCCCGGCAGGAAAAGAAGGCCGTGACGATGCTGGTCGAAGAGGTGGAGAGGCGGACGCAAGTTCGCTGGCCCAGTGCGCCCTCGCGGCCTTCCGGCTCCCAACCGGCGATCTTGGTGGAGCGCGGCCGAGGCCCGGCCGAGGGCTACCGGATTCGCGTGGAGCCAGGGCCGGTGGTCGTGATCAGCGCCAATGACGCCCGGGGCGTGCTGTTCGGGATCGGCCACTTGCTGCGGACCTTGCGGATGAGCGCCGGAAGGGTCGCGGTTCCCGATGGCTTCAGCGTCACGACGGCTCCCCAATATCCGCTGCGCGGCCACCAACTCGGCTACCGGCCCAAGACCAATTCTTACGACGCCTGGTCCGTGCCCCTGTGGGAGCAATACTATCGCGACCTGGCGGTGTTCGGGACCAACGCCGTCGAGCTGATTCCACCGCGCTCGGATGATGACGCCTGGAGCCCCCACTTCCCTCTGCCACCGATGGAAATGATGATCGAGATGTCCCGCCTGGCGGACGACTACGGTCTGGACGTTTGGATCTGGTATCCGGCCATGGACAAGGACTACTCGGATCCGAAGACCGTCGAGTTCGCCTTGAACGAGTGGGGCGAGGTTTTCCGAAAGCTGCCGCGCGTCGACGCGGTCTTCGTTCCCGGCGGCGACCCGGGCCATACTCAACCGAAGCACATGATGGCGCTGCTCGAAAAAGAGACCCAGGTGCTGCACCGGTATCATCCCAAGGCCCAGATGTGGATGTCGCCGCAAAGCTTCAACCGGGAGTGGATGGAGGAGTTCTACGGCATCCTCAAAAAGGAACCCGCGTGGCTCTCGGGCGTCGTTTTCGGGCCGCAGGTCCGCGTGAGCCTGCCCGAGCTGCGGGCCGCCGTTCCCAAGCGGTACCCCATTCGCCACTATCCCGACATCACCCATAGCAGGCAGTGCCAATATCCAGTTCCCAACTGGGACTGGGCGTACGCCGCGACCGAGGCGCGCGAGGGCATCAACCCGCGGCCCTTGGACGAGGCCCGCATCTTCCGTTTGCTTGCGCCTTACACCATCGGGTTCCTCACTTACTCCGAGGGCTGCAATGACGACGTGAACAAGATCCTTTGGAGCGCCCTTGGCTGGAACCCCGACGCCGACGTGGCCGGCATCCTGCGCGAATTCAGCCGCTACTTCATCGGCGAGCGGCGCGCCGACGGCTTCGCCCAGGG
>JBGOUJ010000334.1:0-8624 GCA_041477005.1 Terriglobia bacterium | reverse complement strand
CTTTTGGCAGTGGCTTCGTTCGGTGGCTCGGCTTCGGCGCCCTCGATGGTGACCGTGAGCGGAGCATCTTCCAGGAACACGGAGGTGGCCTCGAGGAGTCCGTTGCCCCGGACCGTTGCCAGGAACGTAGAGCCGCATTGGCCGGTGAAGGGATGGACCGACAAGGCTCTGGGTTCCCCGACCGGGGCAGCCGCCTTGGGCGCGGCAAAGGCAGCCATGCTCAAGACAACAATCCCGGCGAGAGAAAGCACCAGCCAGGGCGCGCGCATAGACTCTTCAGGAGTCTACCACGAAGCGGCCCCGGGCGGTTCCAGGTGGCATCCGGGTATCCGGGTCACCCCGGCAGTGGGTTTAGGGGGGCCGGCCAATCCTTTTGCGGCGGGAGCCGGAGTAAGAGAAGCCGACTTCCGAGATCGTTTATGAAGCACGCCAAGGACCGAAGATCTGCGTCCTGTATACTTCGACTGGAGTGTTGACCAGGTTTTAACTTCATGGCCGAATCGAATGAGACATCCGTGAGAACTCGCCCGCGTACGATCTACTGGGTGGCTTCTCTCCCGCTCGCGGGCGTCTTGCTGTACTACTCGCTACGCGGCATCGAATGGGTGCGCGTCTGGACTATCGTCCGGGGAGCGCGACCGCCATTTATAGCGCTTGCATTGGCGACCATGTCGTTCGCTCTGTTAGTACGCGCTTTGCGCTGGCGCATTCTGTTGTCCGCGGGCAGCCGCATTCCGATTCCGCTCGTGTTCTGGGCTACTTCGGCCGGATATCTCGGAAACAATGTTCTTCCGGCGCGGGCTGGGGAGGTCGTGCGGACCCTGATGATCAGCGGACGGTCAGGCATGAGCAAGGCTTTTGTTCTCGCCACAGCCTTGTCTGAGCGGGTCGTCGATGCTGTCGTCCTGATCTGCATTGGCGCAACGGTTCTGCTGACGCTTCCCGAGAAGCCCGGATGGCTCGCGGATGCAGCGAAGCCCTTCAGTGTGCTCGGGTTGTGCGGCATCGCGGCTATTGTCCTGCTCCCGGCTTGCGAAGCGTTTTGGTTCAGGTTTCTGGCATGGGCGCCTCTACCCCACGGATTTCGGGACAAAGTGGAGCACGCTCTGCGCCAAGGACTTCAAGGAATCCGCGCCTTCCACGATCGGGGCCGGCTGAGCCGCTTCCTGCTGCTCACGGCGGTCATATGGAGTCTGGATGGGATAACAACCGTTGTGGGCGCACATGCCATCGGCGTTTCGATCGGCTTGCCGGCGGCATTCCTGCTCGTGGCAGGCTTAGGCCTCGGCAGCGCCCTGCCAGCCACACCCGGATACGTGGGAATCTATCAATTCGTCGCGGTCAGCATATTGACTCCTTTCGGGCTCAGCCGAACCGATGCAATCGCATACATACTGTTATTCCAGGCCATTAACTATGTCGTTCTCCTGGTGTGGGGGGGCATGGGTCTGGGGCAACGGAAACATTGATTCGCAAACCCGCTACCCGCATCCCCGCATCCGAATCGGCAAACTCCCCCGAGCGATTCGGAGCTACACTAGAGATTGTGGCCGTGAGGTTCCGAGCCGCGACCGTAAGGGAGCGGTTTCCGGACCTCGGCAAACCGTTCTCTCAGGGGGGTGAAGGAATGGAATAGCCGCGAATAAACGCGGATAAACGCGAATGACAACAATGGCCCCATTCGCGCGCATTCGCGTTCATGCACGGCCGAATTCGATTCTTTCACCGCTGCTCACGGTCGCGGCTCGGCTTCGGAGGACCAATCATGCAACTGGAGAGCAAAAGGATCGCCGTCCTGGTGGAGGACTTCTACCAGGAGTTGGAAGTCTGGTACCCGCTGCTGCGGTTCCGCGAGGCGGGGCTGGAAACATTCACCCTGGGGCCGCAGGCCGGCGCCACCTACAAGAGCAAGCTGGGCTATCCGGTCAAGGCCGACCACGCTTTCAGCGACCTCTCGCCCACCGAGATCGACGCTATCGTGATCCCCGGCGGTTGGGCGCCCGATTACCTGCGGCGGCACCAGAGCTGCGTCAACATTGTGCGGGAGATGAACACGCTGGGCAGGGTGGTCGCCTCGATTTGCCACGGCGGCTCGCTGCTGTGTTCGGCCGGGGTGCTGCGGGGCCGCCGCGCCACGTCGTTCTTCTCCATCAAGGACGACATGATCAACGCCGGGGCGCGCTGGGTGGATGAGCCGGCCGTCGTTGACGGCAACCTGATCACGTCACGGACGCCGGACGATCTGCCCGATTTCTGCCGGGCCGTTCTGGAAGCGCTCGCCTCACCCGCGTCCGAAGTCGCGAACCTTGACCGCCACGCCGCCCTGAAGCGCTGACTGCGGGCCGGCGAAGCCGGGCGCCGTGGAGACCAGCGCTTCGCAAATGTCCACCGCCAGCCGGGGCCTTTCCCGCACGGCAGTAACGAACTCGTGCGTCAGGAAGGTGTGGGAGTCTCCGCGCCCACAGCCGCTCCCGGTAATTCGGCGGCCGCGTAGCCCGGCACGCCCGCCAGCCCGCCCGGCGGCGGCATCCGGTAGCTGAGCCGCGTGCCGAACCACGGGGCCCGCTCGGTCCTTCCGATCGCTACACGTTATACGTCTTCGGCGGCTTGTCGACGATTTTTTCCTGCTCCACGTCGAAATACATCACCCGTTGCTGGCGGTAGCTGTCCACTCCGAGTTGAATCGTCACCAGCGCCTTGTAGCCGGTCAGCGCGTCGAGCACCGGCTTCTCGCGGGTCCGCACGCAATCCAGGAAGTTTTTCATGTGGGCGTCCGGTCCCTTGTCCTCGACCGGGATGGTAATCTTCATGTCGCCCCACTTCTTGGTGAACTCCTCGCGGAACCGGTTCTCCCCGGTCACCGTAATGTGGTCGGTCTTCCCCTCGAACATCCCGTGGTCGACCATCACGATGGTCCCCTCGTGCCCCCGGATCAGCCCGGGGATGTGGGTCGAGTTGGCCATGGATGAACTCAGCACCAGCGTGTGGCCCTTGGGGAAATCGGCCACCAGGCTGAAGGTGTCGGGCACCTCGCGGTCGTCTTTGAAAACGAACTTGCCGCCCATGCCCGAGACGCGCCACGGGAACTGCGGCTCGCCCCAGCAGATGTTCAACGGAGCCACCACGTGATAGAACAGGTCGGTGGCGATGCCGCCCGAGTAATCCCAGTACTTGCGGAACCGGAAGAACCGGTCGGCGTCAAAGGGACGCCCCGAAGTCTCTCCCAGCCACATCTTCCAGTCGATGTAGTTGGCGCCCTTGCCGTCCGGGCCGGCCTCGGGCTCGATCGTATAGTTCCACTCGCCTTCCTTCGAGTTGCGGTGATAGGAACCCTGGCTCATGATCAAGTCGCCGATCATGCCGTCCGCAATGGCTTTCCGGGCTTTCCACCATTGGTCGGCGGAGGTCGTCTGCGAGCCGACCTGCAGTATGCGCCCGGTCTGCACCGCGGTCTGCCACACCTCGCGCGCCTCCTCGATGGTGTGGGTCATGGGCTTCTCGAGGTAGACGTCCTTGCCCTTCCGCATCGCCTCGATGGCCATGCGGGCGTGCCAGTGATCGGGCGTCGCGATGATCACCGCGTCGACGTCCTTGCGGTTGAGCAGCTCCCGGTAATCGAGCGTGGCGAACTCGGCCTTAGACCGCTCCTGGGCGGCCTGCTTGCGCTTTTCATAGACGTCGCAGACGGCCATGAGCTGGCTCTTGCCGTCCCCCTCGCCGATGCGCATGAACTGCCGCAGCAAGCCCCCGCCCCGAATGCCCACGCCGATAAGACCGAGGTTGATTTTGTCGTTGGCCCCAATGACCCGGCCTTGCGACTGGGCGGCCAGCGACCGGCCCAGGCTCAGAGCCGTTCCGGCTCCCACCGCCGTCTTTACGAAGTCCCTGCGATTCACCGAATCCGGCATAGAGAATTGCCTCCTTGTCAGGCTAGCCGAATTCTAGCAAAGAAATGGGACCGCAGGGCCAGCGAGCGCCCTCTGGATCTCTGGCGTCGCTGGGGCGCCCTCTGGCTTGGCGGCTCCATTCTTTCGAAACCGCGCGGGCAAATAGGGTTTGGAGTGGACCTGGGCGCTGGGCCAGAGGTAGAGGCCAAAAAAAAGGCCAGCCTTTTGGGCCGGCCTCTTTTTGACTTTACTGAAGTTCGTCCCCCCGGCGTTCTTCAGTTAGTCGTCCCTGGTACGCAGCCATTCTCTCAGGAAGCGGCCTCCACAACAATAGAGCAGTAGTTTCAATTTGCGCTAGTACTCTGGCTTCACTGGCCGGGATTCGAGAGAAGAGAGAAGAGAAGGGGCAGAGGAGCATCTTACGGGGGCGGAAAAAAGAAAGGCTGGCCTTTTGGGCCAGCCTTTCTTTGACTTCACTGAAGTCCGTCCCCCCGGCGTTCCCCAGTTAGTCGTCCGTGTTACGCAGTCATTCTCTCAGAAAGCGGCCTCCCACAACAATAGAACGGTGGTTTCAATTTTGCGGCAGTACTTCGGCTCCATCCGGATTGAATCCAAGTCAGAGGAGAGGAAAGGAGTGGGGAAGAAGAAGACCATCTCAACGCGAGGGGCGGCAAAAGAGAAAATGCTTTTGGGGCCTTTGGAATCGGCCTTTCCTTGACTTCACTGGACTCCATGCATGCCTGCTGCGCAGCCATTCTTTCAGGCACGCGGCGTCCACAACAAGGGAGCGGTAGTTTCAAATGTTCGGTTGTGACTCCGGTTTCGCCTGGCCTTGGATTCGAGAGCCGCGCCTTCGCAGATCCGAGAGAAGAGGACCACCCTGTGTGAGAGGTGGAAAAAAAGAAAGGCTGGCTTATTGGGCCAGCCTTTTTGACTTCACTGAAGTTCGTCCCCCCGGCGTTCTTCAGTTAGTCGTCCCTGGTACGCAACCATTCTGGCCTGAAAGCACCCCCGGCAACAATAGAACAGTAGTTTCAATTTGCGGTGGTACTCAGGTACTGAGACTAAATGAGGATAAGATCTTAGTTACGAGCTCCAGTCCGCTCGGTACGCCCAGCCAGGGGAACCACGACCGGACCCCCGCAAACCGCCACCCCGGTGCTGCGCAGGGCGGCCAGGAGGTTATATAGCAAGGCGTAAACCACCTGCTCGGTAACCGGCTGCTGGCCCGGCAGATGAAAGCCGGCTGGAAGCTCTTTGGCGATCGAGACCCGCAGGCTCTGCTTCAGCCGGCCTTCCGGGTCCCGGCAGTTGGCGATGCCGAGAGGGGTCTGCAGCACGGCGCCGGTGCGGCCGTCGACGTAGAACTGGCAGCGGGAGAACCACCCCAGGTTGGCCGGATCGGCGGCGTCGAACAGCAACAGCGGGTCCTTGGAGGCGACCGGCGTCAGATCGAGCACCACCCGCCGGCCCTCGTCCTCGAGGGTGCATTCGAACCCGGCCTGCTTCGCCAGGCCCGTCACGACGTCGCGGTCCAGTTCCAGGAAGATCAACTGCTGCTCGCCGGCCCGGAGGAACTGCATACGATTGATTGTAGCACCCGGCTGTAATTCTGGAACGCCGGGGCGCCGAACAGCACCAAGGTCACCCGCCGGATGCGGCATTCAGACCGGCCCAAGTGCTCGGCCACAGTCCGGACGGCCACCTCCGCCGCGTCTGCGAGAGGGTATCCATAGACGCCCGTGCTGATGGACGGAAAGGAGACGGTCTGGGCGCCTTGCTCCTCGGCCAACCGCAGGCAGGTGCGATAACAGGAGGCGAGCAGTTCCGGCTCGCCCTGCCGGCCGTCGCGATACACCGGCCCGACCGCGTGGAACACGAAGCGCGCCGGCAGCTTCCCCGCTCCGGTCACCACCGCCGAGCCGGTCGGGCAGCCGCCCTGCCGGGAGCGAATGGCGTCGAGCTCGCGCATGAGCGACGGGCCGCCGGCGCGGTGGATCGCGCCATCCACGCCGCCCCCGCCGGCCAGGGCCGAATTGGCCGCATTGACGATGCCGTCGGCCGGGAACTTCGTGATGTCACCCTCCCACAAAGCCAGGATGCTGTCGCCGATTTTCACTTCCATCATTGATATAGTAACCTGAGCGGGCCGCGGTGTCGGGATCTAGGGTTTAGTTCTTCGCGCCGAGCAGGCACAGGGAGGCGGTGTGAATCGGGATGGATCCACCTACGGGGCCTGCCCCCGGGCTGTTAGCCATCACCCGCCGCGCGGGCGCGCCGGGACGCGCCGGCACCGGTTGAACTTTCGCTATTTTTTCGCCATAATGTTAGGCGAACAAATGGCGAATGCAAGATCCCGGCGTGACTTGCGGGGCTACAGAGAGCAGCCGTGGTCGGGGCGATTTGTCCTCGTGGGCCACGCGCCACAACCGGCTTGCCGAAAGCCGGATCGAGAGTGTTCGCGATCGTCTGGCGCGGGTGGTCGCCCAGTTTGGGCTGAGTGACGTAGGCGGTCGGCAGCCGAAGCCACCGACGCCCGAGACGATCTGAGGACGAAGGTCAGAATGGCGACCTGGAATCGGACGTTTCATCAGCAGTCCTGTAACCCGTGGGGCGGCCGACCCGTGAGCGTACGCGGCACGCTGGAGGGCCGGTGCGTATTCCGCTGCATCAGCGCAACCCGCGCCGGCCTGGGCGGGATGCCCTGGGGTGGAACAGCTAGAATGGGAGCTTGTGTCCACAGCTCCACAGAGCCGGAAGATCTACCACATAACGCACGTGGAGAACATATCTAAGATCGTCGATAATGTGGTCTGGTCGGACGCGGAGCGTATTCGCCAGGGATTGGAATGCACAATCGTGGGGATGAGCGAAATCAAGCGCCGACGACTCGAAGAATTGGAGGTGCACTGCCACCCTGGCACGAAGGTCGGTCAGTACGTTCCCTTTTACTTCTGCCCCCGCTCTATCATGTTGTACATCCTGCACAGAGCCAACAGTCCCGGTCTCATCTATCAGGGAGGCCAGCGCCCAATCGTGCATCTCCAGGCAGACCTCCACGCTACGATAGGGTGGGCCAGCGCTACAGGTAAGCGCTGGGCCTTCAGCAAAGGAAACGCTGGCGCGTACTACGCAGAGTTTTTCAACGACACCGATCTGCTCGACATGTTGGACTGGCAGGCGATCGGGCAAACCGACTGGCGGGATCCCGATGTGAAGGAAGGTAAGCAAGCAGAGTTCTTGGTGGAAGAATCCTTTCCCTGGGAGTTGGTCGAACGCATTGGTGCGATCGACTCTCAAGTTGCGCGGCAGGTGACGAGTGTGACCAGCGCTGCACGCCATCGACCTGACGTGGTTGTGGCGCCGGCGTGGTACTACTGAGGGCGACACGTAAAGTGATCGAGCTAATGCGCGGTGACATATTGCAGGCCGGAGCCGAGGCTCTCGTCAATACCGTCAATTGCGTGGGCATTATGGGGAGGGGCATCGCTCTTCAATTTCGCAAGGCCTTTCCCGAGAACTTCAGGGCCTACGAAAGAGCCTGCGCGCGGGAGGAAGTACGCCCGGGCGAGATGTTCGTATACGAAACCGGCCTGCTGGCCGGTCCCCGCTTCATAATTAATTTCCCGACCAAACGGCATTGGAAGGGCCATAGCCGTATGGAAGACATCGACGCCGGTTTGCACGCGCTGATCGAGGAAATCAGGAATCGCGGAATCCAGTCGCTCGCCGTACCCCCTCTGGGTTGCGGACTGGGAGGCCTAGACTGGCGCCTGGTACGGCCCAGAATTGTTCGGGCATTCGATGAGCTACCCGATGTGCGCGTACTCCTATTTGAGCCGGTCGGCGCTCCGAAGCCGGAACATATGGTCAAGGAACACCGGACACCGCGCATGACGCCGGGGAGAGCAGTCCTTATCGAGCTGATGGATCGCTACCTTGCGGCTGTCCTGGACCCAGTGGTTTCCCTCCTGGAGATCCACAAATTGATGTACTTCATGCAGGAGGCGGGCGAGCGCTTGAATCTCAGGTATGAGAAGGGAACGTACGGTCCCTACGCGAAGAACCTGCGTCATGTGCTTACCCTTATCGAAGGGCACTTGATCACTGGATATGGCGATGCCGATGATAGGCCTGACAGACCGATCGAACTGCTGCCGGGGGCATCCGAATCCGCCGCAGCTTTCATTGTGTCGCACCCAGACACCAGGGCTCGCTTCGACCGAGTCGCCCGTCTCATTCACGGGTTCGAGACCCCCTACGGCATGGAGTTGTTGGCGACAGTGCATTGGGTGTGCGCTCGCGAGGGGGCTAGTTCTGCCGATGAGGCCGCTCGGGAGACGTATGCTTGGAGCGATCGGAAACGCATATTCGGAGCCAAGCAGATCCGTCTCGCGTGGCAGCTTCTGGCCGATCAGCGTTGGTTAGCTCCGTCGGGCAGTTGACGGCCCTCGTAAGGGAGCCCGAACTGGCCGAGAGGCGAGCGCAACATCCCAACGTGCGGCGATCCTCTCGGAACCTTCGTGATGTCGCCCTCCCACGAAACCAAGACGCTGTTGCCGATCTTCACTTCCACGATTGATATAGTAACGCTGAGCCCCACTATGACCCCGATCCTGGCGCTGTTTGACATCGACGGAACCCTGCTGCGCGGCGCCGGCCCGACCCACCGCGATGCTCTGATCGTGGGAGTGCGCGAGGTGCTCGGGGTCGAGACGCGCAACGATAACATCGCCG
>JBGOUJ010000333.1:0-8638 GCA_041477005.1 Terriglobia bacterium | reverse complement strand
GGGCGGGCCGGTTCGCGGATTCCGCTCCGCTGCCCGGATACCATTGGGACCAGTGGCTGGGCCCGGCGCCGTCCGTCCCGTTCAACCAGGCACGCCTCAATCACAACTGGTGGTTCGACTACGGCGGCGGCGTCCTGACGAACTGGGGTCCGCACCACCTCGATATCGCGCTGTGGGCCATGAACAATGCGACGCCGCTGACGGCGGTCGCGACCGGCGGCACGTTCGTGGTGGACGATATCGCCGATACGCCCGACGTGCTCGAAGCCAGTTGGGAATTCCCCGGATTCCTGCTGACTTACCGCCAGCGCAGCTATAACAACTTCCACCACCTGCAAAGCCGGCCTTACCACCACGGGATCTGTTTCTACGGCAAGCAAGCCACGCTGGTGATCGACCGTTTCGGTTACGAGATTTACAGCAACATCGGGAGCAAACCGTACCGGCTGTATGAGTTTCCGCTGGAGCCTCCGGTGGAGAAGATGGCCGGCGTCGCGTACACCGGTCCCGGCGCCAACGCTCAGGGCGGCCAGGATGGTCCCTATCAGCGGATGTTCCTCGACTGCATCAAGGAAGGCAAAAAGCCGATGGTCGATCTGGAATTCAGCCGGCGCGTCAGCGTCTGCTGCCAGTTGGGCAACATCGCGTATCTGACGCGGCGCAGAATCCGGTGGGACGCGGAGAAGGAAACCATTCCGGGCGATGAAGAAGCCGCACGCCTGCTGGCGCGCCCGCGCCGGAAGGGATACGAACTGCCGGAGGTGTGACGATGCGACGGAGAGACGTTCTGAAGTGCACGAGCGTGGCAATGTTTGCCTCCGGCCGAGCCGCCGCGGCGCCGAAGCTCGGATGGGAGCCGAAGGTAGCGGAGAACATCGGCAACCTGGACGACGCCACCCTGCGGTGGCTCGCGCAGTTGGGTCTGAAATGGGTGGATCTGCAAGGCTCCGACTTCGTGGATCGCGACAAGAAAGGCTATTGGTCGCCCGCCGACACGCGCGCCGTGGTAGAGCGCTGCGCCCAGTTCGAGCTGCGAGTGGCCTGCATCACCGTGCCCTTCGCCTGGGAGATGAATTCGATCCTCGGCAAGCCGGAGCGCGACCGCGACATCGAAAACATCTGCCGGAGCATTCGCGCCGCGGGCGAGGCCGGCATCCCGGTTTTCCAATACCGCTGGACGCCCGACTGGGGCGCGGACATGGGCTACAAGACCGTTCCGGGGCGCGGCGGGAGCACCTACACCGCATACGATCACGAACTGGACAAGGACGCCCCGCCATTCGCCCAGTTTGGCCCGATCTCCTACGACGATCTCTGGACGCGCCTGATGTACTTCCTGAAACCCGCCGTGGAGGCGGCGGAGAGGGGGTATGTGAAGCTTTCGCTGCACCCCAAGGATCCGCCACAGGCGGTGGTGCGCGGCGTGCCGCGCCTGTTGCGGAACACCGAAGACATCGAGAGATTCGTGGATGCAGTGCCCAGCCCGGCGAGCGGCTTTACCTTCTGCCAGGGTACGGTTACCGAGATGGGAG
Organism: Terriglobia bacterium; assembly: GCA_041477005.1. GTDB lineage: Bacteria > Acidobacteriota > Terriglobia > Bryobacterales > JACQDG01 > JBGOUJ01. Next base: position 7,106 of record JBGOUJ010000333.1, on the reverse strand, counting down.
TGGATGTCATCGATGCCATCCGGCGCATCGGGCGGCGGGGCAAGATCCACCATGTTCACTTCCGAGGCGTGCGCGGACACGTACCGCGCTACACGGAAACCTTCATCGACGAGGGTGACGTGGACATGCTCGCCGCAATGCGGGCCTACAAGGAGGTCGGCTATCAGGGTGGCTTGGTTTCAGATCACACGCCGCGCATGACGGGTGAGCTGCCGGGTGGCAAACTCGGACGAACGTTTTCGCACGGGTTCATCCGGGCGCTGATTCTGGCGGTAAATTCGGAGAGACCGGCTTAAAAGCCCCAGCCACTCAGCCTGCCGCAGTCCGTGGCCTCCCTTGGTCCTCAAAATACCCTTTAAGGCCAGCGCTTTGCTGGCCTTCTTTTTTCGTCTATCGACAGCATCGAGCGAGTGGCGCGGATTTTGGCGTGGGTGTACAAGAAAGACGGAGGCAGTTATGAGCCAGCATGTATTCTCGCTGATCGCGGGGGTGGTCTTTGGGCTCATCGCCCTCGGCCACCTGCTCCGAGTCGTCTTCGGGGTGGCGTTCGTTGTTCGAGACATTCCGGTCCCCATGTGGGCAAGCCAGATCGCCGTCGTCATCATGGGCTATCTTGCCTACCAAGGATTTCGGCTGGCACGGAAGGCCTCGTCTTAGTCTACGTGGACTGAACCGGCGCGTCCGCCGGCGACCCCTGGAGGTCATGGCAGGCGCGACAACACCGGAGTCATGTTGTAAAGCGGGCACGAAGGACCCGTTTGCTCTCGGCCTCGACTGCCGAACCGGACCTGCACCAAGATCGCCAATGCCGCCGCTGTAGCCAGGTGTATGGTGCCAGCGACGAACCCGAATGCACCGTCCCTTGCGGTAAACCAAACGGGCCAGGGAGTTCGTAACGCGCGCCTGAGGTACCCAATCAATTTGCCAACCGGGGGGCGCGGTTAACAGGTCGGTGTTAACCGATGGGCTGTGGTTCGTTAATCACCCGGGGAGCCAAAGTTCCTTACCCCGACGCCTCACCCTCCGGTCTGTTAACGGCCGGCGCCTTTCCCGCAAGCCGACGCAGAGCAACAACCTAGCGCTCTGCATCTCTCTCTGGTTCGAGTACGCATTCTTGGACCCCAAGTCGTCTTCCACCTACAACCGCCCGTCTTGCGCCCCTGACAACTTTAGTTCTGACAACTTTAGTTCTTGACACGGGGAGACTCTGGGCCGATAATGTCTGGTCATACCAATTTGTATTTTGGTATTGCCTATCTTGCATGCGTGGTGCTTCCTCAGCCGTCGCCCGCCGGAAGGATGTGCTCGACCAAGTGCGCCGGCTCATCCAAAAGCGGCGGCTGCAGCCGGGCGCAAAGCTTCCTCCCGAGCGAGCGTTGGCCGTGCAGCTCAAGGTCGGCAGACCGGCCGTTCGCGAGGCCATCAAGGCGCTTAGCGTGCTCGACGTGATCGAAAGCAGGCGCGGTGACGGAACTTACGTCAAGTCGCTGGCAGCTCTGGGCGGCGGGTGGCCCGCCCGCATGCAGTTGACCGAATCGAACTTCAACCTGATCGAGCTGCTCGAGGTGAGAAAGATGATCGAGCCGCGCGCTGCCGCGCTGGCTGCCGGCCGGTCCGACGAAAAACAGTTGAAGTCCATTGAGCGGGAGCTTTTGGCGCAGCAGGCCCGTCCTCACGACCGCCGCACGCTCGCGCGCCATGATTATTTATTTCATGAGGCCATCCTACGTGCAGCCGGCAACCAGGTGCTGTGCGACGTGGCCGAAATGCTCGCCCCGCTATTGCTCAAGAGCCGTGAAATCACCGGCCAGACCACGCCGGACGTTCCTAAAATCATCGCCCAGCACCGCACAATTTATGAAGCCATTCGCATTGGCGAGTCCGAATTGGCCGAGCGCGCCATGAAGGACCATTTGCAGACCGTCGGGCTTGATCTGATCGCAGACGCGAAGAGGTGAACCAAGCGCAGACAAAGGAGAGGCATGCGATGAGAATGCACAAATCGACATTGGTTCTCATGCTGGGGATCTTTGTTTTCAGCTCCCTGGTTTTGCAATCCCAAACCACGACCGCGACCCTGCGGGGCACTGTGCTCGACCCCAGTTCGGCGCCGGTGCCCAACGCCGAAGTTACGGCATCCAATACCGACACGGGCCTCCGCCGGACAGTAAGCACGAACGAAGCCGGCAGCTACGTGATCGCCGACCTCCCCTACGGACCTTACCGGGTCGCGGTCGTCAAGAGCGGCTTTCAGGAGCTGGTCCGGACCGGGGTTGTGCTCAACGTCGGCGACCGCCGGACTTTGGACCTCACCCTCTCGGTCGGTGAAGTCTCTCAGAGCGTGAGCGTGACGGCAGAGGCGCCGCTCTTGCGCGAAGCGGACGCCTCCCTGGGCCAGGTGATTGAGAACAAGAAGGTCGAGAACATTCCCATCGTGGGGCGCAGCTTCGACCAACTCCTGTATCTGGCGCCGGGTTCGCAGGTTGCCCCGACCGGGCAGTATGCCGGATCTTCCATCCTTACTTCGGGCCCCGCAATCGGCGTCTCATTCAGCGGGATGCGCACGGAAATGAACGAGTACGAGCTCGACGGCACCCATACGACCTTTCCGATTTACGGCACGCCGGGCTTTTACCCCAGCATCGAAACGCTCCAGGAAGTCCGGATCGAAAGCCAGAACTTCAGCTCCGAACTGAGCCGCACGGCGGGCGGACAAGTTCTGCTCAGCACAAAATCGGGCACGAACTCCTTCCATGGCGCCGCCTATGATTACCTTCGCAACGACAACCTGGAAGCGCGGAACCCCTTTGCGTTGGTAAGGCCCGAGACCCGGTCGAACCAGTTCGGCGGCGCCCTGGGAGGGCCGATCATCCACGACAAAACCTTCTTCTTCGTTGCGTACGAAGGCTATCGGACGATCGCGCCGGCGACTCAGAGCACCAGCGTGCCGACTTCGAACGACCGCCAGGGTGTCCTGACGGATTCCATCTTGCACCCCTCGCCGGTCCTCGATCCTACGACTGGCGCCGCGTTTCCGAACAACACCATCCCCCAATCACGGATTGACCCCATCGCCGCCAACGTCCTGAAGCTCATTCCGTCACCGAACCTGTCCGGGTTCCCCAATTTCACCAAGAATACATCCACCACCCGCTCATTCAATCAGGTGAACGCCAGGGCCGACCACAATTTCGGCTCTTTCGCGCGCATGTTCGGGAGGTTTAGCATGCAGCCCACCGACGTTTCCAGCCCCAACTTCGTGACGGTTGACTCTTCCGGGACGCACGCTCTCGCTGAAAACGTTGTCATCGGGTTTGACGCCAGTACCCCGAGTTTCTTCAACAGTTTTCGGTTTGGCCACAGCAGGGTGAACGCCGACAGTCAGAATCTCGGGCCCGCTGGCCTGACGCCTCAAGGTTTGGGCTTTCCTCTGGACCAATTCCAGGCCAACCCGAAGGGGGATTTCTTCGGCATTCCGAATTTCCAAATCGTGAGATATGCCGAGGGCTTCAGCGGATTCGGCCAAACGGGGAGCACCCCGGGGATTTCCCGCACGCGGCATTTCGAGATCAATGACAACATGACGCTCGTGCGGGGCGACCATACGTTCAAATGGGGCGGCAACTTCACGCGCACCATCATCATTCAGCTCACCGCCAATAATGAGCGTGGCCGCTACGCCTTTGATGGAACTTACACGGGCGACCCGCTGGGCGATTTCTTATTGGGATTGCCGCGGAACCTGAGCCGCACGATTCAGACCGCCAACCCGATTGAGCACGAAAACCATATGTACGCGCACTTCGGCGATACCTGGAAGGTGCGGCCCAACCTCACGCTCGACTATGGCTTGGCTTATTCCTACAACGGCCAGCCCTTTGAAGTCAGCAACCGCATTCAATCCTTCTTCGTCGGCCCCGTGAACGGCGTGCCGCGAATTCAGTTTGTGTTCGGCGGGGATGCTCGCTTCCCGCGCTCTCTCATGTTCAGAAATCCCCTCAACTTCGATCCGCGCCTGGGAATCGCGTGGCGGCCCTTCCATTCCCAGAAGACCGTGGTTCGCGTGGCGGCCGGCAGGTTTCACAGCCTGCTCACCTGGAACGACCGCTTCAACGACGCCTTCGGCCCTCCCTTCCAGGTCGACCAGGGGTTCCAGAACCCGAACCCTGCCGTTGCCACCCTCGCCAAAGGCTTTATCCCGGAGTTAATCGCCGGGCAGACCTCGACCACCTCCGGAGCCGCGGCTCCAATGGATTTCAAAGATGCGGCCGTGAACGAGTGGAACCTGAACATCCAGCGCGAGGTCGCTCCGAACTCCATCGTGCAGCTCACCTATATCGGCAATACAGCGGTGCACTTGGATATTCTCGACCGGTTCAACGTGTCCCGGCCCGGCCCCGGCCCCTTCGCGCCCCGCAGGCCTTACCCGTTGGATCCAGGCCCCATCTTCTACGGCGAAACCAACGCCACCTCCACCTACCATGCCTTCCGGGCCCAATTCGAGAAACGGTTCTCCGCCGGCTTCACGGTCCTCTCGTTTTACACCTTCGCCAAGCACATCGACAATGCTTCCGCGCTCGCCGACGGTTTTGCCGGGCAGAACATCGTGCAGGATCCCCTGAACATCCGCGCGGACAAAGGAAGGGCCTCCGACGATGCCAGGCACCGCTTCGTCACCAGTTACGTCTTCGAGTTGCCGTTCGGTAGAGGAAAGCGCTGGATGACTCATGCGAATCCCATAACCGAAGGCGCCCTGGGGGGCTGGCGGCTCTCCGGCGTGACGACGTTCATGTCGGGCATGCCTACCACTGCAAGGCAGTCTGGTAATCGGTCGAACACCGATCAGGGCGATACCCGCCCCGATCGCGTCTGCAACGGCGACTTGGGGAGCGCCCGGACCCTGAGCCGCTGGTTCGATACCTCGTGCTACGCGCTCACGCCGCTCTACCAGTGGGGAAATGCCGGACGCGACACGGTTCAAGGTCCCGGGCTAGTGGACTTCGACCTGTCCGTGGCAAAGGATTTCCCGATCCATGAGCAGAAGCGGCTGCAGTTCCGATCCGACTTCTTGAACCTGGCCAACACTCCCTATTTCGGCAAGCCGGGCAACACTCTCGGAGGTCCGACGTTCGGGAAGATCACCAGCCTGGCGCGTGGTGGCAGCGCCAATACGCGCATTGTCCAACTCGCGCTGAAGTTCCTGTTTTGATGCGGAGAGATTCGTAACGTGCGACTGGCGAGCCTGCTGCTCGGTATCGGCTTCTCTTTCTCGGTACAGGCCGTGGCGCTCGCCGCGCGCTTGACGCTCGCCGTCAATGGCCGCTCGGATTACGCCATCATCAGCAGCCGGCAGGCCGCGGCTCCCGAGAGGTTCGCCGCGCAAGAGTTGCAAAAGTACGTGCGGCTGATTTCCGGAGCGGAGCTGCCCATAATGGACCATCCGCGGGCAACGAAGACGATTTGGGTCGGGCAGATCGCCGGCGGGGCCGATGCGCTGAAGGGCAGAGGTGAGGACTCCTACCTGATCCGAATCGCGGCAGGAAACATTTCCCTCGCGGGCGCTTCTCCGCGAGCCACGCTTTACAGCGTCTACCGCTTTCTCGAGAAGCACCTGGGCTGCGGCTGGATCGCGCCCGGCGACGATTATGTTCCTAGAGCGAACGAAATCACGATACTGGATTCGGACGAGGATCTAGAATCGCCTGCGTTCACCTATCGCGCCATTTCTCTGTTCCCGTATGCTGACGGTCAGCTCAACGACCGGCTTCGGGGGGATACGCTCTTTCCCTACGCGCTGATGCAGGTCACGAAAGACCGCATCGACTGGGCCGCGAAGAACCGCCTCAACTGGGTTCATCCGTGCTTGAACGAAGGGGGTCCCGGGCTGTGGGAGAAGGTCCACTCGCGGCGGGAGATTGTTCCCGAGATCGTCAAGCGCGGGTTAGGTCTGCACTATGGAGGGCATTCCTATTTCGCCTGGGTCCCGCCCGATAAATATTACAAGGAACATCCGGAGTATTACTCCACCATTCAAGACGGCAAGCCGCAGTCGCTCAACATAGCCAACCCGGAAGTGGCCGAGGTGATGGCCGGCAATATCGGCGAGTTCCTCAATCAGAATCCCGAAATCTCGATCGTTACGGTCTGGATGAACGACCGGCCGGCGATCTGCACAACGCCGGAATGCCTGCAGATGGAGGGACCGCTCCATCTCAGCGTCAGCCAGTCACCGGGCGCGTACCCGCCGACCATCAGCTTTTCCAATGCGGCCGTGAAGTTCGCCAACGAAGTGGCACGCCGGCTGCGGCAGACCCATCCCAAGGTGTTGATCAATCATCTGGCCTACATCGAGCTGATCGACGCCCCCACGGGTGTGACCCCGGAGCCGAACGTGCTGGTCGCATTCGCGCCGATCCAGAGGGCGCCCTTCAAGCTCGGCGCCGTGGGAGGCTACTTCCGGCCCCTCAACGACGCGGACAACCGGGTGAACCGGGAGTATCTGAGCGAGATCCGCAAGTGGCTGTCGTGGTCGAAGAACTTTTACGTCTGGGATTACTATTCTCTCTGGTGGACCCTGGGCACGAACCGCCCTCGCTGGCAGTTTCCAATTTTAGAAACGATGGCCGCCGACCTGCGGTTCTATCGTCACGAACTCGGATTAAGCCGGGTCTCATCCGAAATCGCCGACTGGCACGAGGAGAATATGTACGTGTACGCCCGGCTCGCCTGGAACCCGGATTCACCCTGGCGCGACACTCTGGAAGACTTCTGCCGCCGCAGCTACGGCCGCGCGGCCGAACCTATGATCCGGCACTGGCTGGCCCTCGAAGCCGCCAAAGAGAACTGGTTCCGGCGCCGGGAGGAATGCGAGCGATACTTGCAGCAAGCTTTCGAAGCGGCCGAGACAATGGACATTCGCCGGCGCCTCGGCCGCATCGCCCTGCTTTGGCAGGAATCCGAGTGCCAGAAGGAAGGCGATCCGGTCGGACCCTGTAAAAAGTAAACGGCTGTTTGGCGGAAATCTGCGACAACATGATTGGGCGTTAACAGGCCGCTCGATATCAGAACAGAAGCTTCAACCCAAACTGAAGGATCCGCTGAGAACT
>JBGOUJ010000332.1:0-8641 GCA_041477005.1 Terriglobia bacterium | reverse complement strand
TTGATGCCGAGGTAGCGCACGGCATCGTTCATCTCTTTCGGCCCGGTGGCGCAGTTCAGCCCGATGGCGTCCACATCGAACGGCTCCAGCGACGTCAGCGCCGCCCCGATTTCCGTGCCCAGCAGCATCGTTCCGGTGGCTTCCAGCGTCACCTGCACCTGCACCGGCAGCCGCTTGCCAGCCTGCTTCATGCCGTCGAACACCGCCGCCAGCGCCGCTTTTGCCTGCAGCAGGTCCTGGCATGTTTCCACCAGCAGGATGTCGACGCCGCCTTCGATCAGCGCCAGCACCTGCTCCAGGTACACGGCCGTCATATCGTCGTACGAGATATGCCCCAGCGACGGCAGCTTGGTGGTCGGGCCGATGGACCCCGCCACCAGCCGCTTCCTGCCGTTGGAAAATTCCGCCGCCACCTCGCGCGCCAGTTTCGCCGCCGCCCGGTTGATCTCCCCGACCTTGTCCTCAAGCTGGTATTCGCCCAGCACGATCCGCGTCGCGCCGAAGGTGTTGGTCTCCACCACGTCGCATCCGGCCTGGTAATAGCCGGCATGGATGTCGCGGATGACGTCCGGCCGGCTCAGCACCAGGATCTCGCTGCACCCCTCTTTGCCCCAGTAGTCGTCGACCGACAGGTTCCGCGCCTGGATGGACGTTCCCATCGCGCCGTCGTAAATGACCACACGCTCCCGCACGGTTTTTAAGAAATCAGACATAAGTGATGAGTGGTCTCGAAATCCCAGTGTACTAACCAACCTTTAACGCTGTCATCCTGAGCGAGAGCCTGTCCTGAGCGAAGTCGAAGGATCCAACGCGCCCCGGTTTTGGGCGTGTTGCGACCGAGTCGAAGAGCCTGCCCCGAGCGCAGCCGAGGGGACCCCTACTGCAACAAAAACGCCCGACCTCTCGCCGGGCTTTTCTGAAACTGAAACTGAAACGGAAACTATATCTTGCCCGCCGCCGGCGTATCGCTCAGCTTGTAACGCTCCGGATTTTTCTCCACCTCGGCGCGGTTGAATACCGCGTTGGCCCCGAGGTGGGCCGGCATGGGCGACAGCAATTGCTCCTTGCGGTACACCAGGTTGCTGGCGTTAAACGTGGCAATCTCGAACCCGTGCCCGTGCGTGATCGCATCCGTCGGACACGCCTCCACGCAGTAGCCGCAGAAGATGCACCGGTTGTAATCGATGTTGTAGACCGCGGCGTAGCGCTCGCCGGCGCTGATCCGCTGCTGCTGGGCGTTTTCGGCGGCCTCGATGTAGATGCAATTCGCCGGGCAGGCGGCGGCGCAGAGGAAGCAGGCCACGCATTTTTCGAGACCGTTCTCGTCGCGCTGCAGCACGTGCAGGCCCCGGAACCGCTCCTCGAACCTTGGGGGCTCGTCAGGATAGCCTTCGGTTACGGTCGGCGAGAGCATCTCGCCGAACGTCACCCCCATGCCCTTGGCGATGGCGGAAGCGGCATGGAGGACGTCGTGGATCTTGGAAGGCATCCTCCTCCAGTCTAGCAGGGCGGGGTCAGCGCTTTAGGCGGACGGCGATGTCTTGGGCGATCTGGCCGCCGTGGAAGCGGCCGTTTTCGATGAAGATCTCGTTGGTGTGCATCCCGGCCACCAGGACGCCGGCCAGATAGACGCCGGGGCGGTCGCTTTCGAGCGTCTCCGGGTTGCTGCGGGGGCGCTGGGTCGCGGGGTCGAATTCGATCCCGGTTTCCCGCAGGAACTCGATGTCCGGGTGGTAGCCGACCAGGGCGAAGACGAAGTCGTTCGGGAGCCACTTCGTCCCGTCGGGGGTCTGCAAGCGGATGCACTCGGGGGTGATCTCCTCCACCGTCGAGCTCAGGTAGCCCGTGATCTCGCCACTTTTCAGACGGTTTTCGATGTTGGGCTTGATCCAGTACTTGATCTTGTCGCTCAGTTGCGGCTCGCGGTGGATGAGCGTGACGCGGGCGCCGGTCCAGAACAGCTCGAGCGCGGCGATGGCCGCCGAGTTCTTGCCGCCGATTACCGCTACATCGGTGTCGTAATAAGGGTGAGGCTCGTGGTAATAGTGCATCACCTTGGGCAGATCTTCGCCGGGAAGATTCAGGCGGTTCGGCAGATCGTAGTAGCCGGTGGCCAGGATGACCTTGCGGGCGCGGTGGGTGAGTGGGCGCTGGTGGCGGTCGATGGTCGAGACCCGGAAATCGCCGTCTTCGCCCTCGATGCGCTCGGCGCGCTCGTATTGGCGGACATCGACGCGATGGTGCTGGGCGACGCGGCGGTAGTATTTCAGCGCCTCGGTGCGCGTGGGCTTCTCGCGAATGCTGGTCATGGGCAGATTGCCGATCTCGAGCAGCTCCGGGGTGGTGAAGAACGTCATGTGAGGCGGGTAGTGATAGAGCGAGTTGACCAGGCAGCCTTTCTCGATCAGCACGGCGCGCAGGCCGCGATTCTGAATCTCGATGCCGCAAGCCAGGCCGGTGGGGCCGGCGCCGACAATAACAGCATCGTAGATGGGGTCGGGGGCTGCGGCCGCGCCCATAAGACCCATTGTAGCTGCACCAACCACTCAGCGCCCGCTCGCTGTAGCTCGCGCTTTGTCGGCCGCCTTGTTCGCCCGAACCCGGTAGTCGTCGAGCGGCGTCAAGCCAAACTCCGCGATCACGTCCTCCGTCGTCAGGTTCGGGTCCACGGACGCCAGGGTAAACCAGTCGTCGTCGTGAAACCACACCACCTCGACCCTCGGCCCGTACTTCTGCTGGATCGCGCGCGCTTTCTGCATGTGGAAATCGACCTCGAAGAGCCGCTTCCCGAGCGGCAGCGCCGCCCCCGCCCACTGCTGCGCATGCCCGGTAGTTGCCAGCACCTGGCCGGTGATGTCGTATATGTTCGAGGACCGGCTTTCGGCGGAGGAAACCACGTAAGTCTGGTTCATCAGCGCCAGAGCCCCAACCTGCCGGTAAGCCGGAAAGGCCGACGGGAAGAATATGATCTTGGCGCCTTTCTGCTTCAGCCGTTTCCAGTTGTCCCACCAGTTGACGTCGAAGCAGATCTGGATCCCGATGATGCCAAAATCGGTTTCAAACACCGGCGGATCCGTCTCCCCCGGAACGATCCCCTCCTGCAACTCGCCCTCCGTCGGATGCATCTTGTCGTACCGGCCGGCAATCCGCCCCTTGCGGTCGATCAGCACCGCCGAGTTGTAGACCTTTCCGCCAATGTTGGTCTTCAGCCCGGCCACAATGTAAGAAGAGTGCTCGCGGGCCCAGCGCGAGAGCCGTTCCGTCACCGGCCCCGGCGCCGGCTCCGCCGGCCGCTGTGAAAACACCTCCGGCAGGCAGGCAATGTCCGGCTGAAAGGAAGCGGCCTGGTCCAGCCGCTCCACGGTCGCTTCCAGGACATGGGCTGATTTCCTGTCAAGTTCCGCCTGGCTCACCGTGACCACTCGCACGATCCGGTTTCGTCCGGTCTGCTCCGTAGTCGCCGGCTTCGCCGCGTCGGCCGCCAAGGCGGCGGTCGCAAGCAGGGAAAGTATTATCAGTCTCATGTCAGAACTCCTTCGTTGAACCTTGCATGGCGGCTCGGCCCCTGGCGTCTAACCCCTGGCACCTGTAGTTCCGCGGCACTCACGCCGCATGGAAGGCCCCAAAATTGGATTAGCCCCCCCTTTTTCCAAGCAGCTCGAGCAGGTTCCCGCCCATCACCTTCGCGTGCCTCTCGGGCGGGAGCTTCAGCAGCCGGATGCTCTCCATCCCCACTCCCGGATCGAGTTCCGGCGCAAACGAGGCGAACAGGACTCTCTCCGGCGGGAGTTCCCGCGCCGCCATTTCGAGATACTTCAGGCTGCCGATCCCCGAAGTGTCGACGTAAACGTTAGGATACCTCTTCACCAGGTCCAGCGCCTCCATGTGTCCCCACCAGGCCGAGGACCGATACTGGCCCAGGTGCGGAAGAATGAAAGTTACCTGCGGGTACGCCGCGGCCAGGGTGTAATACCAGCGAGCGGGGGTCTGGCCGGCGTTCAACTTGGGGTAGTAAATCACCGGAATCCGCAGATCAGCGGCCGTGTCCACCAGCTCCCGCGTCGGAGGTCCATCCGACCGCACCCCACGAAGCCCCATGGAGCGGACCTCATCGGCCAACATCTGAGCGACGCGGCCGGCCTCGCTCTTCGGATTGTGGACCGCGAATCCGATCAGCTTGTCCCGATGCTGTTCGCAGACGTGGGCGACATATTGGTTCGCCGCCCGGTAGTCGTTCGCGCGAGGCGACAGAACGCAGAGCCGGTCGATGCCCGCCCGCGCGGCCTGCTCCAGAAGCTCGCTCGGGTCATAAGTCACTTCGCGTTCCGGATCCGCCCAGGTCACTCCCTTGCCCACCAGGGCGTGGCTGTCGACAATCATGCGGCGCCTCCTCGATACTTTCCGAGCAGGCGCTGCATGTTGCCGCCGAGGATCATCTCCTCCTGCTGCTTCGGGAGCCGGAGCATGCGGATCTTGAAGATCTCCAGGCGGCAATCCACCTCCGGCTCGTCGCTGCCGTAGATGACTTTCCCGGCGCCGAGTTCCCGAATCGCTTGCTCGATGTAACGCGTGAGCACTACGGCGCCCGTGTCGAGGTAGACGTTGGGATGGCGCCGGGCCATGTCGATGCCGGCGAGGTGCTCCCGCCAGTCCGAAGAGAGATCGCTGCCCAGGTGAGCCAGTATGAAGTCGATGGTGGGATAGTCTCTGGAGATTTCCTCAAATAACGCCACGCGCCTGGGGTGGTAGAGGATCGGAATGCCCAGCTCGGCCACGGTGTCGAGAACCTCCGGGCCGGGGTGCACGTGGAGCTTCAGGCCGCGCAGACCCAGATCGCGGCACTCGTGCAGCAGCATCGCCCGGATCCGGCCCTTCTCGTTGACCGGATCGTGCTTGGCGTATCCGATGAATCTGCCCGGATGGCGGCGGCAGATTTCAGCGATCTCCTGGTTGGCCTTTTCGAAAGTGTCATTCGAGATTGGGAAGATCACGCTCTGGTCGATGCCGGCTTCGCTGTTCCTCCGCAGGATCTCCTCCGGATCGGCGATGGCCGTCCAGGGGTCCGTCAACCCTGGAGCGTGGCCGGCATGAACGTGGCAATCGATCACGGGCGTCCGCCCCGGCGGCTGGGCGGCGCGCATGCCCGACATTCCAGCCGCGATCACACTGCCCCCCTGCTTCAGAAATTCCCGGCGCGAATCGTTTGTGGTACCCATATCACACCATCTTTTACTCCATCCGCTTCGGACTCCAGTCGCTGCTGTATCGTAGACGAAGTGGAATGACTTCTAGGGATGCTGCCTCCGAAGGAACGAGGTGTGCGTAGCAGTGGCTCCGCTCGCCGGTATATGCGAGGTCTGGCAAGCCAGCCTCAGTGGGGCCGATGAACGGCCCAGACGCCTTCGAGAGGCAAAACCGTATCGAGCGGAGCCGCCATGAGGATAGCACAGAACGTGCGGCAGCGAGGCGCCCCGGGCGCCTAGAACGAAAACTTCAGCGCAAACTGGAGAACTCGCGAGCTGTTCAACGTACTGGTCACGCGGCCGGCTGTCGCCAAATCGATAGTCGTCACCGGAATGGCGAATACCGCGTGGTTCGGAAAATTGAAGAACTCCGTCCGAAATTCCAGTCCCTTTCGCTCCGTGATGCGGAAGCGCTTCAACACCGTCAGGTCGAGCTGCCGCAGTGGGTCTGCGTTCAGGATATTGCGACCCGAGTTGCCGTAGGTGAACTGCGCCGGCACGGCGAAGTCGTTGGGGTTGAACCAGAGCGTCGGAGTAGGATCGGACGAGGAGCCTTGGCCGAGCCGGTTGGGACGCTGGCTGCCGACCCCGGTATTGGCCCGGTCGCTGCTGATCGTGGGTGTGAATGGCAACCCGGTACGGAGCGTCAGGATGCCGGCCACTTCCCATCCCCCCAGCACGTGATTGACGAACCTGCCGGAGTTCAGGAAACGGCGGCCGGCGCCAAAGGGCAGCTCGTAGACCGAGCTGACCACCAGGTTCTGGGAGATGTTGAAGTCGCAGGTGGCGCGGTTCACCACATAAAAGAGGCTGGTCGGCGGGCCGCCCTGATCGCTTCCGTGATCGATGCACTTGGAATTGGTATAAGCAGCCAGCATCTGGAAACCCTGCGAAAATCGCTTCTCCACTTTTACCTGAAGGCTGTTGTAATTCCCCGAGCCGCGCAGCTCTTTCAAAGAGATTGGCCCCCACTGGGGAAGCGGCCGGCGCGCCTGAACCGAGGAACCAGGACCGGGCGGCGGATCATTCTCTGAAACCGACTGCGCGCTGCGAATGGTGGTATTCCCGACGTAGGCCACGTCGAGGCTCAGGTTGTGAGTCAACTGCGTCTGTACCGAGAAGTTCCACTCCTGCATGTAGCTCTGTTTAAGTTGTGTAGTGGTGGTGCTCAAGGTGGGTGTGGCGCAGGAAAGAGCGGCGAATCCGAACGCGCATGGCGCGCCCGGGTTGGGATTGCCGGGCACGATGGGCTGGCCGAGAAAGGGATCGGCAAAGGTCGAGGTGGGAAGCGGGCGGGTGTTGACCATGGTTTGGTTGGCCTGATAGGGCGGAGTCTGCGCCACGTTCCCCGGAATGTTCGTATCGAGGAAAATGTAGAAGATGCCGTAAGCGCCCCGCACTACCACCCGGTCCGACTTGGTCGGCCGCCAGGCAAACCCCACGCGCGGCGCCCAGTCATTCTCCGGCTTCCGGATCGAGACCGGCAGCCCGAGCTGGTCCGAGCCTTCAATCCGGTCCTGAAATTTGGGAAGGATCTGCGCAATCTGCGGCTGCACGGTGGTGTCGAGCATCTTCCCATTCTGCATGGGGATCACGAGCTTTCCCGTCTGAAAATCCAGCGCCGTCGTCTGCCCGCGAAGCCCTGTAAAGAAGGGGTTGTGCTCGAAGCGAAGGCCGATATTCAAAGTGAGATTGGGGCGCACCTTATAGTTGTCCTGCCAGTAGGCGTGCCAGATATCGGCGTACATGCCCCACAGGTAATTGAAGAAGCCGCGGCCCACGCTGTCCGGGTAGCCGAGCAGGAAGTCTCCGAACGCGTCGCCGCTGAACGTCGAGTTAAAAGCGAAAATTCCTTCCGGCCCCGAGCCGCCGGTAATGGAGGCGGTGACGTGGTGGTAAAGCTGGCCGCCAAACTTCATATCGTGCTTGCCTGCCGTGTGACTGATGCTGTCGGTGTATTGCCAGGTCTTGACGCGGTTCGATTTAGGCCTGTTGTCGAAGCCGGAACCTTGAAATCCTGTGTAGCCCGCCAGATCGATTCGTGGAAAGCTGGGAACCACCCCGAACAGGGTTTCCGCAAATCCGGTGATGCCGGCCTGCTGGTCGAAGTTGGTGCCGGGAAGGGCTTGTCCGAACAGGAAGAAGCTCCGGTAATATCCGAAGCGCGCCTCGTTCAGCCAGCGAGGATTGAACAGGTGGGTCCAGGAAAATGCGCCGCTCATTACCCGGCTGGTCAGGTCGAACTGCTTGAGGGCGGGGTACTGGTTGGGATCTTGCTCGCGGTTGTCGCCTATCGAGTAACGGATCATCAACTGATTCTTGCTGGTGACCTGCGCATCGACCTTGATGTCTCCCTTCTCCGTGCCCACGGCCAGCGGCGCGTTGAAATTCGCCTCACTGGTGGTGGGCATGTACTTCAGGAAAAACAGCCCCTGGGGCGACATCCGGCTCTGGGGAATGATGTTGCCGGAAAAAGCTGCGCCCGACAGCGGGTCCTTCAATTGCACCGGCCGCGAAGTGGTCAGCAGCGCACTGAAGTCGCCGCTCCGCAGGGCATTGCCCGGCACGATATCGTTGAACACCGTGCCCTGCCGCAGGCGCGTGCTCTCCATGTCGGAAAAGAAGAACACCTTGTTCTTGCGGATAGGCCCCCCGAAAGTGAAGCCGAATTGGTTGCGGCGCAAACTGTCTTTGTGATTGGCGAAGAAGTTGCGCGCGTCGGCCTTATCGTTGCGCAAAAACTCGAATACCGTGCCGTGGTACTCGTTGGTGCCGCTCTTGAGCGTGGCGTTGATCACCGAAACCCCGTGCCCGTATTCAGCCGACATGTCCGCCGACATGACTTTGAACTCCTGCAGCGCGTCCACGTTAAGCTGCAAGTTCGTGCCGCCGAGCTGGTATTCAGTGATGTCAGCGCCATCCAGTAGCCAGTTGTTGTAAATGCGCCCGGAGCCGTTAATATCCACGCTCACCACCGTGCCACGGATGGAGCTGCCTTTGGTGTTCGTGGTCTGCCCTCCCGGATTGTAGGTCGCGCCGGGAGTCAGCGCGACCAACTGCCAGAACTGGCGCCCGTTCAGCGCCAGGCTTTCAATCGAGCGATTCTCGATCACCTGGCCGACCGCCGTGCTTGTAGTTTGCAGCAGTGGCGCGGCTTCGGTCACACTGACCGTCTCGGCGAGCGAGCCGATCTCCAGAACAATGTCGATTTGCGCCTGCTGGTTGACCTGCAACGTGGCGCCGGAGAGGACGGTGGTTTTGAAACCGGTCGCGCCGGCCGAGATCGTGTAACTGCCGATCGGCAGGTTGGTGATGGTGTAGTTTCCCGCCGCGCTGGTCTGGGCCTCGCGGCTCTGACCTGTGCTGTCGTGCTTGGCCGTGATGGCTGCTCCAGGCAC
>JBGOUJ010000331.1:0-8650 GCA_041477005.1 Terriglobia bacterium | reverse complement strand
CCAGCTTCCGAAAGTCATTTTTCCGCTGGCCCACGCCTTCTGGCTGGTGCATCGGGAAGCGACCGATCTCATTCATTGCGGCGATCTCTATCCGCCGGGTGTGATCAGCCTGTGGTTCAAGCGCCTGCTGGGGATTCCCTATCTGGTCTACTGCCACGGCGACGAGATCGCGCAGACCGATCGCCGGCGATATCAGCCGATGGTTCGCGATCACATCTATCACGGCGCGGACGCGGTGGTGGCGGCGAACGAATTCGCCCGGCAAAATCTGCTGCGGATCGGAATCGCCCCGGACAGGATCCACAAGATAACGCCGGGCGTGGATTTCGAGCGGTTCCGCCCGCGGCCGCGCGATCCCGAGCTGGCGGCGCGCTTCTGTCCAAATGGCGAAACGGTTCTGCTGACCGCGGCCCGGCTGGTGCCGCGCAAGGGGCACCGGAACGTGCTGCTGGCGGTGGCCAAAATCGTCCGCGAGGTTCCCAAGCTGCGCTACCTGATCGTCGGCGAGGGTCCGGAAAAAGAGCGGCTCCAATCCCTCGCGGCGAAGTTGGGGCTGGGCCAGGTGGTCGCTTTTGTGGGCGACGTCCCCAACGAACGCCTGGGGGATTTCTACAATCTCTGCGATCTCTTCGTTATGGCCAACCGGGAGTCGGAGAGCGGCGACATCGAGTCGTTCGGCATGGTGTTTGTCGAGGCGAATGCGGCCGGAAAAGCGGTGGTGGGCGGCCGCTCGGGAGGCGCCGTGGAGGCCGTCGTGGACGGTGTCACCGGCCTTCTGGCCAGTCCGGACGATGTGGATGAGCTGGCCGCCGCCTTGAAGAAGCTTCTCGCAGACGAGCCCCTGCGCCGCAAGTTGGGCGACGCCGGCCTCCGCCGCGCCCGCGCTGAATTCGACTGGAAAACCAGGGCGGAGTTGCTCCGGCAAATCGATCAGGAAATTCTTCAGAAGGCCCGCGCCCGGGGCGGGCGGCAGAGCTAGTATGCATCTCGGTCTTCATCTCGGTCTTCACAGCTACGTCCCCTATGTGCTGTACGCCGGGGCGATTGTCGCCTTTCTCCTGTCCGTCTTTTGGCGGCCCCAGATCGGTGTTTATTACCTGGTGTGGCTGCTTCCCCTGCAGACCGTGCGCTACCTGCTCCATCCTTTTCCGCAGGGCGAGTTGTTTGTGGACTGGATGTTGCTGGGCGTGGTTCTCGGGTTGTTGCGGCGCGGCGAGTCGATCGTGCCGAAGACGCCTCTGAACTGGTTGCTGGTCATTTTCGGCTTGTTCTCCTATCTGTCGCTTTGGAGGGGATCCTTCTACTTGGGAGCTTCCATGCCCTGGTGGTTTAACGACCGGCGCCTGCAGGATTGGAAGAACGACATGGCCATGTTCCTGCTGCTGCCTCTGGTCCTGAGCTCGATCAAAAGCAGGAAACAGTTGATGCTTCTCCTGGTGCTGATGGCCGGGTCGGTGGTGCTCCTCAACGGCAGTTTCTATCGGACGACCCGCGGGCGAGACTTCTCCCACTTCAACGAGGAATTGCGGTATCAGGGCGCGATGGGTTGGGCCGGATCGAATGGACTCGCCGCATTCGAGGCCCAGGCTGGCATCTTCTTGCTGGCTCTGGCCGCCTTTGAGAAAAGACGCCTCCTCAAGCTGGGCTATCTTGGCCTGGCGCTGTCGGCCGTATACTGCCTGCTGTTTTGCTTCTCGCGAGGGGGCTACGTCGCCTTCTTGTGCGGGTGGCTGTTCCTGGGTGTCTTCAAGGAAAGAAAACTCCTGATCGTTCTGGCCCTGTTTGCGGTGGTCTGGCAAGCGGTGGTTCCGACTTCCGTCCAGGAACGAATCTTTATGACGTACCAGGGTGGAGAGCTGGATCATTCGGCGGAGAGCCGCGTGATTCTGTGGGACGATGCCATTCGAGCGTTCGAGGGAGATCCTCTGTTCGGCACCGGCTTCAATACCTATGCCGGAATGGGCCGGGTCGGCCCCTATCGGGACACGCACAACCTGTACCTCAAGATTCTCGTAGAGATCGGGATCGTGGGGCTGTCTCTGTTTCTGTGGATGCTGGCGAAGATGTATCGCCTGGGGTACGGGCTGTTTCGGTTCGCCAAAGACCCGCTTCTCGCCTCTCTCGGGCTGGGGTTTGCGGGTTGGATGGTGTGCGTGTTCGTAGCGAACTTTTTCGGCGACCGCTGGAATTATCTGCAGATCAGCGGTTTCACCTGGACTTTGGCCGCCGTAGTGGTCCGGGCCTACACGCTGGCTGAGCAGGAAGAAGGCGCTCAGCCGGCGGAGGCGGCGGCGATTGAGGAGCGGGAGCCGCAGTTGGTTGGCGCCCCGGCGGTGTAGCGTGAGCAGGCAGGTTCTTTTCCTGATCGATGAACTGTGCAGTCTGGGCGGGGCGGAGGGCGCGCTCCTCCGGACGGTCCGCCTGCTGCCTCCCGACAGGTATCAATGCTTGGTGGCGACCTTCCGCGTCAACCCGAAGCTGGAGATTCTGGGCGAGTTTCCGTGCCCGCTGCATGTTTTCCCGCTGCGCAAGACCTACGACTGGAACGCCCTGCGAACGGCGCTGCGGTTGCGGAGGCTCATTCGTTCCGAGAACGTTGCGATCGTGCATTCGTTCTTCGAGACCTCGGATCTTTGGGGCGGCCCGGTCGCCAAGCTGAGCGGCTGCCGCGTTCTGGTTTCCAGCCGCCGCGACATGGGCATCCTGCGTAGCCCCAAACACCGGTTCGCCTATCGCGTCCTGAGCCCCTTGTTTGACCAGGTGCAGACGGTCTCCGAAGAAGTGCGAAGGTTCTCAATCCTGGAGGACGGCCTCGACCCGGGCAAGGTGGTGACGCTATACAACGGCATCGACGTGGAGCGGATCGCGGCCGCGAACGGCACGGAGCGATTGCGCGCCTCACTCGATCTGGGAGGCGCTTCGCCATTGGTGGTAACGGTCGGCGGTATCCGGCGGGTGAAAGGGATGGACATTTTCATCCGGGCGGCGGCGCTGGTTTGCAAGGAATTTCCCCGCGCCGCTTTTCTGGTGGCCGGCGAGGTCCGGGAGCCGGAGCATTTCCAGGAGCTCCAGCGCCTCGCCCGGGAGCTGGGCGTCGCGTCGAATGTCAGGTTTTTGGGGGCCTGTGGCGAAGTCTTTTCCTTGTTGAAGATGTGCGACGTTTTCTGCCTGACTTCTCGGAGCGAGGGGTTCTCCAACGCTCTATTGGAAGCCATGGCGTGCGGGCTGCCCTGTATCGCCACGCGGGTTGGCGGGAATGGGGAGGCCTTGGAGGAGGGTCGCAGCGGGTTCTTGACGCCGAGCGAAAGCCCGCAGATTGTGGCTGAGCGCATTCTGACTCTCCTGCGCCAGCCGGCGCTGGCAAGGGACATGGGCCGGGCGGCCCGTGAGACCGTCGCGGCGAGGTTTACCGACCGGGTCATGATCGAGGAGTTAGTGAAGTTGTATGACCGCCTCCTGGACTGACAGCCTTAGCCCCTCCGCCTATGCAGCGGCGCTGTTTTGGCTGGCTGCGGCCGCCCTGTTCTACGTGTATGTCGGCTACCCCGTGCTGCTGGGCTTCCTGGCGCTGTTCCGCCGCCGCCCGCAGCGGGAGCCGGGCTACTGTCCCAGCCTTTCGGTTCTCATCGCCGCGTATAACGAAGAGGCCAGCTTCGGCCGGAAGATCCGGGAAACGCTGGCGGCCGAGTATCCGGCGGGGAAGCTGGAGATTATCGTGGTGTCGGACGGGTCGACGGACCGGACCGACGAGATTGTGAAGAGCTTCGCCGGCTCGCGAGTGCGCCTGCTGCGGATTGCGGACCGGCGAGGAAAGACGCATGCCCAGAACGAAGGGGCCAAGGAGTGCCGCAACGAGGTGATCGTGTTCTCGGATGCGACGACGGTGTATCACCCGAAGGCGTTGCTGTATCTGGCTTGCAACTACGAAGACCCGCGAGTGGGGGCGGTGAGCGGGCTATACAAGTACTTCGATCCGGAGGGGCAGTCGCCGACGGGATGGGGATCGATCGTGTTCTGGAACTACGAGAACCTGATCAAGAAGCTCCAGTCCCGGATCGCCAGCCTCACCGGCTCCTCCGGCTGCATCTACTCCGTGCGCCGGGACCTCTACACCCCGCTCCAGGAAGAGTTGTGCAGCGATCTGGTGGAGCCGTTGCACGTGGTGAAGAAAGGCTACCGGGTGGTCTTTGAGGACCGGGCCTTGGCCTCCGAGCAAACCACCAAATCGGTGGCCGAGGAATTCGGCATGCGGGTCCGGGTCGTGATCCACGGGATTCGCGGAGTTCTGAGCGTCCCGGAGCTTCTGGAGCCGTGGAAGCACGGGTGGATCTCGTTCCAGCTCCTTTCCCACAAAGTGCTGCGGTGGATGGTTCCGTTCTTCCTGATTCTGCTGTTCGCGAGCAGCGCGATGCTGGCCGGCCGAGGGGGGATCCGGTACCTGTTTCTGTTCCAGGCGCTGTTTTATGTTTTTGGGCTGCTGTCGATGCTGGTGCCGCTGCACCGGCGATGGAAGCCCTTGGGCATGCCGCTGTATTTCTGCACCCTGAACGCGGCGGCGTTCTTCAGCATTATCGAGTTGTTTCGTGGGAAGAAGTATCTGATCTGGGAAACCGTTCGGGAATGATCTCCCGGGCCGGCACAAAGAGTCCAACGGGATTGAGATGACCTCCGCCTGGATGCAAATTAATATTATCTGTTCGGACGTCGCGCAGGTCCTTTTCTGGATCTCTGTCTCGGTGCTTTTCTACGTATACATAGGTTACCCCGCGCTGCTGGGCTTCCTGGCGCTGTTCCGCCGCCGCCCGCAGCGGGAGCCGGGCTACTGTCCCAGCCTTTCGGTTCTCATCGCCGCGTATAACGAAGAGGCCAGCATCGGCCGGAAGATCCGGGAGACGCTGGCGGCAGAGTATCCGGCCGGGAAGCTGGAGATTATCGTGGTGTCGGACGGGTCGACCGACCGGACCGACGAGATTGTGAAGAGCTTCGCCGGCTCGCGAGTGCGCCTGCTGCGGATTACGGACCGGAGGGGAAAGACGCATGCCCAGAACGAAGGGGCCAAGGAGTGCCGCAACGAGGTGATCGTATTCTCGGATGCGACGACGGTGTATCACCCCAAGGCGTTGCTGTATCTGGCTTGCAACTATGAAGACCCGCGAGTGGGGGCGGTGAGCGGGCGGTACAAGTACTTCGATCCGGAGGGACAGTCGCCGACGGGGTGGGGATCGATCGTGTTCTGGAACTACGAGAACCTGATCAAGAAGCTCCAATCGCGCATCTGGACCATCACCGGCTGCTCCGGCTGCATCTACTCCGTGCGCCGGGACCTCTACACCCCGCTCGACGACGACGTCATCAGCGACCTGGTCCAGCCTCTCCACGTGGTAAAGAAGGGGCGCCGGGTGATTTTCGAGGACCGCGCCCTGGCTTACGAAGAGACCACCAAGTCGGCCGGCGAGGAATTCGGTATGCGGGTGCGCGTGGTGACGCGGGGGATTCGCGGAGTTCTGAGCGTCCCGGAGCTGCTGGAGCCGTGGAAGCACGGATGGGCTTCGTTCCAGCTCCTTTCCCACAAAGTGCTGCGGTGGATGGTTCCGTTCTTTCTGATTCTGTTGTTCGCGAGTAGCGCGCTTCTCGCCAACCGGAGCGCGATCCGCTGCCTGTTTCTGCTCCAGGCGCTGTTTTATGTTTTTGGCCTGCTGTCCGTGCTGGTGCCGCTGCACCGGCAGTGGAAGCCGTTGGGCGTGCCGCTGTATTTCTGCACCCTGAATGCGGCTGCCTTGTTCAGCGTGATCGAGCTGTTTCGAGGCCGGAAGTACGTCGTCTGGGAAACGGTGCGGAAGTCGGCAACCTAGTCTATGAAGATTGAATTCCTGACGCAGGACGACCCGATTTATATCCTGCCGTTTTTCGAGGAGCTTTTCCGGCACTACGCGGCGGAGTTCGAGATCCGGCAGGTATTTTGCTGCCGCACGATGGGGCGGCGGTCGCGGCTGCAGTTGGCGCGCGAGCTCGCATCGTTGTACGGCCCCGTGGGCTTTGCCAGGCTCCTGGCGCGGCTCGGCAAGGCGAAGCTTCTGGCGCGGCTGCCCCGCAGCCAAGGCGCCGCGCGGTTTGACTCCATGGGACAGTTGTGCCGCGCTTACGGCATTCCGTGCCGGCGGATCGGGAGCCCCAACGCGGTGGAGTTTGTCTCGGGCCTGGCGGGCCGCGCTCCCGACCTGATCGTGTCGGTGGCCTGCCCGTACATCCTCAAGGAACCCCTGCTCCAGGTCCCGCCGCTGGGTTGCATCAATATCCACCACGCCCCACTGCCGAAATACAAGGGTATGATGCCTACCTTCTGGCAGATGTACCATGGCGAGAAGAGGGTCGGGCTGACGGTTCACTACATGGCCCCCAAGGTGGATGAGGGCCCGGCGCTGCTCCAGGACGAGCTGGAGATTCAGCCGGGCGAGTCGCTGGATCACCTCATCCGCCGTTCCAAACGGCACGGCGCCCACTGCCTGGCTCGCGCCCTGCGCGACGTTGCCTCTCAAACTCAGGCCGTCAGCAGGTTGGACAACCGGCAGGGGAGCTACTTCACGTTCCCGACCTTGGCGGAGATCCAGGAATTCCGGCGCCGGGGGTTCCGGGCAATCTAAGATATGTATAATAGGTGTTCTCGCTGGTCCGGCTTTAGGCAAGCCGGAGATCGAGGCCGGATTGTGGCGGCATGACCGTAGGCATCGACGCGCGGGCTCTTTATCTTCCCGTCCTGAAGGGGATCGGAGTATACCTTCAAAACCTCCTCAACTCCCTGGCGGCTCTCGACGGAGGCCATGAGTACGTGCTCTTTTTCGACAGCCGGCAGGAGATCACCCGCCGGCGTCCCCCGCATGCTTGTTTCCGGGAGAGCGGCCTCGTCATCCCGCGGGGAGACACGTTCTTTCTGTGGGAGCAGTTGCGGCTGCCCCTCGAGCTGCGGAGACGGTCCCTGGACGTGTTCCACTCTCCGGCGAACACCACGCCCCTGTGGAAGCCCTGCCCCACGGTCGCCACGGTCCACGACACCAAGCTGCTGGAAGCGGAATACGAAGGATTGAAGCCGGATCTCTACAACAAGAAGGTTCAGCCGGCGGCCCTGCGGCGCGCCGAAAAGATCCTCTGCCCTTCCCGCTTCAGCAAGGGCCGTATCCTCGATCGCCTCGGCATCGAGGAGACTCGGGTGGAGGTCACCTACCCGGGGATTAGCGAGGATTTCCGCGTAATTGACGACCGCGATCGGCTGCAAGGGATCCGCGAAACGTTCGGCCTGACGCGCGAATACGTCTTTTCCGCCGGCGGAGAGAGCCCGCCCAAGAATATCAGCGCCCTCATCGCGGCGTTTGCCGCGTTCCGGCAAAAGAGCCGGGCGGAGGCGCAGCTCGTCATCGCCGGCATCCGCACCCGGTCGATATACCAGAAGCATCGCGCCGAAGGCGACTCCTACGGCCTCGGCCGGGACCTGGTGATCCTGGGTTATGTTTCTCAGGAAGATCTGATCGCCCTCTACAATGCCGCCCGGATCTTCGTTTACCCCTCCTTGTTCGAGGGCTTCGGCTTTCCGCCTCTGGAGGCAATGGCCTGTGGAGTTCCTGTAGCGGCCTCCGGCGCCACCTCGATTCCCGAGGTGGTGGGCGACGCTGCCCTGCTCTTTGACGCCGCCAGCCGGGAAGACATGACCGACAAGATGGCCCGCCTGTGGGAAGATCGCTCCTTGCGGGAGAAGCTGCGACTCCAGGGATTCGAGCGCGTGAAGCAGTTCAGTTGGGCTGAGACGGCGAGAAAGACTCTCTCGGTTTACCAGGCTCTGAAGGTCTGACGCGACCCTAGCTGCAGATGGGCCCCGTAAAGACCCCTCAGATCGTCCCGGATTTAGGCGCATTGGTCTGGAAGTACCGCAGACGACGGGTACCGACGTAATCTTGGTTTAAGGGGAAAAGCAGATAAACAATATGTGTGGCCGACTCGTATCAACTTGCGAACATCGCCACGAGATTGGCACGGCCCGGCGCCACGATGCCACGTCTGATCCGTGCGGCTGCCATAAGAATCACCCGCTTCCGGATATTCGCCTTCTGGCTGACCTTCGGGTTTGTCATCGCCTCCGCCGGCGCTCAGGCCTCAGTCAGACTCTCCGCGAGCAGCCTGGGCTTTGGGAACCAGGCGCTGCACATGACCAGCTCGGCCCGGTCGGTGACCCTGACCAACGGCCAGTCGGTGGCGCTGACGATCTCGAGCATTGTTGCCAGTGGGGATTTTGCCCAGACGAACAATTGCGGGGCCACGCTCGACGCGAATGCTAGCTGCACCATAAGCGTTACCTTCACCCCTTCGATAATGGGGAGCGAAAGCGGTTCCGCGACCGTCACTCACGGCGCCGGCAGCAGTCCTCTCACGCTGGCATTGAGCGGAGTTGGCACGGCTCCGGTCACTCTTTCTCCAGCCCCCAGCGGTTCGGCGGCGGCGGCGATCAATGCCGCCAGCAGCCTGTCGTTTGGAAACCAGGCTTTGAACTCGCCCAGCTCGATCAAGACGGTGACGCTGAGCAACAACCAGAGCGCGCCCCTGGCGATCAGCAGCATCGTGCCGAGCGGAGATTTCGCCGAGACCGGCGCCTGCGGCACGACTG
>JBGOUJ010000330.1:0-8655 GCA_041477005.1 Terriglobia bacterium | reverse complement strand
TGTTCCGCCGCTCCGCCCGGGCCGCCCTGCAACCATGAGCCGATAGCCCATGAAAAAGCCCCTCGCCATCCTGCTGCTTGCTCTCGCCGCCTTCACGGCGGTAGCCCAGCCCCAAATCACCCCCGAGCAGGAAAAACAGCTTTTCTCGCGCGTCGACGAGATCTTCGCCACGGTCAGCGAAATCATGGGCATGAAGATCCGGCGTCCGGTGCCCCGCGCCTTCATCACCCGCGAAAAGATCCGCGCATACATCGAGCAGCGCATGGGCGAGACGCTCTCCCCCGAAGAGATCCGCGCCCAGGAAACCATCCTCAAGAAGTTCGGCTTCGTGGGCCCCGATTTCAACTGGAAGTCCCAGACCGTCGACCTTCTCACCGAGCAAGCCGCCGCTTTCTACGACTTCAAACAAAAGAAGCTCTATCTCGCCTCCTGGACGCCTTCCGGCATGCAGGACGTCGCCCTGGCGCACGAACTCGCTCACGCCCTGGCCGACCAGCACTTCAAGCTCGAAAAGTTCATCAACAAGAGTGGCGACGACGACGATGCCTCGACCGCCCGCGGCGCCGTCGTCGAGGGCCAGGCCTCCTGGGTCATGACCGAATACATGCTGCGCCAGGTCGGCAAGTCGCTGAAGGACTCGCCGCAGATGGCCGGCAGCGCCATCGAGCAGACCGACGACGCAGCCAAGCAATTTCCCGTCTTCGGCGCCGCCCCCCTCTACCTGCAGGAGACGCTGATGTTTCCCTACCGCGAAGGAACGCTGTTCCAGCAGGCCGTCTTCCAGAAGCTGGGCCGCGACGCCTTCGCCGAGATCTTCCGCCATGCGCCGCTCAGCTCCCAGCAGGTGCTGCATCCGGAGCGTTATTTTGCGCACGCCCTGCCGACCCGTCCCGCGCTTCCCTCGCCGCCGCTCCCTTCCGGCTACAAAAAGCTGGCCGAGGGCACCATGGGCGAGCTCGATCACCAGATCCTGCTGCGGCAGTTCCTTGGAAAGAAGGAGGCCGGCGAGCTAGCCCCGCAATGGAAGGGCAGCCGCTACGCGCTCTGGGAAAACAAGAAGGACAAGCGCGACGTGCTCGGTTACTCGGTCGAATGGGCCAGCGAAGCCGACGCCGCCCGTTATTTCGCCGACTACCGCAAGGCCTGCGCCACGAAATGGAAAAACCTCCAGGTGGAAACCGACCAGCCCGGTCAGGCAACCGGAACCGGCGACGACGGCCGCTTCCAGTGGACCCTCCGCGGCGCCGTTTTCACCAGCGTGGAAGGAATGCCCTAAAATCAATAAGAGACCATTGCGATGCGAAACTTTTCTTATCCCGCCACCCTAACGTCCGGAGACCGGCCTGGGCGGTTCACCGTCACGTTCAAGGACGTGCCCGAGGCGATCACCTGGGGTGACGGGTTGGAAGACACCCTCTGGCAGGCGACCGACTGTCTGGAAGAAGCCATGGCGGGCCGGATCCGGCGGGGCGATGATATTCCGATCCCATCCAAGCCGAGGAAGAGGCAGCACCTGATCCCGGTCCCCGCGCCGATGGCGTCCAAGGCCGCGTTGTATTTGGCCATGTGTGAACTGGGTCTCACCAAGGTCGGGCTCGCGAAGCGTCTGGGCTGTGACGAAAAAGAAGTCCGCCGCCTGCTCGATCCGCGCCACCCCTCGAAGTTGCCTCGCATTGAGGCGGCTTTGGCGGCGTTGGGGAAGCAACTGGTGGTTGGCGTGCAAGCGGCCTGACTGCGGTCGCGTACCCATCTGCCGCTCTTCGCTGACCTCACCCCACCGCCCCATCCGCCCCACCCTGGACGCTTGGCAGGGTCCTCCCTTTACCCTTCACTGGAGCCATGCGAAATTCAGCTTCCCTCGTTTTGCCCCTGATCCTGCTGTTGTCCGCCGCGCCCGCAGCGTGGGCGGCGATGTCGCCGGAGGAAGACAAGGAAGTTCTCAATTTCAAGCTCTCCATGCCGGTCGCTAACAAGATCCCTCCCCCCGCCCGGACTCCCGGATGCTTTCCTGGCCGGATTTTACCTTTGTGGGGTTGACCTGCGCCCACGCCCCGAGCTACGTTACATTATTAGTATGATTCGACTATCGACCCTTCTAGGAATTGCCGCCCTTTCGGCGGCGCTGGCATGGGCGGGAGACGCCCCGCGAACGGCCCCTCCTTTCGAGGTCCAGACCTCGAGTGGAGCGGCGATTTCCATCCAGAGCCTGCGCGGCAAGGTCGTCCTGCTCGAGTTCTTTCTCACCGAGTGTTCCCACTGCCAGCGGACGGCGGGCGACCTCGAGCCGATTTACAAGGAATGGCGCCCCCGCGGCCTGGAGGTGGTGAGCGTAGCCATCAATCCCGACGCCAAGGAGCGGATCCCGGAGTTTGTCCGGCGCTTCGGCGTCACCTATCCGATCGGCCTCGGCAACAGCGGCATGATCCGCACGTTCGGCGATCTCTCCGCCGTGATGCAGGTTCTTGTGCCTTACATCTTCATCATCGATCGCCGCGGCGCCATCCGCCACGAGCACCCCGGCGGCGACTCGGCCTTCTTCGACAACGAGGCCGTCAATCTCCGCACCGAACTCGACACGCTGCTCAAGGAGTCGGCCAAGGTCCGCAAGGCAGTCCGAAAGCCCGCTCCCAAGACCTGATCCATCGCCCGGCCGGAAATAACACCCAGTCACAAATAAACAATTGACGATTGGGCCACCGGCGATTGACAATCGTGCGGCGGGGTTTTCCATCGTCAACCGTTAATCCCGCCACCATCCCGATGACCGGCCCCACATTGGTGGTTCTCACGCTGCTCGCGATCGGACTGCTGCTGTTCTTGATCCTGGTCCTGCGGCTCCACGCCTTCCTGGCCTTGCTCATCTCGGGCATGGCGCTGGGCGCGGCCGCCGGGATGCCGCTGCTGAAAGTGCTGAAGTCGATCCAGACCGGCTTCGGCGATGCTCTGGGGTTTATTGCCGTGGTGGTCGGGCTGGGCGCCGTCATCGGCCGCTTCATTGAGGTCTCGGGCGGCGGCCAGGTCCTGGCCGACTGGCTGCTGCGGATCTTCGGACGCGACCGCGCCGCCTGGGCCGTGCTCGCGACTTCGTTCCTGCTCGGCCTCCCCATCTTCTTCGAGGTGGGCTTCATCATCCTGGTGCCGATTGTGTGGAACCTGGGCCGTGAGACCCGCCGCTCGCTGCTTTTCTACGGCATGCCCATGATCGCCGCCCTGACCACCACCCACGCCCTCATCCCGCCCCACCCCGCGCCTTCGGCCGCGGCCCAATTGTTCGGCGCCGACCTGGGGCGGACGATCCTTTACGGCGCGGCCTTCGGCGTGCCCATGGCCGTGGTCGGCGGCATCGTCTACGGCGGCTGGATCGGTCGCAAGCTCTTCGTCCCGGTCCCCGAGCACATGAGCCAGGCCGCCCAGCCCGCTCCGGCGGCAGCCAGGAGCGGTACTGCCGCGCCGCCTCCCCTCGGCCTGGTGCTCGCTGCTCTGCTCCTTCCCGTGGCCTTCATCTTCGCCGCATCCATTTCCGAGCTTGTCTTGTCCCCGCAGTCGGGCGCCCGGCAGGTGCTCGGCTTCTTCGGCCACCCCTTCACTGCTTTGATGGTGGCGGCGCTGTTCGGGATGATCTTTCTCGGCGCCCGCCGCGGCTACTCCCGCGGCCAGATTTCCAAGCTGGCCACCGACTGTCTCGCCCCGATGGCCTCCTTGCTGCTCATCATGGGCGGCGGCGGAGCTTTCAAGCAGGTCATCGTGGATTCCGGCGTCGGCCAGTACGCCGGGGAAGCCCTGGCCCACTCCCACATCTCGCCGCTCATCGTGGCCTACCTCATCGCCGCCAGCCTGCGCATCGCCCAGGGCTCCGCCACCGTAGCGATCATCACCGCCGCCGGCATCCTCGCCCCCATGGTGAAGGGCCTGCCGGGTTACCAGCCCGAGATGCTGGTCATGGCCACCGCCGCCGGCGGCACGGTCCTCTCCCACGTCAACGACGCCGGCTTCTGGCTGGTCAAGGAATACTTCGGCATGACCGTCCCCGACACCCTCCGCTCCTGGAGCGCCATGAAGATCCTGATCTCGCTGTTCGGCTTCGGCAGCATCCTGCTGGTGCAATCGATCGTGTTTTGAGAGACCCACTATGGATCCCGGAGCGATGACCGGAAGTCAGCCCCTCGATGAACCCAGGCTCCGGCAGATACTGGTTCAGTTGTGCGAGTCGCCGGCCGAAGTTGTCGCGAACCAGGAGATCGAGATAAAGGGATGGTCGAGCGACGAAGAAGTGCTCATCGAGGAGGTTGTTGACGCGGTATCCTGCCTCGCCAACGCCCGCGGCGGCGCCGTGATCGTGGGAGTTTCCGCCGATGAATCGCCGGAAGGAAAGTTCTCTGCCTGCCCCTTCCCCGGCGTGAACCCGGCCTGGCTGGCGGCCCGGGTCCGGGATAACACCTATCCTCCGGTCGATTGCAGGCCGCACGATCTTTCCCCCTGGCTGCGCGGGATGTGCGAGGTGGAGGGAGCAAACGCCTTTGCCTTGTGGGTGCCGCGCTCCCGCTATCTCGCCGCGCATGCCACGAAGAAAGGAATATCGAAGGTCAGGGTCGGGAAAGAGTGCCGGCCCTACTTCGTGGTCGATGAGGACCGAACGCGGGCGCCCGTGCCCGGCGCAACCGTGGAGGACCTCTCGCTGGAGTCCGTCCAGTGGGCGGTCGCCCGGCAGCGGCGCCCCGGCGGCCACGGTGATGAAACGAGCCTGGAATCGCGGACCGATCCCTTCGACTGCCTGGCCCGTGCGCAGCTCCTGGACCCCTACGTTGTGGACGGGGAGCAACGGCCCCGCTACCGCGTGCCGTTGGCGACCCTGATCCTGTTCGGGAACGAGGCGGCGCTGTCCGGCGCCCTCCCCTTCTTTGAGACGACCGTGACGACCGAGCACGGGCACCGGCGGATCCGAAAAAACCTGATCGAGTCGGTTCGAGAACTGCTCTCGAGCGATCGCTCGCCGGTGAGGGCGTTCTGTCCACACGTTCCGGAAGTGACCTTGCAGGAGCTGCTGGTGAATGCCTACATCCATCGGTGCTTGACAACGAGCGCCCCGGTGGTGATCACCGTCACCCCGGCGGCCCTGGAAATCCAGAATCCGGGGGAGCTGCTTCCCGGGTTGCAGGTGAACAACCTGATCCACTGCGTTCCGGCGTACCGCAATTTCCTCCTGGCCGAGGGGGCGCGCTTCGTGGGCCTGTGCGACAAAATCGGTCAAGGCATCGATCTCATTTTCAAGACGGTCCTCGCCGGCGGCTTTGATTTTCCCGTCTTCGAAAGCGGAGACAACCGGTTCACGGCGCGCATTCTCCTCGCTCGAAGCGAAGAGTTTCGAGAGTTTGTGCGTCGCAGATCCTCATCCCTTGCCCATCTCGAGGAGATCCTCGCCCTTCGCCTGCTCTGGGCGCAAGGGCTGGTCACGGTTACTGGAGTTTCCCTGGCCCTGCAACGGCCTCGGGAGGAGACGCGCCAGGTCCTCGACGACATGCGCCGGAAGCTGATGGTTGAGCCGGTGGATCGCGAGCACGAGTCCTTCCGGCTCGCGCCTTCCATTCGCCGCGACATCGAAACCATATTTCAATCCGATCAGATGGATTTGTTTCGGGAATGAGGCCGCCGTTCCCCCAGCGCTCTCGGATTCGCGAAGCTCGCTGACGTTGCAGGGATCGACCCCGCCCGCGCGGTAGGCCCAGTTGACGCCTATATTAATTAAGATGCTGCCAGGAGACCGACGCCTTATGCCGGACCTACGTACACTGCTGGTTCGCCTTGGTTTCGCACTTGCGGTTCTGCTTGCTTGGCACGTGCTGCCGGCCTCGCCCGCCCGGCCGGTTTCGCGTGGCTACGTCTTGGCGCCGGAGGAAGGCCAAATTCTTCGCCGGCCCAACGGACGAGTGATTGTCAAGGTGGATCCGAGGACCGGCTCGTCGCGCCTGGCGATGGGCGCCCAGGAGCTCGACGCGGGCGCTGGGATCCGCGTTCACAGGCACGAAAATGCCGATGAGATTCTGTATATCCAGAAAGGCAACGCGCAGGCCATCCTGGGAGAGGACCGCAGCCCGGTCGGGCCGGGGACAACGATCTTCATCCCGCGAGGGGTGTGGCATGGTGTCGAGAGCACAGGCCAGGGAATTCAGCTTCTCTGGGTAGTTTCCCCGCCCGGAATCGAGGGATTCTTCCGCGAGATTGGATCTCCGCCGGGATCTCCGCTTAAGAACCTTACGCCGGCTGAGATGGACGAGATTGGGCGCAAGCATGGAACCACGTTCAAGCGCTGATGACAGGTCGGGTCCGTCTCTGGCAGGACCACTCCCTCTGAACGCGGACAAAAGCGATGGCCTTATTCGCGTGCATTCGCGTTCATTCGCGGCTGAATCCGATTTTTCAAGCCCTCTCCGGTTCCAGTGAGCCGCTCACTCAACCCGCAGCGCGATCATCGGGTCTACGCGCGACGCGCCGGGAAGTAGGCCGCCGTGAGCGCCACCGCTAACAGCACTGCCGCCGAAATCCCCAGAGTGGACGCATCGTGCGGCGTCAGCCCGAAGAGCATTCCCGAAACCAACCGCGAGGCAGCTAGCGCCGCCGGCAAGCCCACCGTGACGCCGGCCAGCACGAGCACCATCGACTCGCGCAGAATCAGCAGAATGATGCTCCCCGCTTCCGCGCCCAGCGCCATCCGGACGCCGATCTCGCCAGTACGCCGGGTCACGATGTAAGACATCAAGCCGTAGATCCCGATCGCGGAGAGCAGCAGCGCCAGCGCGCCAAGGAATCCGGCGAGCGTCGCCATCACACGGTCATCCAAAACGATGTCACTTACTGCCCCCTTTTTCAGAATCGTACCACGACGCAACCCACCGCCACACTGCACCACCACGCGTGCTAGCCTAAGGCCGCAGCCATGGCGCTCCTGCGCGATCTCCGCTATGCTCTCCGCGTCCTCGGTCAGAGTCCCGGCTACACCCTGACCTGCATCGCCGTACTCGCTCTCGGCATCGGCGCCAACGCCGCCATCTTCAGCGTGATTCACTCCGTTGTCCTGAAGGCGCCCCCGTACCCCGATCCCTCGCGGCTGATCTTCGTCTGGGAGCATTTCCCCAACCTGCCCGACCCCCCATTCGGGCGGATGCAGGTCGCCCGCAAGAACTACCTGGAATGGAAGCGCCAGAGCACCGTCTTCGCCGACATGGCCGCGTTCCGCGAGATGAGCCTGGACGAAACCGCCGCGGAGAACCCTGGCCACGTTTCCACCCTCTTCGCGTCAGCCAACCTGTTCCCCATGCTCGGCGCGCGCGCACCCGTCGGCCGGCTGTTCACTCCCGATGAGGAACGCCAGGGCAGCGATCGGGTCGTGGTCCTTAGTGATCCCTACTTCGAGCGGCGCTTCCACCGCGATCCGGCATCCCTGGGCCGCTCGATTACCCTCGGCGGCGCCGCCTACACCATCATCGGCGTGCTCCCGCCGAAGTTCCACTTGCCGGCAGTCTTCGAGGGCTCCGAGCAACTGAGGCCGGACGTCTGGGCGCCGCTCTCGCGCCTGGGGAACACGGCCGAGGATGACAGGCGCCGCCAGTTGTTCGTGGCGGCGCGGCTCAAGCCCGGTGTCTCTCTCGTCCAGGCGCGAACCGAGATGGCGGGCATCGCCGAGCGGCTGCAGCGATCCGACCCGGACCTGAACAAGGGCTGGACCGTGAGCCTCTTCGCCTTTGAGGTCGAGGGCACTTCGCCGACGCTGCGTCGCGCCCTGTACGTCCTGCTCGGAGCTGTTGTCTTTCTGCTGCTGATCGCCTGCGCCAACCTGGCCAACCTCACCCTCGCGCGGGCCGCACGCCGCTCCCGCGAAACCGCCGTCCGTGTCGCCCTTGGCGCCACCCGAACCCGTGTCGTCGCGCAGCTTCTGACCGAGTCGCTGGTCATTTCGTTCGCCGGCGCCGCCTGCGGCTTGCTGCTGGCCCACTGGTCGATCCGCCTGATGCTCGCGCTCCAGCCGCCCGAAATCCCGCGCCCCGAGCTGATCGAGATCAATCTCCCGGTGTTCGCCTTTGCGGCCGCCACGGCGGTTTTCACGACCCTGCTGTTCGGCCTCGCTCCATCCGTCGCGGCTTCCCGCGTGGATCTTAACTCCGCGCTCAAAGCCGGCGGCTGGGGCGCCTCCGCCGCCCGCGTCCACACCCGCCAGTTCCTCATCGCCGCCGAGGTCGCGCTGGCGCTGGTCCTGCTCGCTGGAGCGGGGCTCATGATCCGCAGTTTTCACAACCTGGTCTCGACCGGCATTGGCTTCCCAACCGCGCGTCTCGCCACGCTTGACATCGACCTTCCGGAAAAGCACTATCCCGACGGCCCGAGCCGATCGCGGCTCTTTCGCCAGGTGATGGACCGCGCCGCCTTGGTTCCCGGGGTCAGCGCCGTCGCCGTAGTCGACAATCTGCCTCTTCACGGGGTCACCCTGTCAAGCTTCTACATCGCGGGCCGCCCCGAGCCGCCCGTCACGTCACTTCCCGTCGCCCACACGGCGCACGTAAGCCCCCAGTATTTCAGCGTCATCGGTTTGCGGCTCCAATCCGGACGCTTCTTCACCGACTCCGACCTCGCCCTCGCCGAGCAGGACAAGGACGCCGTCGCGAT
>JBGOUJ010000329.1:0-8684 GCA_041477005.1 Terriglobia bacterium | reverse complement strand
GGCAGATTCACCGTAACCAACAGCCGAAACAATTTCAGCAAAACCTACGCCGCACGATAAGCTGCCGCTGCACCACCGAGCTGCGAGCCGTGCGGAAAACCACATGATTTTCGCACGTCGGCTCGCCAGTCCCCGGCCGATGCCAGACTGCCAAGGACACCAGCGCCAAACGCCGACTCGTCAACAGGACGCTAGCCAGCGCCTGGGTTTTCCTTTAGGGTGGCTGTTACGTTGGTTCGTGGCCTCTACATGTTGGCCTCGCAACCTGAAAACCGTCCATTTTTCCTGAAAACAGAACACTGCTTGTGAAGACAGAACATTTTGTGGGAAAAAGGCGAATTTGCGACCCAGTAAATCGCCCCTTTTCAATGGTTCAGATGGAGCGTTCTGTTTTTGGAAAATGACCGCACCCGTTCCATCCGTGCCGGCTTGATTCCCACATAATCGCCCCATGGCCAAGGGCCGTCTAGTCCGATGTATGAAGTGTGCCCGAATCGAGCGTGAGATCAACCAGGCGCTGGTAGGAATGATGCGGGCATCGGGCGCCGAATGGAAGGAGGCCAAGCGGAAAGGGGAGCGGGTGCTGGAAGTAAAACGGGAACACGAGCTCCGCACGGGGCACCCGATTCGAGTGTAGCGGGAGCCCAGGAACAGCGGGGATCTGTGATTGTTTTGGAGGATTTCGATGAGGACTCCGGCGGACGCTCCAGGCGACAGCAAGGCAAAGCGAGGTTGGGAGCGGAGACTACACCCAAGATTCGAGGCGAATGCGGACTGCACCATCACGCTCCTGGAAGGCGGCGAGAGCCCACGGTCTGCGGTCGTGCGGGACTTCTCGAAGACTGGGCTGCGCCTATGCGTGGATTTTGCGCTGCAGCCAGGCGATGGGGTCGGGGTGCAAATCTCGGATGATCTTTTCGTCGGCGAGGTGATCTACTGCGAACGGGAAGGAGCGTGGTACGTAGTCGGGCTGGTGCTCGCGCGGCCAATCAGCAAAGCAAAGCTTGACCTTCTGATCCGGGATCTTGCGCTGAATCGCGCCCGATGATGTGGACCTGGGGCTCCGCCCGGCTTCCAGCCCTCTGCAAGACTCCCGACCCTGGATCAGAGCCACGGCGGAGCTCGATGCCCTGCCCGCAGGCGGAGCCGATCGCGACCAGAGGGGGGATGGCATCGAAGGGCCATACGGCCGACCGCGAAATTGATTCTACCGGCCGCTCGGAGGGGTTTTCGGCCTGCCGCGAAATCCCAGGATTATCAGGATGAGAGCACCCAACCACAACAAGATCCACGCCAAACTTCGACCCAACGCCTCGGCCTCGGAAGCCGGCGGTGTCGCACGGCCGGTCTGGTGGACGGTCAGGTAAGTGGCCAGCATGATACTGCCCAGGACAATTTTCCAGATGCTCTTCTGTCGCTGCATCAATCCCTCTCGCTGGAGTAGTTTCTGCTCTGGCGCCGGCAATAACCGCATCCAGCCGGCACGGCCCGACTGCCCTTAAGCGGCGGTTTCGTTCGGATGCCACACGGCGGTGTGATCCCTGATCCTTTGCTTTGCGCTCCCGAGAGATCCCTCCGCCACCTCGGTGTCCCGCTTTAGCCGTTTAAGATTTTACAGGATACAAGGTCGCGTCCGTCGCGGCAAGCTGCTGCTTCAGCTTCAGGTCGGCACACTTCGTCGCCGCTTCAAGGTAGGCCTGCCACAGCTTGAGTCCATGCGGGCAGTCATGAAGGCTCATGCTCACCTCCCTGGGGGGTGGGCGGTGTGTAATTCCTCCTCTGCCCTCGAAAGGGAATGGGGAAAAAACGCCCGGGGCCAACCGAGCCGGCCCTTTTGAAACATCTATTTGCGCTTTCGTTCGCAGGACCTAGCAATTTGAATGCCGGAAGTATCAGCCGCCGGCGCCGAATCCGGCGGCGGCGTCCGGGCGGAGCGGATCTATGCGACCGAGGAGAAGGCGGGGGCGCAGAAGAAGCAGATCGTGATGGACGAGATCGGCAACGCGCTGCCGCTGGTGCAGGCGGAGGCGGCGCTGGCGGGGCACGACCTGCAACTGCCGCCGGAGATCCTGCAGGAGATCAGCGCGGCGACGGATGAGCAGGTCGCGCTGATGAACCGGTGGTCGAAGATCCTGGGGATGATCCAGGCGAAGCCGGCACCGGCGGGGTGAGCCGCGGGTTTCGCCGCTGGCGATCCTGGCGCTCGGGTTCGAGGACGTCGGCGTCGAAAGTGGCGACGACGGCGCGGGCTGCCTCGCCTAGAAATTTCCGGCTGTCCTGGATGAGCAGGGCGTGCCCGACCAGCTCGAGGGGGAGGCTTCGCAGGGCAACACACGATAGCGCGTAGGCCCCGACCCCCTGAACGGAGTCGCTTCGTCCCGCTACAATTTCCAAATAGTAATCCGGTGCTTCCTGCACCACGCTGACGTCGGCCAGCGACCGCAGCTCGCGATGGAGGTAGCTGCGGAGCTCGGCCTCGAAGTTCTGATCGGCGCGCACTGACAGCTTCACCCGAATCGGCTGGGCCCACAGTGGCGCCACCGCCAAGGCGGCCACAAGGAGTTTGCCTGTCATGCTTTTTTCCTCCTACTTTTTTGCGGGAGCGGGGGCGTGCTCGGGTGGCGGACCGCGCGGCGGGCGGGCGCTACGGGGACTTTTTCTTCTTCTTCTGCCTGGCCTTGGCCCAGCGGGCGAGGGCCCCCTCGCGGGCGCGCGCCGCGCGCTCCTCGGGCGAGAGGACGGCATAGCCTTTCTTTACTCCCCGCACTGAGCCGCCGAGGCGGCCGAGCGCCACGGCGGCGGAATTCTTCGGCATGAAACACAGCAGTTTACAGTAAGCGCTAGCCGCTTGCAAGAGGGAGGGGGAAAACCCGCCATAACAGCCCGCGACGGGTTGGAAAAATCCTTCGGGGTGCCCTCTTTGATTCGGTTATCGCTTACTGCATAATGGAGATGGAAAGGAGAAGCTCCATGCAGGACAAGGTGCAGTTCGAGACGAACGTGCCGGTGACCAGCCCGTTCGCCGGCCAAGGAAGAATCGCCTACCCAAGCCTGCCGGCGGGCCGACCCCCGCTGCGTTTTGTCTGATCGCATAAAAAAGGGTGCTGAGCCAGGCCGTCGGCCATGCTACGGCCGCGCGGTCCAGTTTCCAGACCAGCACGGCGTCGAGCCGGCGCACCCGGGCGTCGCGCATCAGCCGGTCCGGGGCTGGCCGGCTGGCGTCGAGAAGAAGCTGGCCAGGTGCGCACCCCTACTCAGGACAGTCGGGACCAGACTGTTCGGGGCGGTTCGGGGGCAGCCGGGGCGGGAAACCGGACTCCAGACCGTCCACGAAGAGGCGGTCCGGTGTATACTTCCAACTACCCAGGAACTCTAAATGGAAACCCCGGATAAGCACAGCGATTCAAACGTCAGCCCAGCCTCCACATCTTCATCGGGAGATCTGTTCAAGGGCTTCTTTACGGCTGGGTGGAGAGCAGGGGAATAGTCATGCCTGGGCCTCCCACCGACGCACTCCACTCCTTCTCGATCCTGCCGAGCGAGAGCTGGTCGGATCCGATTCCTCCGTTGGGTTCGAACCTGAACGTACTGATGGTCTGGCCTCGGTTTCCGCCGTCGTTCTGGGGCTTCGAGGGCGTGCTCGAGATGATCCCGGAGAGAGCGATGACGCCGCCTCTGGGCCTGATCACAGTCGCGGCGCTCTGTCCGTCCACATGGAAGATCCGTCTCCTCGATCGTGCATTTGAGGAGTTGCGTGATGAAGACCTGCTGTGGGCCGACCTGGTGATGGTCAGCGCCATGCACGCGCAACGGGTGGACGCCCGCGCGGTTCTCGCCCACGCCCGCTCCCTCGGACGTCGAACTTTCATCGGTGGCCCCTGGGCCAGCAGCGAACCGGATCTGCTGCTTTCGGAAGCGGATCACGTGCTCGTCGGCGAAGTGGAAGAGGTCTTCCCGGAAATCGCCGCCGCCCTCGAACAGGGCACTGCGCGCCGGTTGTACCGCGTCTCCGACAAACCCGACATGACGCGGAGCCCGGTGCCGCGCTACGATCTGCTCCGCTTGGACAAGTACACGTCGATGCCGGTACAGTTCTCGCGCGGGTGTCCCTTTCAGTGCGAATTCTGCGACATTATCACGATCTACGGACGGCGACCGAGAACTAAGACGTCCGCCCAACTGATCGAGGAACTCGACACGCTGCGCCGGCTCGGCTGGCGCAACGAGGTGTTCATTGTCGACGATAACTTCATCGGCAATTACCGCCAGGCTTTGCTGTTGGCGCGCGACCTGGCCGCCTGGCAGGAACGCCATGGGCATCCCTTCTCGCTTTACACCGAGGCCTCTATCGATCTGGCGGACCGCCCAGAGCTGCTGGCCGCCATGGTAGAGGCGAACTTCATGTATGTTTTCATCGGCATCGAGACGCCCTCCGCGGAAGCGCTGAAGGAGTCTCGAAAGTTTCAAAACCTGCGGAGCGACAACGTCCAACAGATTCGCGTCATTCAAGAGAGCGGGCTGTGGGTATTAGCCGGCTTCATTGTCGGCTTCGATTCCGACGACGAGAGCATCTTTGAGCGGCAACTGGAGTTTATCGAACGGACTGCCATCGCTTGGGCGATGGCGGGCGTTCTGCAGGCGCCGCCTACGACCGCTCTGTTCGACCGCATGAAGAAGGAGGGACGTCTGATCGAGGGCAGCCAGGCAACCTCAAATTTCAGCCCTCCGAATTTCCGTACCATGTTGCCGTTGCCGGTGCTGCTCCGGGGACTAGGCAATTTGCTGGCTGGATTATACGAGGCGGAGCCCTTCTTCAAACGCGCGTTCCGCTCTTTGGAGATGTGGCGTCCCCGCGCCACGCAGCGGCCTCCAAGGCTGCCGTTGTCCTACAACCTTCGCGTGTTGTTCGCATCGATGTGGCGGCAGGGGTTACGCTCGAGCTACCGGCGCGCCTATTGGCGATTTCTATGGCTCATGATCCGGAACTGGGCCCGCCAGCCCGCGAAAATGTGGCTGGGATTCATGGTGCTCTTATCAGCGCACCATTTTGTGATCTATGCGCGCCAGGTCGCCGACGAACTCGAACAGGAGTGCCAGGCCCTGGAAGCGGCGGGGCCGTCCCCCTCGAGTGACCGAGAGGAGTCTTGCGTCAAAGCCGGCGAAGTGTAGCGCAACAACTGCCTCCGACCCGCGCCACCAGGCCCGTGCCACACCAGGCCCGCGCCACAGACCCGCGCCACCAGGCCCGTGCCACACCAGGCCCGCGCCACAGACCCGCGCCACTAGGCCCGCGCCCGCCAGGCCCGCACCACCAGGCCCGCACCACCAGGCCCGTGCCACCAGGCCCGTGCCACCAGGCCCGTGCCACTAGGAGGGTCTTCGTTGCCTGCTCTGGCGCCTCCCTAGCCCCACCAGGGCTCGTTGTCGGCCCTGTTGGCTTTTAAGTAGTCCTGGTTCAACTCCATCCCAAGGCCCGGATCCGTGCACACCTGCATGTAGCCGTTCCTGATGATGATGGGATTCTTCGTCGCCCATTGGAACCGGTCGGCGCCGGCCGCGCATTCGATTCGGGGACAATTGAACAATGCGGCCGCCAACTGCTGTGATGCCAGGTTCAGAAGCAGACCGCTGACGTTATGCAGCGCAATCGGGATCCGATATCGGGCCGCCAGATCGGCAATCATCTTCACCCCCGTGATCCCGCCCGAATTGATGATATCCGGCTGGAAGATATCCACCGCCTGGTTCTGCAGGAAAGGGATGGCCCATTCAGCCAGCTCCATGTTCTCCCCTGTCATAATGGGGAGCCGCGTGGCGCGCCGCAGCGCCATCCAGCTTTCGGACCACTCCGGAGCCAGGGGATCCTCAAAAAACAGCGGATTGATGTGCTCCACGGCCTGGGCTACCTTGATCGCGCTGGGTACGTCGAGCTCGCAGTGGCAGTGCACGTCGATGCCGATGTCAGGGCCAAAGGCCTCGCGGGCCAGCGTGTACGCTTGATAGACCTTGCGCGCCTCCTCCGGACCTATACTGGGCGTGTACTCCTGCATGTTGATGCCGAGAGCGTGGTGGATATCCACTTTGAACGCCTTGAAGCCCCTGGGGTCCGCCAGCAGGCGCTGCGCCCTGTCCCGCCATTCTTCCTTGCTCAGGTAGTTGCCTCCGGGTGCGTGCGAATAGAGCAGAATCTCGTCGCGGAAGTTCCCCCCCAGTAGCTTCGATACCGGCTTGTTGAGAATCCTCCCGGCCAGGTCCCACAAAGCCATGTCGATTCCGCCCAGGACGCGCATTTGCCGCCCACGCTGCGGGTAGGCATAGAACATGTTGTGGAAGTGTACCTGAATCGCCAGAGGATCCTTTCCGATCAGGCCCAGGTGAGGAAGCCTGCCCCCTCCGTTGTAGGCGGCGATCACGGATCTGGCGACCGGGCCGGGGCTGCCGCATTCGCCGTAGCCGGAGATGCCGGCGTCGGTGTCGATCCGGATCAGCGTCCGCCCTTCCTTGAGTTGCATCGCTTTGATCGCGGTGATCTTCACCAGGCCCTGGGCGGACGCCGCCAGAGCCTCCAGGTGCGACAGAGACCTGCCGATTGGCATCGCCAATGCAGCTTTCAGAAGACCGCGCCTAGTGAGTTGCATCTAGCTCCTCCTTCCCAAAAATCAGCTTGGACCAACCCATCCCAATTCGCAAGCTAGATTACACCACGAACGACCGTCATTTCCCTGTGGGAACGCACACAGCAGCCAAGTACTACGCGGAGCGCGGCGAGCGGCGGACCGAGCGCTCGGGCATCCATGCTGCGCCCAGCCCCTGTCGCGCACCTCGCGAACCCCGCAATGGATTCTTCACCAGAAAAAGAAAACGGCGCCCAGTGAAACAAACCAGGCGCCGTCCGTCACTCAGATACAGGGACTGGACCGAGCAGCTCGCGAAAGGAGGGTCGGAATGAAGGTCACATGCAGAATCCTGGTATTGACTACGGTGTTCGGTCTGTCTGTGAGGGTTCTACCGGCCGACCAACCGGCGCAGGTTGTAGCAGGGAAGAGCCTCACAGAAGAGCGAATTCAAGCGCCCACGTATGGAGCTAAGGCGACGAAAAACAAGCTGGAATCCAAGCGGCCAGGGGCCATCACCATCTCCCTCACACCGCTCCAGAAGTCTGCCGAGCCTCTGCCGCTGCTAATGCTAACGACGCCAGAGCAAGAGCCCAAGGGGAAGAAAGGCAAAGTCGCCGCACACGATCTCCGGGACACCCGTAGCGTGGCACCCGCACGAGTCTCACGGTGACACGAGCCGGTCGTGGAAAGGCTGACCTCAGGGCCTGCCGATGTGGTGTATGATTTGCGGTAACGGAGGAAGCCATGAGCAACCGGAAAACGATGCCGGAAAGGCCGCCGAAGCCCGTGCCGCACAACGGCTGGGTGCAAAAGTGCGACCTGGATGATTACCTGGACCGCAGTCTGCCGATACCTACACAGGTCGTCTCGAACGAGGAATACTACCCGCTGCCGCAGACCGCCGACCAAAAGGCCGTTGAGCACCACTTGCTCGCGATGGCCACCCGTAATGCCAAGAACTTGGGGATCGACCGGCGGCAGTTCCTGCGTACGGCTTGCGGCCTGGCAACGGCATTTGCCGCTTTGAACACGGTGTTCGGCGACTTCTTTCGCGTAGAAGCAGCGGAAATGTTGGAGCCGGCCGCCGCGCCGGAAACCAAAGTTGACTACTTTGTCTTTGACGTCCAGACTCACCACGTGGCCGTGGGCAAGTGGCAACTCTCCGGTGTGAACCTGCTGGATTTCCGGCGCACCGGCCGCGCCTGGAACGCGGAGCTCAGAAAAAGAGACCCCAAACCCGAAGACCTGTACCTGGAGAACTACATTAAAGAGGTATTCCTCGACAGCGACACGAACGTGGCGGCGATCAGCGGCGTCCCGGGGCTGACCGATGAAATGCACATCCTGCCTCCCGATCAGATGGTGAAGACCCGCAACGTGGTGAACCAGCTCACGCGGTCGCGGCGCATGGTCAGTCACGGCCTGATTTCGCCCGATCTGGGAACCCAGAACAAAGAGCGCATGCAGGTGCAGGCGGAGAAGTTGAAAATCGACGCCTGGAAGGGCTATACGGGCCAGGGGCTCGGTGAAAACAAGGACGGCTGGTGGCTGGATGACGAGAAGATCACCTATCCGACGCTCGAATACTCGCGGCGGCTCAAGGTGAAGAACATCTGCGTCCACAAAGGGTTGGCCTCCGGTCTCTTCAACGAAGAGCACTGCCACCCCAAGGACGTAATCAAAGTCTCGAAAGATTTCCCCGACCTGAATTTCCTGATTTACCACTCGGGCTTCAAGTCGCTGGAAGCTGCCTTGCCTGCCGCCCAGGATGGCTTTCGGAAAAGCTCCTACGTGCCCTGGGTATCGGATCTGTGCGAATCGCGCACGAAGAACCCGCACATGAAAAACGTGTATATGGAGCTGGGCAGCACGTTCGGACTGATGGCGATCACGCAGCCGCTGCTGTGCTGCCACGTGTTGGGCATGATGATCAACGCTTTCGGCGCCGACCACATACTCTGGGGCACTGACTCGATCTGGTGGGGCTCGCCGCAATGGCAGATCGAAGCTTTGCGGCGCCTCGAAATGCCCGACTCGCTGATCAAGCAGTTTGGTTATAAACCGCTC
>JBGOUJ010000328.1:0-8699 GCA_041477005.1 Terriglobia bacterium | reverse complement strand
GAGACCGCCAGCCAGAAGGGGCCGAACTTGCCGTAGTGGTGCAGCAGGGAAGTCTTCCGGAGCCAGAACGAAGGGTTTTGCGCCGGCGCCCCCTCGATGCGGGTGACCGCGTACTCCTCCGCGTCCACCCAGATCCGGCCTTTAAACAGGAGGGGATTCTTGGTCTTCGGTTCCGCGTCCAGGACGAAGCACCGGCGCCCGTCAACGGCCGCTGCATTCACCAGCCGGAAGGCGTAGTTTTGAGGGGTAATCTGGGTGGCGTCACGCAGGTCGTCCCGCGACGATGCGTGCATCTCGGAATCCAGCATGCGTTTAAAGACCCGTTTCCGGACGGCAGCGGGTCCGGACTCTTCGAGCACTTCGAAGTCCTTGTAACCGGGGAAGCGATAGGTCACGCGAACCGTCATGGCCGCGTGGGTACCGACACGTTTGTTCTGGAGCGAATAGTGGCGAATCGATGTATAGTCCCGGAGCTTTGAGCCGCGGGCCCGATTGGCCTC
The DNA here is from genome assembly GCA_041477005.1 of Terriglobia bacterium. Classification (GTDB taxonomy): domain Bacteria; phylum Acidobacteriota; class Terriglobia; order Bryobacterales; family JACQDG01; genus JBGOUJ01. The sequence continues at coordinate 8,199 of JBGOUJ010000328.1, read as the reverse complement.
CAGCATCCGCTCCACTACCTGCTCCGTCGTTGGCAAAGCCTCGTCGGCAGGAACACTGCCCAGGACAACGAGCTGCAGAATCAGTGCAGGCCACAGACGAGAGTGGGCCGGCCTCAGTCGTCGATTGTGGACGGACGCCGCGATCGATCGAGCCGACACCATTGAATGGCCCTATAGCCCCAGTAGTAGGGATTCTCCCGGAGAAGGGAATCCCGTGCTTCCAACAACACACGGCGCGTCAGCCGCTTCGCCTTCGATCCAGGCGGTTGGGGCGCCGGATCGTAAAGCTGGGAGGGACCGGCGCAGTCCTTCAACAGAAGAACCGCCAGTCGCCCATCGCTTGCCACCCCCTTGCCGTTCTCAATGGCTCGCGACGCGACCGGCCGGTCGAGGTAGGCAACGGGCGCAGTGCATCCGGCAAAGGCCAGATCATTGATGATCTTAGTCCTTTCCAGGTCGATCGCCGAGTCAATTTTGTGCGTAAAGTTCATCCCCCTCCGATTGAAGGCGATGCCAGTGTCGTGGGTCGCCGCGCCGAGCCAAAGTTCCTGCCCCTCAAAAGAACCGGCGTTCCAGGTTCGAACGTGGTGTCGTTTGGTGATCGTATTCAAGGACTTCTCGAAGACGAAATCGGTTGCGGCGCCTCCATAGAGCAACTTGGAAACCGGGGCGGTCGCATACCCGCGCATGGAAGTGTACGCGGCGTAAGCACGAGAAAACGACTGTCGCGTGAGAGGCTCGGCGGGGAACCAGCCCGCCGCCGTGAATGCCTGCCGGAGCTGTTGGCGGGAGCCGACGAAGGCCAGGTTGATGGCGTCGGCGGCAGGTCTCCGATCGGGCTTCTCAACTCCGTAAGGCTTACTCTGAAGACAGGACGCTAAAGGCTCCGGGACCTCCGTGGCGGACGGGCTGGGAAGCGAGAATACGTCCTCCGGCAGAGTGGTAACGACGAGCTTCATGTCCGTGCCGGGCGCGAAATGGATCTCCGGCTCCGGAAATGGAAAAGCGATGCTACGCATGACAAAAAGGCTAGCCGCTCCCAGGGGCCCCAGGGAGTACCTGGCCCAAATCTGGCCGCTCGCACCAGTCAGGCCGATGAGCGAACGATAAAGAAGAGTCGGTGAGGGCCGGTGCCAGACGCCGTATATCAGGCTGTGCGGCCTGGCCGACACAACGACGCCTTTGATCTCTCCTCGCGGCGTCACCTGCTCCCGTGCGTTGTCGATGGAATGAAGTCGCGTCTGCAGGGGGAATCTTCGTCCGTCGGGCGTTTCGTATTCATGAAAGTTGAGGCGCAACACGGCGCGCTCGCGAACCAGACCAAGACCGACCGCCGAGGCCCGCAGGACAGTTCCATACACCGTGCTTCCGCGAGGGATCACTACGCGTCCGTCCACTTCGAGCGCGGAGGTGACGACGGAGCGGAACTGATCGCCCGGGAAAGAGGCGTAACTCGTGAGATGGGTCTGCAGACGGACTTCCAGCATCGGCTGATTTGCGGGCAGACACCACCCCACTCTTGCGGCTGCGCAGAAGGCCAGGAGGAATTTCCGGTAGTTAGAATCCGTAAAGAGGGCGACGCGCAGCAAAGAGGTCAACCTGCCGCCTCCGCATCCAGCGGAGTGAGCCAGCTATCTTCGGTGGCCGGCACAAGCCCTCTCAATCCCATTCGAGGTGCAAGTATACAGTACTCCACTTCTTTGCGGGCCGCTACCGGATCTTTTCTAAGTCAGAATAAACATCCGGCCAAACGACGGGTGGTGCGCAGAGACGCAGGGCGTGCTGTTTCTAAAAACAGGTCGTCCCTGCCGGGGCCGGAGAGGGCCGGGTCCGGCCTTTCCCGGCGGCCGGAAGGCCGGGGGCTATTGAATCGGGCAAACGAGCACCCGGCTATTTTGGTAGGGGCAAACGAAACCCGTGACGCCGGGCTGCTCGACCACAACCCAGTTCACACCGTACCGTCTCTTGAGCCGCTGGAAATCCGCGAGCCGAAAGTTTTTCCACCCGCGCTGGGCTGCGACCTGCTCGACCCAGCGGTCGGCTAGCGCCGGGAACATGCTAACGGCGCCGCCATCCTTGCCGGCGTCAGCGAGCATGCTGCGCTGAGCCATGGCCCGGAAACCGTGGAAGTCCTCTTCCGGCAGCGCCTCGTGGTCGGGGTCGAGAGCGAAGTAGGCGTCTTCGGGCGTGTTCCGGCGGATCCAATCAAACGCCTGATCCCAGGGGTTGCCGGACGCCAGCCACGGCCATTCCAGATGCGGGGTGGCGGGGAAGAGTTGCCGCTGCGCGAACCACATCCCGGCGCAGAGAGGAACGAAGAGAAGCGCCCAGCGCCATGCCCGGTTTCTCAGAACGAATCTTCCCGCCAGCCCGCCGGCGAAGAGAAACAGCAGGATGTAGAGCAGGTGCAGGCAGCGCATCGGCTGGATCTCCAAAAGATTCTCGAATCGGCCGGGCAGGCAGATCACCAGGGCCGCCGCGAGGAAGATGGCCTCGAATACAACCAGCGCCCGGCAGGCAGTGTCCATCGGCCCCAGTTTGTGGCGTCGGGCCACGCGGCCCATTCCCGCGAGCAGGGCGAACGGGGCGAGAATGCCGAGCCACTCATACCAGGACCAGTTCGCCAGCGAGAAATAGGGATGGGCGCTGAGCGCCACGCGATACGCCGGCGTAACCGGGGGAAACAAGCTCCCCATCAAAAGAGCCGGCAACCATGCGGCGGCTGGGCGGCGGCGCTTCCACGCCACCAGCAGGACAACGTACACCGCCGCGAACACCGCCATGAGCGGATGGACCGCAGCGGTAAGAACAATCCACAGCCCCGCGCCGAGGTAGTTCCCTTCGAGGGCGCTCGCCACTGCGAACAACCCGGCCGGCGTGGAGAGCGAGCGCGAACTCAGGTACTGGTCCATGATGTACAGGGCCGTTCCGGCGACCGGCATCGTCAGCAGGCAGCCCACCAAAGCCACTCCGCACCACGCAGCCTGTCTTTCGCGGAAACATAGCCGGGCGATTCGCCAGCACGCCAGCAGAAGAAGAAATACGCACAGCACGTGCCAGCCGAGCAGCGCGATGCCGGCCGGCAGGTGCGTCAGCCAGACGGAGCCGGCGATCAGGTGAGGAAACAGCGTCATGCCCGCGTGGGACTGAAAGAATACCGCGTCATAGGGAAACAGCGAGGGATGGAGCAGCTTGAAGATTCCGGGAAGGTAAATCTCCGCATCCTCCACTGCGGGGTGATAGCCGTGAACCAGCAGTGCGCCCAGTGTCAGGGCGCTCAGAGTCAGAAACTCCCGTGTGCGGCTGGAAATCACCCGAGCCTCCGGCGCGCAAGCGCCCTCCATCATGTTTCCCGGGCGCCAGCCATCAGCGGCCCTGGATCACGAACCCTCCAGGCAACCGCGCGGCCATTCGCTCCCGGCCGTGCGGCTCACAAAAAGAAGGGCTTAGCGACGCGGCACGGTACAGCCCCGGCCGCCCACGGCGCCAGCGATCCGTAATGCGTCATATCTTTTACGTTGGGATTGGATCTGAAGTTACCGTCCGAACGTCTCAGACGGTCGGAACTCCCCCAGTTCCTGCGCTATCGCGCAAAGTTTACACGAAAGCCTGTGGTGAGCACGATGTCATTGCGCTGGCGGCCCGGCACCGGGTCGCTCAGAAAACGGTCGCTGGCGGCGACTTGCCAACTGAGCCATTTTCTGAGAACCGTGCTGGAGCCGAGGTCGAAGTTCATGCGGTATCGGCCTGGGGTCGTCAAGTTGTTGAACATCCGGAAGGACTGGGTCAGGGAGCTCCTTCCCGAAAGCTTATAGGCCCAGTCGTCGCCCCAGTAAGCTTCTGCGGAGTTCCGCGTCAGGCCCGTGTTGAACTGCTCGCGGTTGTACGAAACGCCTGCCAGGAGGTCCAGCGTCGTGCCATCGTTCTTGATGGCGTGGACACCGAAGCCGCCGCCAAGCGCAAAGCGGAGGTCCAGATTCTGAAACCGATCGAACTCGTAATCGTTGAAGGCGTTCACAAAAGTACGTGAGCCGGCCTTGCGGTCGTAAAGCCAGCCGCCGCGCACAGCTTCCGCAGTGGCCTCCGATGCGCCCTTCACGGTAGCCGTCGCATAGATCTGGTTGTAGTGGAGCTTGATCTCGTCGGCTCGTGTCACGCGGGCTGCCTCGAATGCCGTTGTGAATGTGTTGGTGCGAGCGTTGCCCCGTGCCAGCGCCAGGCCCAGGTCGAAGTGACCGGCCCAGAGGTCCAACCACCCCGGCGCCAGAAGGCGCTCGTGTTTTCGCTGCTCGGCGTCGTTGCGGATGGTGACGACGCCGGCCAAGGGAGCGGTCTCTGCGGCGCTCGGCGCCGTGACCCGGATGATGGAATTTCTAGTATCTATGGTCCCGTTCACCTCCTTTTCGCCGGGCAGGACGACGTGAAGCGCAGTGTCGGACTTCACGCTCGTAACGGCTGACCAGGGGATTGCTACTTCTCCGAAAAACTCGCTCCGCAGCGTCACCTTGTCGCCGTCTTTCTTGATGATGGCTCCGGTGAGCCTGTCGCCATTTTTCAAGGTAACTTGATCCGCACGCAGCGCCATCGACAGGCAACCGGCGAGCAGGAGCAGCGACCCAGCTCTCAGGCTTGACATCAGAAGATCCTCCTCCAATTGCACACTTTGCTGAAGGGTTTTCCGCTCCGCAGCGCCCGATACACTCAACACAACTGTGGTGATGGCCAGCTTCGGCTCCGGCTCGCGGGCCATCCCGACCCGCTTCTCGCCGGGGCGCCTGCCGTCTTTCACCCGAGCATGGCGTCGGCGACCAAGGTGTCCTCCACCAGGATTCGGCTGGAGGCGGCCTCAAAGCGGAACATCACCAAGTCGGCGACGTCGCCGGCTTCGAGAAAGCCGGTGCGGCCGGTGAGCCGCACGGCGCGGGCGGCGTTGACTGTGGCCAGGCGCAGGGCTTGAGCGAGGGTCAGGCCGGCGAAGCGAATCAGGTTTTCGACGCCACGATCCATTCGCAGGGAGGAGCCGGCCAGACGGGACGTGCCCACGACTTGGACGCGGCCTTCGCCATTCAGCTCCACCTCGACATGGCCGAGCCAATAGCGGCCGGGCCGGCAATTGGCGGGGGAAGTGGCGTCGGTGACGAGGACGCTCCGCTCCAGGCCCTTGGCTCGCACGGTGCACTTGACGACGGCTGGGGGCAGGTGAATGCCGTCGACGATCAAGCCGGCGTAAAGTTCGTCGGCGGCCATTTGCTCCCAGATGTAATTGGGATGGCGCGGGAGCAGGGAATGGGCGCCGTTGCCGAGGTGCGTGGACATGGTGGCGCCGGCGCCGATGGCGTCGCGGATTTGTTCGGGGGCCGCGCCGGTGTGGCCGAGGCTTACGACGACGCCGCGTTCCACGAGAAATGCTATCAGCGCAAGCGCTCCCGGCATCTCGGGCGCCAGGGTGAACAGACGAATGGCGCCGGCGGCGGCTTCCTGCATTCGCAGGAATTCGTCGCGATCGGGAGGGCGGACGTGCTCGAGCGGGTGAGCGCCGCGCGGGCCCTCCTCGGGCGACAGGAACGGCCCCTCGACGTGGATGCCGGCGATCGAGCGACCCTCGTCGGGAAGCTCACGGCGCGCGCGGGTCAAGTTTCGCAGCGCGGCGGACATTCGCTCTTTCGAGCCGGTGATGACGGTGGGGAAGAAGCGCGTGACGCCGGTCGCGCGCATCTCGCGGATGGAGCGGGCGATTTCCTCGAGGCTCGCCTCCGGCGAGTTGTAGTCCACGCCGGCGAAGCCGTTGACCTGCAGATCGATCAGGCCCGGCGCTACGAACCGGCCGCCGGCGTCGCGCGTGCTCTCCCGCACAGAGGTGATTTTTCCCGCGCTGACTTCGATTTCGACGGCTTGGCCCGTATCAGGCGAAATCCCGACAAGCATTTGGTTTGGTCCTCGTTTTATGCACAATTTTTGAACAACGCAGGAGCGGTAAACCCGCTCCACACAAGATAACAAAGTTGTGGATAAGAGCGGCGACGACGACACTTTTCAATTGACATCGGAGCGCCGGGCCGTTATAAGTGGCAATGGTTCCGAGAGGTCATCGGGTTTGGGACCTCAGTCTTACGGGCACGCGGCGTGCGGAGCATTGATCCTCAGCGGCGCTGAGGGGAGTGACGCAACCAGGCTCGGAAGATTGCCTGCTTCTGCTGTTGCATCGGGCCGCAAAGCTATGATCCCGGAGGGGCCACCCAGCCCAGTCGGGGGAGCGGGGTCCCGAGTGGCGGCGGAGAGTCCGGTTCAGGTACGGGGAGCTCGCGCCCTCGTGCCGGTATCGGACGCGGCTCACGACCACCGGCCGGGAACGGCGATCCCCCCGGGGTGAGTGAAAGGCCGCGGAAGTGGCCGGGCGGGCGCAGGGGCGCCCGAGAGATCACTCGGAACCATTCACCGGGTTTGTAGGTTGTGGGTAGGCAGGCGTGGGACCCACAGCCTACAACCCGCAAAAGTCCCATCGGCGGACGCTTCGGAGCCTCTTTCTCAAAACAAATACTTCAGAGCAAACTGGATCGTTCGTCCCGGCGAAGCCGATGAGACGATGCCAGCACTACACGGTTACCAAGGGCGGAGTCAACACGTTGTTTCGCGGGATGGCGCGCGAGCTGGCGCCCTACCGGATCCGGGTCAATGCGATTGGGCCCCCGCAGGAACAACGCTCTGCCTCTGGTCGCAACTGCACAGCGGAGGACATCGCGAAGGCCGCCTTGTTCCTGGTCTCTGACGATGCACAGAACATCTCGGGGACTTCCATCCGCGTGGATGGCGCCCTCAGTTACACCAACTGGCCGGAACCACGGTGATAGTAACCGACCGGAAGATTTCGCGCAAAGGAAAGAAAGAAGCTTTTCTTGGCGTACTTGGCGTCTTGGCGTGAAATAGGCATTTCCCAAACCTTCTTACACTTACCCTTGCTGTCGCGGAATGGGCCGCGCGGACCCGGGTTCAGACTGCCACGGGGCGTGGGGCGTGGATGGGGGTGAGCCAGCCGTAGCGGTCTTCGACCTCGCCGCGGATGATCGCAAAGAATTCCTTTTGAAGCCTTTCGGTAATGGGGCCGCGGCGTCCGGCTCCGATGCGAATCCGGTCGACGGAGCGGATGGGGGTGATCTCCGCCGCCGTGCCGGTGAAGAACACTTCGTCGGCGATGTAGAGCATCTCGCGGGGAATAGCCTGCTCGACGATGTCGATGTCCAGCTCGCGGGCCAGGCGCAAGACGGTGTCGCGGGTGATGCCTGGCAGAGCCGAGGCGCCGAGCGACGGGGTGAGGAGCCTTCCGTCGCGGACGACGAAAACGTTCTCGCCGCTGCCCTCGCTCACGTAGCCGGCGGCATCGAGGGCGATGCCTTCCGAATAGCCGTTGGTGACCGCCTCCATCTTGATCAACTGGGAGTTCATGTAGTTGGCTGACGCCTTGGCCATGGCGGGCAGGGTATTGGGGGCCAGGCGCGTCCAGGAGGAGACGCACACGTCGACGCCCTCGGCCAGAGCCTCCGGGCCGAGATACCCGCCCCACTCCCAGCAGGCGATGTAGACCTCGATGGGGTTGTGGAACGGCAGCACGCCCATTTCGCCGTAGCCGCGAAACACGATCGGGCGGATGTAGCAGGAGTCCATGCCGTTGACGTGCACCAGCTCGGTTATGGCGGCCAGCATTTGCTCGTGGGTGTAGCCGATGTCCTCCATGCGGTAGACGCGGGCGGAATCGGTGAGGCGGCGGACGTGATCGCGAGCGCGAAAGATGGCCGGCCCGCCGCGCGTCGAGTAGCAGCGAATGCCCTCGAAGACGCTCGAGCCGTAATGAAGCGTGTGGCTCAGCACGTGGACCTTGGCGTCGCTCCAATCGATGAATGTGCCGTTGTGCCAGATCTTCTCGGTGGGCTTGATCATGCCGTTCTCCCCCCTGAATGCGAGTATAACATGCGATTTATGATGACCTTGTGAGCCAATGGCGGGAATTGTCGGCAGGGCCAACGCGAAAGGGAAGGGAACCCGGGGCCGACGGCGACGGGAACACAGAGCCAACCTCGGGCAGGTGTCTGATAGCAAAGACAGACTCGATCTCGATCAAGGAAAGCTGGGAGATGATGAGCCTGACGTCGGCCAATCGCACCAGCGACTCCATCCGCTCGCTCCCAATCTCGGAATGGTACAGCT
>JBGOUJ010000327.1:0-8721 GCA_041477005.1 Terriglobia bacterium | reverse complement strand
AGCCGTCGAGCCGACAAAGACGATCCGGTTGCCGCCCGCGGCCACGGCTTCGGCGCGAGGCTGCTTGTCATTGGCGGTGTAGATGTTGCCGTTGAACAGCACCAGATCGGCTGTCTGGTTGCTGGCCGCCTGGAAGACGAGAAAGTACTGATGCGGCAGAAACGTGTGCTCGCGAGCCAGCCGGAAGCCGGCCGTTTCGAGCTCGGCGATCATGTCCTCGCGAGCGATCTTCATGGCCGGCGGCGGTCCCACTGGCAGCGGACGTTTGTGGAAGTCGACGATTGCGATGCGGCCGTCGGGCTTGAGCGCCCGGGCGAGCAGGTTGTAATAGGCGGGGCGATTCTCGATGTGGTGGATCACATCGCAGAAGAAGATCAAATCGACCGACCCGGCGGGGAGGCGCGGATCATCCGGCGCGGCCAGGACTGTCTGCACGCTGGCGAGCTTCTGCTCCTCGGTTCGCTTGGCGACGCGCTCAAGCAGCTTCTGGTCGATATCGACCGCCAGCACCTTCCCCCGCGGCCCGAGCATATGGGCGAAGCGCACGCTGAAGTAGCCGGAGCCGGCGCCGATGTCGGCTACCGTCGAGCCGGGCTTCAGATCGAGCGCCTGGATGACCTCGTGAGGTTTCTGCCAGGCGTCACGCTGGGGATCGTCCAGCATCCGGGCATATTCCTCGGCCGAGCGCGGGACGTGGTGCTGCTGGTAGTCGCCTCCGTGGACCTGCTGGGCCGCACTGGCGGCCGCCAGGGCCAGGGACAGAAGAACGGCTCGCCCCATGCCCTCAAGGGTATCATCAAAGCCCCGAGGCGTTGTTTCAGCGCTTGAATGCTTCGGGAGTGAAACCGGGTCCGTCGTCCCACACTTCCAGCAGCAACCGGTCACCGGCCGTTCGCACCGCGACCCGGATCTCGCCGCCCCGGGGCCGCCGGATGAAGGGTCGGGGCGCGGCGACGAGCGGCAGGGCCGGCTCAATACTCGATCTTGTCCTGCTGCCGCTGCCACTCGTCGAACGCCCGGAGGGCCTCTTCCCGCATGAGCGGAACCATGGGGATCTTACGATCCGGCCAGGGCAGTTCAAGCTGCTGGTAGATAAAGTGGTCGTCAAAGCCGATGCGGGCGGCGTCCTCTTTGGTGTTGGCAAAATACAGCCGGGCCGGCCGCGCCCAGTAGATCGCCCCCATGCACATCGGGCAAGGCTCGCAGGTGGTGTAAATCTCGCAGCCGCTCAACTGAAAATCGCTGAGGACCCGGCACGCCTCGCGAATGGCGGTGATCTCGGCGTGCGCCGTCGGATCCTTGAGCGAGGTCACCAGGTTGGTCCCTTCCGCGATGATCTTGCCGTCCCTCACCACCACGGCGGCGAAGGGACCTCCCCGCCCGCTGTGAACATTTTCGATCGACAGCTCGATCGCCCTGGTCATGAACGGATTCTTCATGCTACATGCGCAGGCCGCCGTTTACGTCCAGGACGTGGCCGGTAATGTAGGAAGCTTCGTCGCTTGCCAGGAAGCGCACCGCGTGAGCCACATCGAGATCGGCGCCCATGCGGCCCAGCGGGATCAGCGGCAGGAGGCGCTCCCGGGCGGCCGGGTCGAGCGCTCCAGTCATGGCCGTATCGATAAACCCCGGGGCGACGGCGTTCACGGTGATGTTGCGGGAAGCCACTTCCTGGGCGAGCGCCTTAGTCAGGCCGATCAAGCCGGCCTTGGAGGCGACATAGTTGGCCTGGCCGGGGTTGCCGGTCTCGCCGACCACCGACGAGATGTTGATGATCCGCCCCCAGCGCGCCCGCACCATCGCGGGAAGCGCCTGTTGGATGCACAGAAAGCTGCCGGTCAGGTTGGTGGCGAGCACCACGTCCCAGCTCTCGCGCTTCATGCGCAGCACGAGGCCGTCGCGAGTGATGCCGGCGTTGTTCACCAGGATTTCAACCTTGCCGAAGACCTCCTCGGCCTGCCGAAAGGCCGCGGCAATCGAATCCGCCGAGGTCACATCCAGCGGGACGGCCGCCGCCTGGCCGCCCGCGGCTCGGATCTCCCCGACCAACTGCTCGAGCTTCTCCTGCTGGCGGGCGGCCGCAATCACGCGAGCCCCCTGCTGGGCGAGCGCCAGCGCGCAGGCGCGGCCGATGCCCTGGCTGGCTCCGGTTACAAAAGCGATGCGATTGTTCATAAAGAAAACTGCCGGGTCCGAGCGGCGGTCCCGGCGATTCGGTGTTCATCAGCGATCATCGGCGGCCAATAGCCTCTCCAAGCTCTTGAGGTCCTCCACGTTGGACGTTTTAAGCGAGCGGTCGATATTCCGCAGCAGACCGCTCAACACCCGGCCCGGTCCGACCTCGACAAAATGGTCCACGCCCTGGGCGGCCAGATGACGCATCGAGGCCTCCCAAAGGACCGGATTGGGGACCTGGTCGATGAGTCCCTGGCGGGCTTCGGCGGCGGCGCGGACTTCCCGAGCGGCGAAGTTATTCACGAGGGGAACCTGCAAGTCGCGGAACGGAATCGCCGCCAGGTCCGCCGCCAGCCGTTGCTGGACCGGCGCCATCAAAGAGCAATGGAACGGCGCGCTGACCGCCAGCAGGACCGCCTTCTTCGCCCCGGCCTGCTGGGCCAGCGCCACGGCTCGCTCGACCGCGCCCCGGTGGCCGGCGATAACGACCTGGCCCGGGGAATTCAAGTTGGCGGGCGCGGCAATCTCGCCCTCCGCCGCCTGCGCGCAAATGGCCTCCAGCGTCCCGTCCGGCAGCCCGAGTAAGGCGGCCATGGCGCCGACGCCGTCCGGCGTGGCCTCCTGCATGTATTGCCCCCGCCGTCGTACCAATCTCACGGCGTCCTCGAAGTCGAGCGCGCCGGCAGCCACCAGCGCCGAATACTCGCCCAGGCTATGGCCGGCCACGTAGTCGGCGCCAATCCCCTTTTCGGCCAGCACGGCCCAAGCCGCGATCGAGCAGGTAAGGACGGCCGGCTGCTGGTTCTCGGTCAGCTTGAGCGCTTCCTCGGGGCCTTCGAAACAGAGCCGCGAGATGGGAAAGCCCAGGGCGGCGTCGGCGCGGTCGAACATGGCGCGCGCGCTGGGGAAATGCTCGGCCAACTCTCGCCCCATCCCGGGCGCCTGCGAACCTTGACCCGGAAACAGAAATGCCGTCTTGGACATCGGCGATTACGCGGGAATGCCCATTCTACTCAATATGCGATCCCGGCCGCTCGTCCGGACGGGAAGCCAGCCAGAGGCTGGAGAATTGTACCCCGGGGCATTGGCAATTGGAGCGGGAATGCCTATCCTACTCAGTATGAGAACTCGATGGCTCGCCGGCTTGCTGCTCGTCATGCCCGCCCTGGCAGGCTGGAAGCCGCTTTTCAACGGCCGGAACTTCACCGGTTGCGAACAGGTGGGACAGGCGCTGTGGACCATCGAAGACGGCGCGATCGCGGGCAGCTCGGACCCCGCTAAGCCCGGGACCATGCACTCGAAGAATATGACCGTCAAATTCAAGGACCTGGAGATCGAGGAATAGCCCGTGGCCTACAAGGATCTCCGAGATTTTTTGCGTACTTTGGAAAAGCGCGATGAGCTGAAGCGCGTCCGAGCCGAGGTCGATCCGATCCTCGAAATCACCGAGGTCGCCGACCGGGCGGTCAAGAAGGGCGGGCCAGCGCTGCTGTTCGAGCGGCCCAAGGGTTACGACATTCCCGTCGCCATCAACCTGCTCGGCAGCCGGCGCCGGATGGAGCTGGCACTCGAAGTGGAGTCCATCGACGAAGTCGCCGCGCGGATCTCGGAATACCTGGAAATGAAGACCCCCCAGGGCCTGGTCGGCAAGCTCAAGATGCTGCCGAAGCTGGCCGAGATGGGATCGTTTTTCCCGAAGTCCGTGCGCGACGGCCCGGCCAAGGAAGTGGTTCTGCGGGAGAAGTTCTCCTTGTTCGATCTTCCGGTGCAGAAATGCTGGCCGCAGGACGGCGGCCGCTTCATCACCCTGCCAATGGTGTTCTCCCGCAATCCCGACACCGGGAAGCGCAACTGCGGCATGTATCGGCTGCAGATCTACGACGAGCGCACCACGGGCATGCACTGGCAGACCCACAAGCAGGGCGCCGAGCACTACCGCCGGGCGTTGAAAGCAGGGGGGAAAGCAGGGGGCCAGGAAGGCGGCGAGACGCGCATGCCGATCGCGGTGGCCATCGGCTCCGACCCGGCGACGATGTTTTCCGCCATACTCCCGCTGCCGCCCGACCTGGACGAGATGCTCTTTGCCGGCTTCCTGCGTTCGGAGCCGGTTGAGATGGTGAAGTGCGAGACGAACGATCTCGAGGTGCCGGCCAACTCCGAAATCGTGCTCGAAGGCTACGTGACGCTGGGCGAGCTGCGCACCGAAGGCCCCTTCGGAGACCACACCGGCTTCTATTCGCTCGAAGACGACTACCCCGTCTTCCACGTCACCTGTATCACCCGGCGCAAGGATCCGATCTACGTCACGACCATCGTCGGTCCGCCGCCCATGGAGGATTTCTACATGGGCAACGCCATCGAGCGGATCTTCCTGCCCTTAATGCGGCTTCAGTTGCCCGAAGTCATCGACATGCACATGCCCGCCGAGGGCATCTTCCACAACCTGATGCTGATCAAAATCCGCAAGTCGTATCCCGGCCACGCGCGCAAGGTGATGTCGGCGATCTGGGGCTTGGGGCAGGCGATGTTCTCGAAGTGCATCGTGGTGGTGGATGAAGACGTCAACGTGCAGGACGTTCGCGAGGTGGCGTGGAAGGCGCTGAACCACATCGACCCGGAGCGGGACATCCAGTTCGTCTTGGGCCCGATCGATTCGCTCGACCATTCGAGCCGGCTGCCGAACTACGGCTCAAAAATGGGCATCGACGCTACGCGCAAGTGGCCGCAGGAAGGCTTCACCCGCCCCTGGCCGGGCGTGATCGAGATGGACCCGGAAGTGAAGCGGCGCGTGGACGGGCTGTGCAAGCAGCTCGGGTTCTAACGAGCGTGTCTCTCGCAAGAGTTCTCGGAACTTGGCGGCCCTGGCGTCCTGGCGAGGGATATACCGGGTTAGCAAGGCGCACTCGCCGGAGGATCCACCCGTGGTTCCACTGGGGCGGCCGGGAAAACAGGTCAGTTCCCGCCAATCATCGCAACGCCTCTAACATCGGCGTTCGTTAGGCTATAGTCTTGCGTGGAGGTCTAACAACATGGCTGACGTTTCCTGGATTTCTTCGGTCCGCAGTACAGGGACGTTGAATATTGACAAGTCGGGAGTGCATGGCGCGGCGTGGAGCAGCGCTGTGTCCGCGGCGATCCGCGAGTTGAACACCTTGTTCACCGGCAATCAGGTGAACGTGACCCTGGCAGTCGGCGAATCTGCCGTGATCTTGGTCGCCCTGTCGTCGGGCCGTTACACCTTCCAGGTCGATGGGACGAATCAATCCGGCACGCTGCGAACCGACATTCTGCACGGCGCCACGAGGAGCATTGACCGTCAAACCGGAAGAAACGTGAACTTCAACCGCGAACGGGCCTATATTTTTCTTCCGCTAAACCCGCGAGTCAACCCGAGGGTGGCTTCTTCGCGTTTAGTGGGGGAACCGGTCATGCGGGTGATCGTAGCGCATGAGTTCCTGCACGCCCTTGGTTTAGACGCGCATGACCCGGCTTTCGAGGGTCTCCTGTCACAGAGTTGGACGCCTAACGAAGGAAGGAGGCCCGCGGGAGACACCGTTAGTCCGTTCGGCGGCACCGCGACGCTGCCGCCTCTTACGTTATCCGCGGACACGCTGAGTCGACTGCGGGCGCTGTGGTAGAACCTTACTCATCTTGGGATTTACCCGATATTGGCGACGTGGCGCGTGCGAGCAGATCAGGTGACTTCATTCGATGGCATTGTCTCTCAAAGTTCGGGCGCGGTCCCCTTCCAACGAACATCCCTCGACCGTGTCGAAGACGGGCACATCCAATCGCAAGGTCGCGAGCAGAGGCGAGCATTGTCCACACCCTTTTGGTCTTCCCGGTAGCGCAGGCCGGCCTTGAGGTCCGCCATCGTTTCGGCGGGCGTCAGGCTTCATGGGCGCCTCTGATGAGCCGCATTATATAATGGAGTGCGGGCCATATGAAAACCCCAGAACAGATCGAGCGGGCGTTGCTGCGCCGCGTGGGCGAGGCGATCGGCAAGTTCAAGATGATTCGCGACGGCGATCGCGTGGCGGTGGCCGTCTCGGGCGGCAAGGACTCGGTTACCCTGCTCGAAGCCCTGTTGCTCTTGCAGAAGCGGTCGCCGGCCCGGTTCACGGTCTGCGCGTTTACGGTGGAACAAGGGAAGTTCCTGCGGCCGATCGGGCCGCTCGGCGAGTACATGAAGGCGCGCGGCGTCTCCTGGACCTACTTCCACGACGCGCCGTCCTTCCGCCTGCTCGAAGAGCAGCCCGACCACGGCTGCGACCTGTGCAGCCGCTACCGCCGCCGCGCCGTTTACGAGATCGCGCGCGGCCTGGGCGCCAACGTGATCGCCTTCGGCCATACCGCCGATGATTTCTGCGAGGCCCTGCTGCGGAACATCTTGTTCACCGGGCGCATCAGCGCCCTGCCGCCGGTCGCCTACTCGCGCGAGCGCGACTTCCGCCTGATCCGCCCGCTCGTTTACGTGAGCGAAGAGATCACCGCCGGTTACGCCGAGGAAAAACGGTTCCCCCTCATTCCCTGCGGCTGCTCCCAGCGCACCGGGACCGTTCGCCGCTCCCTGCGCGACTACCTGGGCGGGCTCAAGCAGGAGCATCCGCACGTGCTCGAGAACATCCTGTCGGCCATGGGTAAGCTCGACACCGGCCGCTTGCTCGACACTCGCTTCCTCTCGCTCGACGCCGACACGGTGGAAACCGGGGAGCCGGACCTGCTGCCGATCCTGTCGCCGGTGGGATAAGCCTCGGGCTTCCCCAGTCCGGGCTGGAATCATTCAACATCCTATTCCTCTTGCCAGCGGGACACGTCTTGGCCCCTACCAGATCGCCGGAGCAGGCGGGATGGGCCAGGCGCGATATCGCGGTCAAAATCCCGCCCGAAAGTTTCTCCGGCCAGGCAGCGTCCGGCTCGTTTCCAGGTGGCTCGACCGGACGATTCGTGGTATCAAACATGGCATGTCCCTAATCAGTCGGAGAGAGTTCGGCGGCGTGGCGTTCGTTCTGAGCACGCGAGCCGGAGATCTGTGGGGCGCCGCGGGGCTCGACGAGACCCTGCGCGCGGGGGTGAAGCGAAGAAAGATCCCCGCGGCCGTGGCGATGGTCGCCACCGCGGAGAACACCACCTATGCGGGCACTTTCGGTAAGCGGGACTCCTCTTCCGGAGTGGATCTGACAACCGGCTCCATTTTCCGCATCGCCTCGATGACCAAGCCCGTCACCTCGGTGGCCGCCCTGCAACTGGTGGAGCGGGGACTGCTCCAACTGGACGAACCCGTGGCGAAGCACCTTCCCCAATTGGGCCGATTGGAAGTTCTGGAAGGCTTCGACAAAGATACCGGCAAGCCGGTTCTTCGCCCGGCCGGCCAGCCGGTCACGCTGCGGCGCCTGCTGACCCACACGTCGGGGTTCGCCTACGACATTTGGGACGGAAATCTGCTGCGGTACGCGGCGCAGGCCGGGCCCGCCGCTGCGGGCGCGAGCGCGCCCGTTACCCCACTGATGTTCGAGCCGGGAGCGCGCTGGGAATACGGGACCAGCATCGATTGGACCGGGCGGCTGGTGGAAGCGGTGACCGGGCAGACGCTGGAGGAGTATTTCCAGCTCCACATCCTGGGGCCGCTGGGCATGAGGGACACGGGGTTCATCCTGCCGGCGGAGAAGTTCGATCGCCTGGTGAGCACTTATCCGAGGCAGAGCGACGGATCCCTGAAAGAGAACCCCCGAACACCGCCGGCCCCGCCGAATTCCTTCAACGGCGGCGGCGGGCTGTACTCGACCGCCGGCGACTACTTGCGCTTCACGCAGATGATTCTGCGGCGCGGGCGGGGCAGCGGCAAGGAACAGATCCTGCAGGCGAAGACCGTGGAGATGATGGCGTCCAACCAGATCGGCGAATTGAGCGCGGGAAAAATGAGGAGTCTCAAGCCCGAGACGTCGAGCGACGTGGACTTCCATCCAGGATTCGCCGATAAGTTCGGATTCGGCTTTCTGATCAACACGAGCGCGTACGAAGGCGGCCGGTCAGCCGGGAGCCTCGCCTGGGCGGGCGTGGCGAATACCTTCTTCTGGATCGACCCGCGGCGCGGAGTGTGCGCGGTTCTGCTGATGCATTTCCTGCCATTCGGTGACGCAGAAGCGATCGGCCTGCTGCGCGAATTCGAGCGGGCTGTGTACGCGACCTTGCCGCCCGGCGGCCATGCGCCGGCGCCGTCGGCGGGTGACGGCACGACGCAGTAACACAACCGCACGAAGCGGGGCGCCATCTCGGAACGGTGACCTTGGTGGTGAGAACAGCCCAGCCGCCGCCCTAGCCCCGGCGGTACGCGCCGAAATCAGGAAGATGGACTCCGGCCGTCTCCGCATCGGTCGCACAACGGCGCTTCCAGATGGTGCTGACCCCTTGTCTGCTTTTGTGGCCCTTCTGCTCGGCGCCCCAAGGGCGCCGGCTGATCAGCGCTCGGGCGATGGTTGACGCAGACGGACTGCGCTGGAATTCTCGATCTTCTCTGCCTCAGGCACCGCAAGGCCGGACGAGAGT
>JBGOUJ010000326.1:0-8744 GCA_041477005.1 Terriglobia bacterium | reverse complement strand
CCCGCCTGCCCCTTCTCGCTCGAGCAGATCCTCGATATGGACTTTTTTCCGGAGTGAGCCGCAGCCTCACCGGAAATTTTCCACCAGCATCGTGGGCACGTCGCTCTACGTGCGGGACCGGCGGGAGATGATGGCCCTTGATCTGCGGTAGAGCGTCTGGCCGGAGCCGGATACGGTGCGCGCGGCCGCTCACCATCTCGTAGAGAACCGAGCCGAAGCTGAAGATGTCGGACCTGCCGTCGAGTCTGTACCCTTCTGCCTGCTCGGGCGACATATAAGCCGCCGTGCCCAGCAGGGTTGGGTGTCGCGAGCCTTGTAGACGACGCCCATGCCGCCTTCGCCGAGCTTCGATTCGATCCGGTAGTGGTCGAGCGTGCGACCGATCATCAGGAAGGAGACCGTCCTTGGCCGCCCATCTTAGGTCGGCTTCTTGGGTAAGTCAACGTGATGGCGAACCCTGTTCCGGCTTCCGTTGCCGGACCTTCAGTTGTTACGCCGCCGGCCGCGGGTGGACGTGCCGTTCAATCTCGTTGCCGACTTCTTCCTCCGTCCTTTGCAGGTCGTAGTGCGATTGGAGATTAAGCCAGAACTGAGCGCTGGTTCCGAAGTATCTCCCCAGCCGCAGGGCGGTATCCGCCGTGATGGAGCGCCGGCCAAGCACGATATCGTTCATACGGGGCGCGGGCACATGCAGATCCATCGCCAGCCGGTTGACGCTGAGCCCGAGTGGCTTCAAAAAATCCTCCCGCAGCATCTCTCCGGGGTGAACCGGCGGCATGATCTTCCTGGCCGTCTTGCTTCTCATTGGTGTCTCCTCCGATCTCAGTGGTAGTCAACGATCTCCACTTCGCAGGCGTCTCCGTCCTTCCACTGGAAGCAGATGCGCCACTGATCGTTGACCCGGATGCTGTGCTGGCCCTTCCGGTCGCCTGCCAAAGCTTCCAAGCGATTTCCCGGAACAGCAGCTAATTCCTGAAGCTCAACAGCGGCGTGAATGTATTCCAGTCTGCGGACGGCCACTTTCGCAATGCTCTGAAACCTACGACTGAACTCCCGTCGGAAAACCTTCTCCGTTTCGGCGCATCCGAAGGACCGTATCACAGCCTCCGATTCTATAACGGTTTCCGTTTAATGGCAAGCGTTAGACGTGGGCAGTGCGACTCACCGTGAGCGAGGCTACGTGCGGGACCGGCGGGAGATGATAGCCCTGGATCTGGGGTAGAGAGCCAACTCACCAGACATAGCGCTCACCGCTGCTCAACCGGATCGTGGAAGAGGCGCCGGCGAAGGTTGACGAAGCGCTGCCTATCCGGTTCGATTTGCGCGCCGCGCCTCAGCGATTCTCGGGACCGGCCTGGGGCCGTTGCTTGCGACGGTAGGCCACCGAGGCCAGCATCTGCTGGAAGCGCGGATGGTCCCGGATGCTCGCCAAAAGCGGATCCCGCCGTAACCACTCTTCCCGGTCATCGCCGATACGCACCCCCCGGTCCAGCCACTCCAGCGCTTTGGCGGTGTCGCCCATCGCCGCATAAAACTCCGCTGCCAGCAGGGGCCCCCGGAAATAGGCTGCGGCATATGCCTGAACTTCGCCGTCCATTTCCCGGACCGCTTCCGTCCTTTTCCCTTCCAGAGCCAGCAGCAGCGCCCAATACTGCCGCAGGCGGTAGTTCTGCCGATCCCCGCTGCGCGCGCGTTCCAGAGTCTGGCGGGCCTTCGGTAGGTCGCCTGAATCCATGTAAGCGCGAGCCAGAAACGAAAGAGCCTGAACATTTTGCGTGTCCTGCTCCAGGATTCGCTCTTGTTCCCGGATTGCGCCGCCCGTATCGCCTTGTTCCAGCAGTAGATCCCCAAGAGCCGCGTGGCCCGGCCAATAGAGCGGCCAGCGGGTGACCATTTGCCTCGCCTGCTGGATGGCTTGTGCATAGTCCCCATTCATCTGGTGGTAGAACAGGAGCCAGGAGTAGGGCGTCGGGTCGCCCGGATTCGCCTTCAAAGCCTTATCCACTTCTCCCGGGACCAGTTCCTTGCGTCCCTGGAGGAGATAAGTCGCCGCCAGGACGGTGTGGGCGCGGCCACAGCCGGGGTCGTCCTGTAAAGCCTGCCGGGTTTCCTCTTCCGCCTTGTAGAGCCAGCTCGCGTCGTTAGAGTCCCCCCGAAGAATCATGACCACATGAGTGAAAGCATACTCGGCTCGGGCTGCGGCGAACTTTGGGTCCACTGCCAGAGCCCGCTCCAGCATCCGACGCTCCTGCGGAAGGTCCTGCCGGGCTCCGGTCGGCCCAAACAACAGGGCCCGCTCGTAGTACTCGTTCGCCTCGGGGTTCGTGGAGGGACGGTTGCCGTCGCTGAGCCGCCGCCCACCCGCCGGCGCCGTCGGCTTACCCCGCCGCTGGATGCCGATCCAGACAACTGCCGCCGCGACGGCCACTGACCCGGCGGCCCAAAGCCACCGCCGGCGCGAAACCCGGACCACCGGCACAGGGCCGGAGACGCCTGGCTGAATAGCCTCCAGAGCGGCCCGCACTTCACCGGCCCGTTGGTATCGCTCCCCGGGCTGCTTGGCCAGCAAGCGTTGGATAATGGCGGCGAGACCCGGCGGGGCGCCCCCTGGGCCCACCGGCAGCGGCGGCGCCGAATCCCGCAGGATCGCCGAGCTGATCTGGAACCCCGTTGGTCCTTGAAACGGCAAAGTCCCGGTCACGGCCTGGTAGAGCATCACCCCCAGCGCCCACAGGTCGCTGCGGGCGTCGGCCGGCTCCCCGCGCAAAACCTCCGGCGCCATATAGGACAGGGTGCCGGACACAGTGCCTGCTTCGGTGAGCGGCTCCGCAGTGCGCGTGGCATCCGCTGACGACGCCTCGATCACCCGCTTGGCCAGGCCGAAATCCAGCACTTTGGGCCGCCCTTCCGGGGTGATGATCACGTTCGCGCTCTTCAGGTCGCGATGCACCACGCCGCGCTCGTGGGCGTGGGCCAAAGCATCGGCGATCTGCGCCCCGTATCGGATCGCCATCTCGACGGGCAGCCCGTCGCCGCCAATCATGGCACTCAGCGGTTGGCCTTCCACCAGCTCCATCGCGATGTAGGTTTCCCCGTCGGCCACGCCGGCTTCGTAGATGGTGCAGATGTTGGGATGGTTCAACGCCGAGGCGGTCCGGGCCTCCCGCAGCAGGCGCGCCCGAGCGGTTTCATCCACCTGAGCCTGCTCGCCCACAACCTTTAGGGCCACGGAGCGCTCCAGTTGCGTATCGCGCGCCCGGTAGACGACGCCCATTCCCCCGGCGCCGATCTTTTCCTGGATCAGGTAGTGCGCCAATGTGCGGCCAACCATTGCTTGTATCTTATGACAAACGGCGTCATGGTGGGCTCCCTGAGACCTTGAGTAGTGGCCCCTTCCACTCGAAACTCAGGTCCTACCCGACCGTGTGTTGGGGGCCGGAATGGCGCCCTAGCGGAAGGACCAAGTTCGTCGCAGGCGAGGGAGCTCGTATAAGCAGCTACTTTGTCCGTTTCGTCAGTTTTACGTATTACAAAGGACCAAACAGTCGGGTGGGGGCGCGTCGCACATAGGATTCCCGGTAGTATTGGGATAATCGAGAATTTGGGAATTTCTCTGCGTCTCCGCGTCTCCGCGGTTGATTGTCAGCCCGGCGCGTGGCATAAACACTGCGTGTAAGCCGATTCCAGCAACCCCGGCCCCAGCCATGCACTTCGATGGCTGCGCCGATGATCGCTTCCGTGAAGGGGGGCCCGATGGCGCACCTGTTCGGCGCCCTTTACCACAACACGAACCCGCGCTCGATGAGCCTGCGGACCACGGCCAGGCACTCCCGCTGGACCTGATCGCGGGGGACGTTCGCTTTGCCGGCCAGCTCCTCGACCCGCTCGCCGAGCGGACGGGCGCCGTCGCAGCCGGCGAGGAACTCGGCTACGAGGGGCTGCAGCGCGATGGAGAAAGCCAGGCCGCTCGCCAGGCGCAGATTCAGGGAGTCCGGCTGCCAGGCGCCGTTCGACTGGCGCAGCCGCTCGTCGAGGAAGGCGTCGGGAGAAAGCTTGGGCTTGGACGCGAGCAACTCCTCGTCGGAATGCGAATCGAGAAAATCGCGCGCCGCGAACCCCTGGAGGATGGCATCGCCAAAGGGCTGCGTCGGTTCGCGGGGCGTGTCGTCGATCCGGACCCAGTTGCGGCCGGAGCGGCGGCGCAGGGTCAGGGTGCCGGCGTGGATCATCACCACGCCCTCTTCCCGATAGTAAGACGTCCACTCGGAGTAGAGGGCTGCGTCGGTATCCGGTGAATAGGGTGTGGTCTGCCGCATGCGCTCCAGAGCGTACTTCAGGGGGTCGGCGGAACAATCCCGGAGCACCCAGGCGTCGCAGCCTGTGCCGTCGAACCACTCGGCGAGCCGCTCCTGCCAGGGCTGGCCCTGCAGCTCGGCCCATTCGAAGACCATCTGCAGGAAGCCGTCCTCGTTGAGGAATCGGGGCGCTTCCCGGACCAGGCGCCGGCAGAAGCCATCGAGATCCATGGGGTTGTCGCAGTACAGGTAGCGCTTGGAGGGGGTGATGAAGAACGGCGGGTTACTGACGATCAGGTCAAAGGTGCGGCCTTCGACGGGTGCGAAGGCGTCGCCGGTGAGGCATTCGATGCTGTCGGCGGCGTTGAGCCGGGCGTTGAAGGCGCAGAATTCGGTGGCCCGCGGATTCAGGTCGGTGGCCGTCACGCGCTCGCTGTGAGAGACGGCGGCGATCGCCTGGGCTCCGCAACCGGCTCCCAGATCGAGGGTGGCCCGCGACGGCCGCCGGACGGTGAAACGGATCAGCAGCCCGGTGGTCGGATTGGGCCAGATGACCAGGTCCGGCTGCCTCCGGGACTCGACCTCCAGGGGATGATCGGAGGCAATGAGAAACTGCTCGCAGGGCGCCAGCATGACCGTGGACGCCAGTGTTTCACCCTCGCCTCGCAGCAGGCCGCTTTCAAGGAAAAGCGCCAGGGCCCAATCCGGAATCAAGGCGGCCGCTGCCCGCGCCTCGACCGGCGAGCCGACGAAGAACAACCGGAACAGTGTGTTGAGCGTGGTGGGTTCTTCGGTGGCGCGCAGCAGGCGGGGTATGGTGCGTTGCTGGCGGGACGGCAGCTCGCCGAAGTTCAGCTTCCCGCGAAACGTCTCGTGCGTGAACTCGGCCTCGACCAGGAACTCCCGGAGCCGGCGCGCGTCGCTGGGGGAAAGCAGCTTGAGCATGGTTGAATCTTAGCTTAGGTAAGAGCGCCTTCGCCGCTATGCTTCACAGCCTTCCCGCCGCAGCCACCATTCGACCTGGGCGATTCCGGTTCGCGGCCCCAAGGTCCGCAGAGCAGTGAACACCACGCAGGCCGGCGCTCGTCGCTGGATGACGGCCAGACCGAACGCGGAGGGGTCGCTGATGGCTAAATGCTGATGGCTGACGGCTGCAGTCCCGTCAGAACGTGTACGAAACTCCGACCAATGGGGTGACCCTGCCCCGGAGGCCGTCGTTGTTCAGCTTGAAGATCACGTTGAAGGAGACAAGCAGGTTGCCCACGGCGTTGACCTTGAATCCGGCCGCCCCGTCCACCTCGTGCAGCGAGTGCTTCTGAAAGTTGATCTGCTGGTAGGTCGAGCTGTCGAAAGCGGTGAAGGTGCTCTGGACCACGCGCTGGGTGTGGACAATTTCCCGGCCCAGCAGATCCAAGGCGAGAGTGAACTTCGAGTTAACCCCGACATCGGCGCCGGCGGCGTAGAAGATCTGGTTAGGCAACCGCTCCTTGCGCCCGGTGGCGACGTCACCGGCGAGCACCGTCTGGCCGTTCCACTGGAAGGCGGCGTTGAGGTGCGGAGAAACTCTGCCGGTGCGGAACGAAGCCGCCGCGAACGGCTTGACCCCGACCGAGCCGGATCCCAGAAAGTTGTACTCGTCGCCGGTGGGCGCCCGCAGGTCGATGCCGAGCGCCAGCCCGGCGGCGGCTGATTTCAGAACCGTGCCCTTCAGCCGCACGATCACATCGCCGAGGCCGCTAGCTGTGCCCGAGCCGGCAAACTGGGCCTGGGTGCTGGGGCCGTTTGGGGTGTCGAAATAGTGAATGGTCGGGTCGTTGGCGGTCCCGATCCGGTGGATGGTCGCGTTGGACACGGCGGTGACGTCGGCGCTCACGAAGGGGACGGCCACGGAGACGTCCAGCCGGTCGGTCAAGCCGTAGGTGAAGAAGGCGGAGAGCTGGCCCAGGTGGACGTCCAGGAAGTTGTTGGCGGTGATGATGTCCTTCTGGAAGTCCGGGTTGGCGGCGGGGCCGTGTTGAAAGACGACCGGGACCTGGTGGAGATTGAGGCCGTCGATCGTGTCAAAGCGGAACCGTTGATACGCGAAGCCGAAAAAGAACTTGTCCTTGCCGAGCGTCTCCGCGCGCTCGGCCAGGATGGGGCCGAAGCTCTGGTTCGACCGCGAATACACGCCGAGCGACTTGTCGAACGTGTAGGTGAACCCGGAGGCCGGCGACGGGATCGGCAGCGAGGTCAACTGGCTGGCCAGAGCGGTATTGAAGGGCACGAAGTTCGTCTGGAAGGAGCTGTCAAAATGAGCGAAGTGGTTCGGATTCGGCAGCGTGAGCCCCCCGGGGCCGTACAGGTCGGGGATGATAAACGCCAGCTTTCCGTTCGTGCTCGACTGCTGCGCGCTCGCGGCAAGGGAAACAAGGCTCAAGGCTGCCACCAACAGCGGTTGTCGGAACATGGGCGCCCTCTTGTAAGATTTCACTGCAAAGACTCAATGATCCAGGAAGTTCCGGATTTCCGCAAGCTGATAATGACGCTGTCCTCGACCGGTTTCTTCGGACGGCTCTCCTCCTTGAACTGGACCCAGATGGAGCGCTTGCAAGCTACGGTGGCGGTGTCTCCGGAGATCTGCGGATCGCCCGTGGGCTGCAAGATCACCTTGTAGGAGCGGGTCGCTTTGAAGGAATTGCTGATCTTGTTGATCTCCGTCTGGCCCAAGCCTGGCCACACGGCTCGAATCCCCTCGACGCTCCGGTTCTCGTAGGCGGCCTGGTAGCGGCGAAGAACTTCCAGGACGGATCGCGCGTCCGCCTCCCGCTCCAGCCTGCCGATTTCCGCCAAGGCTTGGGCGGCGTGGGGTCCGTTGGGATGCTTGCTGCGGAACGCGCGCAGCGCGGCGGGGTCTTTGCTGTTGCGGGCAGCGTCCCACTCGATCTGCTCGATCCTCGCCGCGGCTTGCTGCGAGAGCGGCCCGCCGGGATACTTCCTTCGGAAATCCTCCAGGACCGCGAGGTCGCGGCTGCCGTTGAGACGCTCCCATTCCGCCAACTCGACCGCACGGGGATCGGGCGCGGGAGCGGGTCTTGGGGGCGACTTGGGCGCAGGATTGCTCGAAACGGTAGCAATCGGGACCGGGTTGGGCGGCGGAGGGGCCTTCTCGGGCGTCTTAGGACGAGGGTCGGTCGAGACTGCTACGGGAACCTCGGCGGGGGCAGGCGGAGGGGCGGCGATCACTGCTTTCTGCTCGGCTTTCTGCTCGACCGGGCGCGATTTCTCAACCCGGGCGGCGCTCGAAGAGGGAGGAGGTGTCTTGCGGGCGGGAGCGGGTGGCGGTGTCTTGGCGGCGCGCTCCGAAGCGGGCGGGGTGATCACCACCGGCGGCGCTTGGGGCGCCGGAGCGGGAGCAGCAGTGGCGGGCTGCTCCTTTGCCGCATGCTCCACTGCGGGCGCCGGCCGCCGGTTCAACCAGTAAAAGGCGCCGACACCTATCAGTGCGACCGCCGCCAGGGCGCCGGCCGCGACCCCAAGCGTCCGGCGATCCTTGGGCTGGCCGGTTTCCGGCGCCGGCAGGGAGGGCAGGGACGGCGGCGCCGTGACCGTCGCCGTATCGGCGTTGTCCAGCTCGCTGGGTTCGGTAAAGATTGGCGCGGATGCGAGGGCCTGCCGAAACTCGTCCGCCGTCTGGAAGCGCTCCGCCGGCTCCTTGGTGAGCGACTTCAGCATCACCTCGGAGAGTTTCGGATGCAGCTTGGGGTTCACCTCCGCGGGCGGCACCACCGCCTGCTCCAGTTGAGCGGTCATGATAGCGTACTCGTTGCTGCCGTCGATGGGGCGCTTGCCGGTGACCAGTTGGTACAGGGTGACGCCGAGCGAGTACAGGTCGGATCGGGCGTCGGGGACCTGACCGCGCACCTGCTCCGGCGACATGTAGTAGAGAGATCCAATGGCCTGGCCGGTGGCGGTGAGCTTGAAATCTTCGGTGGCCTTGGCGATTCCGAAGTCCAGGAGCTTGACCACGCCGCTGGGAGTGAGGATCATGTTGGCGGGTTTGATGTCGCGGTGAATGATGCCCCCGCGGTGCGCGTAGCCGAGCGCGGAGAGCATCTGGCACACACAGTCGACGGCGAGGCGCGGCGTTACAGGCGGGCCATTGTGGATGCGCTCGCCCAGGCTGACGCCCTCGACCAGCTCCATGATCATCAGAAGCTGGTTGTTGATGCGCAGGGCGGAATAGAGCCTGGCGATATTGGGATGGTCGAGACTCGCCTGCAACTTGATCTCGCGCAGAAACCGGTCGGCCATTTGCGCCTGGTTTTCGAGGTCCGGCAGCACGACCTTCATGGCTTCGACGCGGTCGGAGATCAGGTTGCGAATCTTGTAGACCCTCCCCATGCCGCCCGTGCCGAGCAACCCGATGACCTGGTAGTCCCCGACGGTGTCCCCGACGTTGAAGCTCAT
>JBGOUJ010000325.1:0-8747 GCA_041477005.1 Terriglobia bacterium | reverse complement strand
GCGTCGCGTCCACCGCACTGTTCGGCACTCCCGGCGCGATGGCAACTCCGCCCGCCTGGCCGAGCAGACCTCCCTGAAATATGCTTACGTTCGGCGGATTCGACATCACCAGATCCGCGATACTGCCGGGCAAGATGTCCGTGAACACGCCGAATCCGGCGCGCAGGACGGAGTTCTTCGCGACCTGCCAGGCAACCGACGTCCTCGGCTGCCAGGCGAGCGGCGGGGTCGAGGCATAAAACGGGTTCAGACCCGTCTGGATCGCCGTGTTCAGCGGGGCTGACGGGTCGTGCGGCATCGCCTGAAAATCAGCAACAAGCCGCGATACCGAGTTGTGACCATTGACGGGGTTCGAGTTCCACGCCGCGCGCACACCGAAGGTCAGGGTAACGGTTGGCGTGACTCGGACCGTGTCCTGCGCGAACAGGTCCAGGTTGACGAGGCGGAATGGCTGCGAAGCCGCAACCGGAAACGCCCTGGTCACGGTCGATGCCACTCCGTGGATGAACTGTGGCAGGGTGGTGTAGGTGACCAGGGGTGTTACGTAGGTGCTCAGGTTGTAGTTGTTGGCACGCATGTAGCGAATGCTGCCGCCGAACTTGAGATCGTGACTGCCGCGCGTCCACGCCAGGTTTTCGTTCAGGATAAAGCGGGCCACTTTGCGGCCCTGCGGCCAGTTGTAGTCGAGGCCGCCCAGTTGGGTGAATGGAGCGTTGCTGCCCTGGCCCTGCAGTACAATCGGAAACGCCGCAACCGTCTTGGAGGGGTCTTTCGGCTCGAAGATGCTCGAGTACCAGGAAAACGCGGGATTGAAGTAGTTCACTACATTCTGCCGGATCACCCGGGTGTAGCCTGCGGCAAACGAGTAGAGCGGCTGCGGGGAGTAAGCGTTGAATACCGGACTGATCGGGTCGGTGTAGGCTCCCTGCAGGCCGGTGTCGGCCTGGAAGCGATACCAAGCCATGTTCGAGACGTTGATGTTATGGTCGATCCTGGCGGTAACGACCTGCTCGCGGCTTCCGCTCGAAAGGCTGACGTTGCGGCGGCTGGCGCAACCGTTTCCGTTCGGCGGCGTACCTGGGACTGGGCCCCCGTCCGCGTTGATGGGACATCCCAGAACCGAGAGCGGCGTACCGCTCGCATTGCCGTACAGCGAGAACATCTTTTGGTAAAAGGGAACCAGCGCCGGCGCAGCAGGATAAATCGCGCCGGTGATCGTGTCCGGGCCACCTCTCGGTAGCTCGTTCAGAACAAGGTTCTGAAACGCAGCCGAGGGGACCGTGATGGTACGGAACACCGGCAAGGCAATTCTCATCTGCTCGAAATCAAAAAAGAAGAAGAGCCGATCTTTGGCGATGGGACCGCCGAGACTGCCGTCGTAGTGGTTGACCGTGGAGCGCGGCTTGCGCCCGCCGCTATATGCCGGTGCGAAGAAGTTCGCAGCGTTCAGGCGCGAACCGTTCCAGAGCTCATAGAGATTCCCATGAAACGTGTTCGTTCCGGACTTTGTGACGTAGTTCACCTGCGCGGCTCCGTACCGCCCCTGGTCGACCGCGTAGGACGTGGTGTTCACGCTCACTTCGGCGATCGAATTCATGCCGAGGACCAGATTCGTGGAGAGGCCGCTGTTCAGATTGGTCATCGGGTCGTTCGTTTCGAGACCGTCCACGATGAAGGCGTTCGACAGGGCAGGCAAGCCGTTGAACTGCACGTTGCCATACCCGCTCTGGCCTCCGACGAAATCGTTTGCCGAACCGGCCGTGTTGATCAGGGCTCCGGGCGAGAACTGGGCCAGATAAGTAAGGTCCGAGCCCGGGTTTGGCAGATCCGCAATCGCGCGGGCGGCGAGCGTGGTGGTGGTGTTGGGGTTCTGTGTGTTGATCAAGGGCGCTTCGGCGGCCACGTCGACCCGGGTTTGATTGCTCTGAACGCGCAAGGAGAGAGCGATGGTTTGTGTTTGCCCCAGCCGGACCGGCAGCGGCCCATGTGTATCCCGATCGAACCCGTCGGCGCCGGCCTCGATCACGTAATCGCCAGGCTTGAGTTGGGCGAACGAAAACCGGCCTGCCTCGTCCGTGCCAGTTTTTCGGATCAAGCCGGTCTTCGCCTCGCGAACACTGACGTGGGCCCGGGGGATGGCGGCCCCCGATGGATCCGTAACCTGCCCCGTGAGCGAACTGGTCGTTTCTCCCTGCCCGCAAAGGATCGACACCGCCAGCAGCGCCATGACGGCGGCCAGCATTGCACTCCTACCCAAGCTTCTGCTGGGTTCGCTCATGTCAGATTTAGTTTAATCTAAATTAGCCTCAACTAAAAATAAATTTTACGCGGGTGCCCGCTGGGCTGCGCCATACTGGAAGCGTCAGGCCATACTGAAGATTCAGAAGAGGTTCTGAGGCGACCGATGTTTGGCAGGCCTAAATCGGGGGCGATGGCAAGCGAGTCCGTGGATGATTACCTGAAGGCGATCTACGAGCTCACGTCGCCCGGCCAAACGGTCGCCACCAGCAACGCCATCGCGGCCCATCTGAGCGTCTCGGCCCCATCGGTGACGAACATGCTGCAGAAGCTCTCCCGCCGGAAGCCCGCTCTGGTGTCCTATCGAAAACACCACGGAGCGGCCCTCACCGTCGCGGGCACGCGGCGAGCCCTGGGCGTTATTCGGCGGCATCGCCTGGTCGAACTTTTCCTGCACGACGTCCTCGGATATGCGTGGGACGAGGTGCATTCGGAGGCCGAGAAGCTGGAGCATGTAATCTCGGCAAAGTTCGAGGAGCGGCTGGCTCAACATCTCGGCAATCCGGAATTCGACCCCCACGGTCAACCGATACCCAGCAGAGACGGCAGCCTGCCTCCGATCGCTTCCCGCTCGCTCGACGAAATACTGCCGGGCACTCGCGCAGTGGTATCGAGCGTAGCGGATCGGAATCCGGCGGCGCTGCGATACCTCAAGGAACTCGGCATCCGGCCGGGCGTCGCCATTGAGCTGCTGGAGCGAGGGCCCATTGATGGCCCGATTGTGCTGCGCGTAGGCGCGCAGGAAAACAATCGGGCGATCAGCCTGGCACTGGGCCGACAGGTTCAGGTCGCAACGGAGCCGGACCAGCGCTGACCGCTTCCGTGCACGTCGGACTCACCAGCACGAAGGAATGCGAGGGTTACCTGCCGGAATTGACCAGCGCCAGGTAGCCCATGGCCAGGTTGCGGGCGCCAATGTCGCTGATGTACGCGAAGCCATGGGCGTATTGGAAATTGCAAACCGCGATCGTGTATCCCTGGAAGCCGGGAGCAGCGTTGGAATTTAGCGGTCCCGTCACAAATGGGGCAGTCGGTCCATAGAAGTTCAGCGTGCAAGTGCCGGCTTGCGGGGTGGTCCCAAAGGGATCGGCGGACGTGTTGGCAATCGCCAACCCGGTGTCGAACCCGGCCTGGTTTGTAACGAACGGGAAGAGCAGGTTCGTGGGCGCCACATAAACCTGGAATGAGTTTGTGGCCGACGTTGTGTCGGCAAAGCGCGGGACCGGGAGCGAGGAGCTGGCGGCGCCCGATGCTGTCGATATGGGCGCGTAGCTCCCATTCACCGTCGCGGTGCCGATTGTTGGCGAGGGGACCGAGGCGCCATTAAACGAGAAGCTCTGAATCACAATCGTTCCGCCGTCGCCGGTTGGCGCCTGTACGCCGTTGACATAGATTTGGGTCTGAGCGGGGATGTTGTTGAACAGTGCTTTCAGCCTGGTGCCGCCGGTGACAGAGGCGCCGGCGGAAGGCTGACCCGGCTCTGCAAGGGTCCCCAGTTGGGCGCGGATCAAGAAAACAGCCATTTGACCGCGGGTTAAGGTTGCCGACCCGGCGCCAGGGCAGCCGTTGGTGATACGGAGCTCGCGCATCTTTTGAATGAAGGAGAAGTACGGACTCGGCGCTGGAACGTCACACGGCGACCCCGCCCCCGGCGTCAGCCCCAGCGGGTCGCTCAACAACAGCGGATTCGCTAGAGCGTACTGATAGGGGTTGACGCCACCCGGATCGAGCGACAGCACGGGATCGGGCGAGAGGAAACGGGCCGTCGTGCTGTCGTAATACCGGGCGCGCATGTAGTAAAGGCCGGTGGTCCCCTCCTGCATCACGCCGTAAGCGCCGAGGAAGGTGAACGGATTCGGGGTGCTGCCGGAGGCGGTGATTGTCTCGCCGTAGGGCGTGACGCCGTAGCTGTCGCTGACCGATCCGCCGTCATCGGTGAGGAAGAGAGTGGATCCGGCTTCGTCGAAGTGGTAAAAATGTCGCTTGCCGTCGGCCGCCTCGACGCTATAGAGCAGCGCGCCGCCGGGCATATAAACGTAGTAGCGGACATCGCTCGATCCCGCGCGGACGATCGAGACCGCGGGGAGACCGAGGGCGTAGTTAATCACGTAGTTCTCGGTCGCGCCGCCGGAGGTCTTCGCGATCCGCATGCCGAGGGCGTCGTAATTGAAGGAAGCCGAGCCATCGGACCCGGAATAGCCGGTGAGGCGCGACCCCAGGTCCCAGGTATAGGTGTGCAAGCCGTCGCGCGTCACCCGGCCCAATTGATCGTACGTGTACCCCTGCACCTGGTCGGCGGCGTCGTAGGCGAGCGGGAGAGCCCCGGCGGCCGGATCGGGGCTGGTGGGAACGTTGCGATCGGCGGAGGCGACCTGGCCGGCGCCGTCGTGCTGTAAGGTGATGGACGAGAGATTGCCGCCTTTGCTCTCGGTGATGCCGGAGAGCCGTCCGGCGCCGTCGTAGCTGAATTGGGTCACCACGCCGTTGGGGCGCGTGATGGACACCATCTGGCGGGCGCCGTCATAGGCAAAACTAGTGGAGCCGCCGGCCCAGTCGGCCAGTTGGGAGAGCAGTCCGCGGTTGTTGTAAGTGTAGGTCACCGTCTTACCAGCAGCGTAAGTGATGGAAGCAATGCGGCCGGCGTCGTCTCGGGCGACGGTGAGGCCGTTCGACGAGGTGACGCCGCCGCGGGCGTCGTAGGCAAGGGCGATCCCGCCGGCCCCCGTCAGCCGGTTGTCTTTATCGTAGGTGTAGCTCAGGTTTGTGCCGTCGGAGTAGGCCCGCCCGGTCAGGTTTCCCGCTTCGTCGTAATTGAATTGCACCGCGCCGCTGGGCAGCGTGATCCGAGAGACCCTCTGCCGGCTGTCGTAGGCGAAGGAGGTGACGCGCGAGAGCGGGTCCGACTCGGAACTCAAGCGGCCCATGGAGTCCCAGTTAAAGGCCCAGCTATTTCCGTTCGGATCGGCGACGCCGGTGACGAGTCCAAGGTCGTTGCGGGTGTAGGAGGCCGAAATGCCGGCCGGCAGCAGCAGGCTTGAGACCAGGCTACGGGAGTCATAACTGACCGAGGCGGTCTGGAGGAGCGGATTGGTGATAGACGCGACCCGGCCCAGCTTGTCGTAGGCCTGATCCACGTTCTCTCCCAGCGGGCTCGCCGTCCGGGTGATTCTGCCGAGCTTGTCGCTGGTGAAGGTCCAGGTTCGGTTCTGCCCGTCGGTGAAAGAGGCGGCCACCCCCTCCTTGTCGTAGGCGATGCCGGCGCCTTTGCCGCCGGCGTCGGTGACCGAGGTCAGCCGGTCCAGGGCGTCGTAGCCGTAACGGAAAACGTCTCCGGTGGCGGCAGTGGCGGACTGGAGGCGATTCAGAGCGTCGTAGGCGAAGGTGCTGGTCTTGCCCAGGGGATCGGTGAGCGCAGCCAGACGTTCGTCGGTGGTGTAAGACGAGGAAGCGGTATTGCCGAAGGCGTCGGTCGCGGACTTTAGTTCGTTGTTGTCGGTGTAGGCCAGGGTCGCCGTGTTGCCCCGCTCGTCCGTCACCTGGAGCAGGCTATCCCGGTTGTCGTAAGAGAAGCGGCGCGTCTTGCCGTCGGGTTGGGTGATCTGCGCCAGGCGCTTCCGGTTGTCATAGGTGAAGGTGGTGGTATCGCCGGAATTGAGCTTCACGGAGGCGACAGTGCCATCCGCATTGTAGCTATAGGTAGTAACGCCGCCGGCTGGGTTGGTGACGGTGAGCGGAAGGCCCTGTTGGTTGTGGGTATAGGCGACCTGCTTGCCGGCGCGGTCGGTGAAGGTGAGCACATTACCCGAGGCGTCATGGGTCATACCGGCCGAAGCGCCGTCGGGGTAGCGGACCTGGGTGAGGTTGTAGAAGGTAAATGGCCCCTGGCTTTGCGGAGCATACGTGAAGCTGGTGGTGTTGCCCAAGGCGTCGGTGTAGGACGCCGGCAGGCCGGAGGCAGTGTCGTAGGTGGCGGTGGATGTGTCGCCGAAGCGGTCGGTCACCGACGTGCGGCGGTTCGCGCTGTCGTAAGCGAACGAGGCGGTCTGGCCGAGGGAGTCGACCAGCGCGGTGAAGTTCCCCGCCTGATGCGTGACCTGGTAGCTTCCCGCTATGGGTTCGGTGACCTTCGTGGCGCCGCCTGACGGCGTGTCGAAGCCAATGGCGGTGGCGTTGCCGCGGCTGTCGGTCTGGGTGGTGGCGCGGCCCTGGCTGTCAAAGCTTTGGGTAAAAGGCTTGTTGCCCGCCGGGAGCGTTCGCGCCGTCAGCAAGCCGGTGAGGGCGCCGGCGGCGGTGTAGCCGTAACTGCTCGTTTTGCCATTGGCGTCGGTGAAGCCGGTAAGGTTGCCGCTGGTGTAGGTGAACGAGACGGTGCGGCCAGTTTGATCCTGGAGAGAGGTCAGATTGCCGGACGTATACGTGAAAGCAAGGCTGCGGCCCAAGCCATCAGACACCTGCGAGGGGCCGGAGGGCCCGGGGGTAACGGTCAAAGCGTTGCCGTTGCGGTCCTCGATCCGGCTGAGCGCGCCGGAACTGGAGAACGTGTAGACCAGGTTCAGGGCCAGGTCCAGAAACTTGTAACCGGTTCCGGAGGAGGCGAGCTGGTAGTTGAACTTTTCCGGGTTCACAAGCTGCCAAGCGCTGCCGTTCTGCTGGAAGGCCACCGGCTTGCCGCCAAACAGCGTGACCACGGCGCTGCTGCCCGATACAGCCAGGCTGATATCAAAGTTGTGCATCCAGTTGGCGCCGAGGGAGCCCGAAATGCCGTGGGCTTTGAGCAAGGAGGCGTAGTAGCGCTCGAAAACGAGAGGAAGCGGACCACCAAGGTTGAAATCGAGTTCCGCGTTCAGAACTTCTCCGGTGGCGAAAGAAACCGGATCACTGGACTTCACGGCGTTGTTCGTGGCGGCGGCCGTCGGCGGCTCGTCGATCAGCAGAAGGGATTCGCAAACCACCTTCCCGTCATTCGATCCGCCGCCTGTTCCTTGGGCCGCGCCGGGCGACGTCGAAAGCATCCCGGTAACGGCCAGACCCGTGATGCACCTTCCAAATAGATTGACGCTGATGGCCGCATTGGATTGGCCGGCGCCAACGCTCGAGAAGGCAATCTTGGTGAGCCCCGGGTTGAGTTGGATCTGGAATCCGTTCGGCTCGACGCCCTGCTGCGGCTCGGCCGAAGCGAGGGCGAGCGGCGTCCCCGGGAAGCCGGACGAAGTGGTGTCGCCTACTGCATAGACATTGCCGGCCCCATCCAGGGCGATGCTGCTGGCCGTATCGGTTCCGGCGCCCCCGGCATAGCTCGAAGCCACCAAACCGTTGCCGGCGGCATTGACGGCGGCCACGAACACATCGGATGCGCCGCCGCCGAAGCTTCGCTGGAACGCGCCAGCGGTGGTGGGAAGATCGGTCGAGCTGGTGGCGCCGAGGATGTAGGCATTGTTGGAAGCATCGAGAGCGATGCTTTGGCCAAAATCCGAGTTGGCGCCGCCCAGCAAGGTGGAGTAAACCAGCGCCGTGCCCGACGGATTGAGCTTGGTGATGAAGGCATCATCGCAGGGGGACTGCCCGCAGGCGCCGGGCTTGAGGGCGGTCTGGTAAGCGCCCGGCGTAACCGGGAAGTTCGCCGATCTCGTGGACCCTGTCACGTAAGCGTTGCCCGCCGCGTCAATGGCGATGCCGTTGGCCTGGTCCAAATGGCTCCCGCCCAGATAGGTCGAGTACAGGAAAGAAGTTCCCGAGGGACTCAGTTTGGTGACGAAGGCGTCGTCGCAAGCCCCGGCGGCCCCACCCGCCCCGCAGTTGGCTCCGCCGACATAGTTAGCTTGCAGCACGCCGGGAGTGGTGGGGAAGTTAGTGGAGTAAGTATAGCCGGTCACGTAGGCGCTTCCGCTCGCATCGACCGCGATCGCCAGGGCCAGGTCAAGACCATTGCCGCCGAGGTAAGTGGAGTAGAGCAGTGCCGTGCCGCTCGCATTCAGCTTGGCGACAAAACCGCTGGGGCAGCGAATGGAAGAGCCGCCGCTCGAGCACTGCCCGGAAGTGAGCGATTTCAACGGCGCGCCGGGCGTGGTCGGGAAGTCGGTGGAATTGGTGTATCCGGCGATATAGACGGCTCCCTGGGAGTCGATCGCGATGGCTTTGCCGGTATCGCTTCCGGCGCCGCCCAGGTAGGTGGAATAGAGGAACGCCGTACCGGTCGGATTGATTTTCGTGACAAAAACATCAGACGGGCCCCGGTTCGTGGTCTGATACACTCCGGCTGTCGTTGGGAAATTCGTCGACAGAGTGAAGCCCGTGACGTACGCGTTGCCGGCGCTATCGAGCGCAATGCCCTGGCCCACGTCCGAGTCGCTGCCGCCGAGATAGGTGGCGTAGCTCAGCACCGGGTCGATCACCAGAGGCCGGCTGGGGTCGTATTTTGCGACGGAGAAACTTACACGATGGCGGGCGTG
>JBGOUJ010000324.1:0-8759 GCA_041477005.1 Terriglobia bacterium | reverse complement strand
CCGCCTTCACCCGCGAGTGGATGGAAGCCGTGGAGCGCGATTACAACCACCCCTCGATCATCCTCTGGGTCCCGATCAACGAAAGCTGGGGCGTCCCCAGCCTCCGCGATTCCCGCCAAGCCCAGCACCTGCGATCGCTCTATTCGCTCACCCATTCCCTCGACGCCACGCGGCTGGTTATCGACAACGACGGCTGGGAGCACAGCGACTCCACGGACCTGTTCGCGCTACACGACTACGCCCGCACCGGCGAGCGGCTCTATGAGAAGTATCACGACCTAGGCCCCGCCCACATCCCCAACGGCGGCCGCGCCCCGCTCGCCCCCGGCTTCCAGTACAACGGGACGCCGTTTGTCCTGAGCGAGTACGGCGGCATCGCCTACATCCCGCCGGACGCCAAGGTCCCGGGCGACTCCTGGGGCTATTCGGGCGTGGAGAAATCCCCCGAGTCCGCCCTCGACCGCTACCGCTCGCTTACATCCGCTATTTTTAAGATTCCCGCGTTCGCCGGGTACTGCTACACACAACTGACGGACGTCGAGCAGGAGGTGAACGGCCTGATGACCTACGACCGCAAGCCTATAATAACGGCTTTCGCCGGAAGGATTACATGCGTGCGGCCCGCGACCTCTTCCAACTCGAAGGAGGTGAGTGGCGCAGGATACGACCCACGTTGGCGCTGTCCCAATCGAAGCCGTCGATACTGTCCGGCACGCTTCCGGCAGATACGGTCCATGTATCTGCATTTCAAACGGTGTGTGGCGTTTGATACCACGGAGCGCAGCGAGGCAAGATTAACCGAATTCCACCTGAACGGAGGGATCGAACTGCCAGGGCGCTACGTACCATTTCAAGAAGCTGGCGCGGGAACTGCCGGCGGGGTTGGAAAAGGCACACCACATTAAAAAAACGGCGGCGGGAGTTGGATCTCCCGCCGCCGAAGCTAGTTCCCGGCAAACCCAGGTAGCCGAGTCTTAGCCGGTGATGTTGAAGGTGATGCTGTAGTTGCCCGTCCAGCCGTTGGAGTCGGTTGCGGTGATCACGACGGTTGCCGCTGAGTCGACCGTCGGGGTGCCGGTGATGGCTCCGCTGTTGGCGTCAAGCGACAAGCCCGCGGGCAACGCCGGAGAGCCGTTGGCGACCGCGTATGTGTAGGCCGGGGCTCCCTCGCTTGCCGTAACTGAGCCCGCCCATACTGTGACATTCTTGGTGCCGGTCGTAGTGACCGTGGAAGCCATCTTCAGACTCCCCATCACCCACAGGTTCACGCCGCTGATCTGGCTGGAAATCCCCCTGGCGGTAACCACGATCGGCATGGACACCGGGTTGGCGAGGGAAGCCGCTACGACAGCGGCGCCGGCCGAATCGGTGAAACTGGAGCCGCTGCTCGGGAGCCGCACGTTGATCTGGTACAACCCGGCAACCGAATCCGGCACCCAGCCGGCGTAAAGGACCGCGCCCGCCACGCCCCCAATGGTAACCGAAGGAACGTTGGCCGAGGCGGATCTGACGCACGGCGCCGTCGCGCCGGGGGTAAACAGAGCGCTCTGGACCACCAGCCCGTCGGCCGACGTAAGGGCGGCGTTTGGCGAGGCCGAAGTGTTGACTGCCGCCCAGTAGGTGCCGACGGCCATGCAGGTCGCGCCGGAGGCCGCCCATGCGACCTGTGCATCCACGCTGTCGGGCACACCCAAGCCCGTAACATAGAGCTGGATGATGTCCGAGTCGGTTGCGGGGTTCCTCGCGCCCGCCCCGACGCTGGAGGTGACCAGGGCATTGGCGTTGGACGCGTTCAGAGCCGCGGCGTCACCCTGGCCGTCGCCACCGATGGCGAAGATGCCGGGGTCGGTGTTGGCGACGGTCACGCTGAATGGGGAGCTCTTGAGCATGTTGGGGGCCTGGCCGTAACCGAAGCTCACCACCATATCGACCGTGCTGCCGTAATAGGCTTTGACCGCATCCGGAACCAGCAGGTTGATCTGGCCGTTGGTGGCGAACAGCAGCGGGGCATTCGCGATCAGGGTCGGAGTAGCGGCGTGCGTCTGGAACGCCACGGTCACGTTGCGTTGCGTGGCGCCGGCGGGGTCGGGGCTGAGCGAGGTCAGATAGCGAAGCGTGACCGGATCCGTGGTTCCGTACAGGATCGCGTTCCCACCGGTGCAACCCGTGCCGCCCGAGATGCAGAAGTCCGTCCCGAAGACACTGAGGATATCGTAGGGCGCCACGGCCGTGAGGGCGGGAGGCGTCGCCTGGATGTACGAGGAGGCGCTGGTGACCGCCTGCACGATCGGACTGACGCCGATGGTGAGGGTAACGTTTCCCGTGGGAACGGAGCAGGTGGCGCCACCGGGATTGCAGACGCCGAGGAACACGGAACCGCCCGCGCCGGAGAACGGCAGGTACGGGTCCGCGCTCGCTGGCACGGTAATCGCCAGCACGATGCTGTTGGCGTTTTCAACGGTTGCCACAATATTGGAATCCGTCACAATGAATCCGCCAGTGACAACTCCGACCTTCGTCTTCTGGGTAGGATCGGCGCTGGCGACGAATCCGGAACCGATGAGGGCCACATTGAAAACAGTTCCGCTGGCAGCAGTTGGCAGGCTCGGCGGCGAGGCGCTGCTGATTACGGCGGCGGGAGACTTGACGTTCACCGTAATTGTGACATCGACCGGTGCGCCGACAGTCGGGGTGACGATCACGTGCCCGATGTTAACGTCGCCCGGCGCGAATCCGCCGAAGACCGCCTGCAGGAACGTAACGGCAATCGGGCTGCCGAAACTATAGGCCAAGCCCTGGGTCGTGTTAACTTGTGGAGACAAGGTGCCGGCGGTCGTGCCGACGGTGTAAGAGATCGGCGAGTCGCTGGAAATCGGGGTGATCAGGAGCGTCGGGAGGGCTGTGCCGATGGTCCAGTTAATGGTTCGCGCAGTCCCTTCGGCCACCGAAAGCGTTGCCGCCGGTTTGTTCACCTGGAGAGTGACCGGTAGCAGAAAGTCCAGATAGCCCGAAACCTTGAGGCGAACATTGGCGCTGTAGCTGCCCAAGGCCAGCGTTTCGGCTCCCGCGGTCGGGACGAAGTTCAGGGTCTTAGACGTGGTGCCGCTGGTTGCGTCCACGTTCAGCCAGAGCGGGAGGGAAGTTTGATCCACGAGGAAGAACACATTGGGAGACGCGGTAATCGAGGTGCCCACGGAATTATAGGTGCCGCTGCCCTTGGTGTACGCCAGCGCAACCGGCGACACCGACGCCGACAATGTGGAAGTGGCGCCGATCTGGATCGTGACCGGCAACAGTTTGTCCGGCGCCGGCGCATTCAACAGATGAACCGAAAAGCTGGTGGATCCCACCGGCAGCGCGCCGCATCCGGCCTTGGCTACTACGCTCAGTGCAACCGGCGTGGCCGTGGCGGTGCCGCCTGGCAAAGGTGTCACCTGAAGCCAGTTAGGAAGCGGATTGGTGGTGTTATCCACGGTGAAGGGCGTGCCGCCGTTAGCCGGGGACGTGACGTTGACGGTTTGCGTTGCTCCCGGAGTGTAAACCCCGCCGGCCTTGATGCAGGTGATCGTGACCGCGCTTGGCGAAGGCGCAAGCGCGGACCCATTGGCGGTGGTAATGCTCAGGGTCGCGGTCAAGGTGAGAGCCGTACCGGCCGCGGGAGTGAACGTGATGGTTACGGTCTGCCCGTTAGTGCCGCCTTGGCAGCCGGGTTTCATACTGAAGGCGAAGTTCACGGGCACGGTCGTTGAGCCGACGGAGGCGATGCCCGGCACCACAATTGGGCTTACGGCGGGGAGCGCTACCGCGGGGACCGATGGCGTTACGTTGAGGGCGACGCCCGCCGCCGCCAGGGTGATGCCAACGTTCACGGCAGGGCCGGGGCCGAGGACCGTGTCGCAGGTGAGCGTGATTGAAGTTGGGGCCGCTACTAATGTTGCCGCTTGCAGGGTGCCCGTGCAGATTGCCAACGCGAGCACAGCAAGCAGAGCCTTTGAGAAGTGAATTCGAAACATATATCTATTCCTCTCCTTTGTTACCCGCGCTCAGTGCTTGGGCACGATTCTTATATCGGCAGGCGCCGGGATTCATGAGAGGGGCCGAGGGACGTAGGGCCAATTTGGGCCTTTAGTACTACAGACTAGGGTTTTTTCTTGATTTCTGAAATAGCCGGACAAAGACCACTCCCTTACGGTCGTGGCTCGGCACTGGGACGCGCTGTAAGCGAGTGGCGCTGGCTCAATGGCCTGCGCCGACCGTCAGGGTGAAAGTCGTGCTGCCGGTGAGCGGCGTGACGGCCGAATCGGTGGCGCTCACCGTCACAGGGTAAGAGCCGGCCGCCGCCGGAGTCCCGGAGATGGCTCCGCTGGCTGCGTCGAGCGTCAATCCGGCAGGCAGGGAGCCGCCGGTAACTGCTTATTGGTAGGGTGCCGTCCCTTCACTTGCCGTCACCAGGTTGCCCGCCGCGTTCAGCTTCACCTCGTCAATCATATTGGCAGTTTTTCAATCGCCAATAGATGCCCGGATGCCGCGTCCTCTCAGACCCATAGATTCGGGTGAACCGGACTGCGGCCCAACCGCAAGGCGGTTACCCCACCCGATTTCTTGAGATCCGATCTCGCGGGGTTTCGTGGCGCTTCTGCGCGCGCCTTCGCCACCCATTCAGCACGTTCTCGACCTGCTCGCCGCTTGAAATCTCAGAGATGAATTCTTAGAATGGCGGGCTAGAAACTAAAGAAACGCCGCCCACCCCAACCAACTCGTTGGGGGCGGGCGGCGAAGTGCTTGCGACGGAACCTCGAAGGTTATCCTCGCAACAGGGCCAGGACGGCCTGCGGGGCCGAGTTGGCCTGGGCCAGGGCGGCCACGCCGGACTGCAGGGCGATCGAGGCCCTCGTCAGGTTGGCGGCCTCAGCGGCCAAGTCCGCGTCGCGGATGCGGCCTTGCGCCACATTCAGGTTGCTCACCTGGGTGGAAGCCAGGTTGATGGCGAACTGCAGCCGGTTCTGGCCTTTTCCGACGGTGGCTTGCGAGGCAGCCAGGAAGTTGACGGCCGTGGCCAGCGCCGAAACCGCGTTGGCGGCGTTGCCTTGAGTGCCGATGTCCGTCGCGCTACCCCCGGCCAGGGCCGCCGACGTCAGCAGTGAGCTGTTGCCCGAGGTGCTGAGGCCGTTGCCGCTGACCGTGTTCCCAATGCCGACGTTGAAACCGCTGCTCAACCCGCTGAGGAAGCGGATTCCCACCGTGTTGCCGCCGCCCGGCAGCGTCTCCGCGGCCGCCACGATCTGGCTCAGTGTGGTGTCATTGGACTGCTGGAGCTTGGTGCCGATCGTTTCGATCGCCTGGTCGATCGTGGCGGCGTTGGCGTTGGTAAGCTGGACGCTCAAGGAGTGGATGCCACCGCTGGCGTCCTTGGCATTGAAAACCAGGTTCTGCACGTCGTTGCCATAGAACAGGGGAGTGAAGAGGGTCGGGGCGGTGGCGAACGTGCCCGACGGGGTCGAGGTTGCCTGCGCGCCGCCCGAGTTGAAGGTCAGGATGGTGGGAAGAGCCAGGGTGGGAGCGGCCAGCGCGCCGAGGGATGTCGCCGCGATGGAGCCGAATCCCAGGACGTTGTTGGCTGTTTCCTGGCTCTCGATCTGAAACTTCGTTCCGTTGTTGGACGTGACCACCAGATTGCCGCCGGCAACCGTGACATCCAGGGCGGCCTTGGTCAAGGTGGTGTTGGCAGCGATGGCGCTGTTCAACTGGTCGGCGAGATCCTGGGCCCCGGCGAGACTAGTCGCGCCGGCCGCGCTGATGTCGATGGAGGAGCCGCCGGCCCCTTCTACCAAGATCGAGATGGTCCCGGCGAGCGCTACACTCCCTATGGCGGTGGCGGCGCCGGTGAGGGTGCTGTAGGTCACCGCGCTGCTGGCGCCGGTGAGGGCCTCTCCGAAGCCAAGGAAATCGTTGGTATCTCCGGATACGGCCACCTGGAACCCCTCTCCCCGAGTATTGCTGATTACAATATTGCCCCCCGTGAGGGTGGCGGTGTAGCCGGCCGAGGCCAGCGTGGTGTTGCCCGCCAGAGACGCGCTGAGATTGGTCGCAAGCTGGGCGGTAGTCTCGGTGCCGGCGATGGCCAGGGTCACGAATTGCGGGCTGGTGAAGCCCGGACCGCTGACCTTGATGCTGACGGTCTCCGCAGCCGTCGCCGCTATCGCGGCGGACGTGGCGGTCTGCGTCGCGGAAATCGACAAGCCCGTCGGGTCCGAAGACGACGTGTAATTGCCGAGCAGCGCGTTGGACAACCGGTCGCCCGACTCCACCTGGAAAGCCGCCCTGGGCGACGTGAACGTGAGCTGCTGCTTGCC
Organism: Terriglobia bacterium; assembly: GCA_041477005.1. Taxonomy (GTDB): domain Bacteria; phylum Acidobacteriota; class Terriglobia; order Bryobacterales; family JACQDG01; genus JBGOUJ01. The sequence goes on along the minus strand of JBGOUJ010000324.1, from coordinate 2,406 downwards.
GCTGGAATCGGTGTTGATGACGGCCTTGACTGCGGCGTTCTTGAATGCCGCAGCCGCCGTGCTGCTGGCGTTGCCGGCGGCGTCTATGGCGGCATTGATCGCCGTAGCCAGGGTGGTGGTGTCCACCACGCCCGACAGGTTGACCGAGGCTTTGACCTTGTTCCCATCGCTGAAGCCGGCCCCGGTGAAGTAAAAGTCGGTGAAGCCGGAGATGCGCTCGGAACCGGTATTGGTGGCGTTCGCCAGGATCGCCGAGACGCTGGTGCTGGGCGCGCCGTTGCCGATATCGGTAGTGCCGCTGGCGCCGCCCACGGCCTGCAGGCCCTTCAGCCCCAGGCTGCTGGCGTCTACGGTCGAAGTGCTCAGATCCACCGAGACCGACCCGGTGCTGATCGTGACCGAAGCCGCGTCCCCGGTGTGGCCGCGGCCGCCGCCGATGAACACCGACAGGGCGCGGGCAAAGTTGCCGCCTTGATCGAGACCGATCGCTTTGGCCTGCCGGTCGATTTCATCCAATACCGAGCCGAACTCGTTGTTCAGCACGCTGCGGTCGCCGGTGAAGGTGCCCGAGGCCGACTGCGTAGCCAGGGTGCGGGCGCGGTCGAGCAGCAGGGAGACGTTGTTGATGCCTCCGTCGATGGTCTGCAGGGTGGACAGGCCGTCGCCGGCATTCCGGATACCTTGCTGCAACACCGAAACGTCGGATCGGAAGCTGTTGGCGATGGCCAGGCCGGCTGCGTCGTCGGCTGAAGAGTTGATGCGCAGACCGGAGGTCAATCGCTGAATGGTTTTTTGCTGAAGATCGCTGGTGATGCGCAGGTTGTCCTGCGCGAGCAGCGACGCTACGTTGGTTACGATGGAAAACGCCATGGGTGTCCGTCCTTGGGTCGGTCAGTCCGCCGGCAATCCTTTGCCGGCCGGCGCGCGCGCCGTAGCGGCCCGCCTGTTAAACCGTGTCCATGGGTTCTTATCGGGCGGGCCAGGGACGGCTAGAGTTTTTTTGTGGGGCCTGGAGGGATGGAGTGCTGAGATCGCGCCGGAGCTTGGCCAGGTGCAACTCGCCGGCGATGGCTTCCTGCTCCCGGTCGGCGAGCCGGAGGCGCCGGCGCAGCCTTTTGGACCGTAGCATCTCGAGCAGTCTGGTGTTGCGGCGGGCCTCGATCACAACGCCCAGTTGCTGTTGCCGCTGCTGGTCGACCCGCTCGGCCTCTGCTAATGCTTCTTTCCTAGCCCGCCCCAGCGCCTGGGCATATTGGTAAGCGTAGCGGAGGTCCAGCCCGGCCAAGAACGAGCGCTGGACCGGTTCGGCGCGGGCCCGGCGCGACTCTTCTTCGTGTTGAGCGGCCTGCTCGAGCAGCCGGCGGCGCCGCGTGCCGAGGCTCTCCAGGAGGCCCCGCTCCCGCTCTTCGATCTGGCGGCGAAACTCCAAAACGCGCTGCAGGGAAAACGCAAAGCGCTTCATGGCTTCATCGGCCCGGCTCCAGCCTGGCGGCCAGCGCCTGGAGAGCCGTGACGGTCTGTTCCAGCGGCTGCTTGGCCGTGACGTCCTGACGGAGAAAACTCTCTACGGCATCGCGGTTGCTGACGGCGGCGTCCACGCGAGGATTGGAGCCGGCGGCGTAGGCGCCGAGGTTGATGAGGTCCTCGGTGCGGCGGTAGGCGCTCAAGGAATCGCGCATCTGCGCCGCCGCGGCGCGGTGGTCGGGCTTGTTGACCGTGTTGGCGAGGCGACTGATGCTTTCGAGCACGTCGATCGCCGGGTAGTGGTTGGCGGCCGCCAGCTCGCGCGACAGCACGATGTGGCCGTCGAGCAGGCCCCGCACGGCGTCGGCGATGGGCTCGGTCATGTCGTCGCCCTCCACCAGCACGGTGAAGAACCCGGTGATGGAGCCGACGGGAAAGTTGCCGCCGCGCTCGAAGATCTTGGGCAGCAGGTGGAAGACCGACGGCGGATAACCCTTCTGGCTGGGCGGCTCGCCGGCGGCCAGGCCGATCTCGCGCTGCGCCATGGCCAGGCGGGTGACGGAATCCATGGTCAGCAGCACGTCCTTGCCCAGGTCGCGGAAGAATTCGGCGATGGCCAGCGCCAGGAAGGCCGCCCGCACGCGAACCGGCGCCGGCTGGTCGCTTGTGGCCACTACCAGGACCGACTTGGCGAGCCCTTCCTCGCCCAGATCCTCCTCCAGGAAGGCCCGCACTTCGCGGTTGCGCTCCCCGACCAGAGCGATCACGTTCACGTCGGCGAAACTGTTTCGCGACATGGCGCCCAGCAGGGTGCTCTTGCCCACGCCTGCTCCGCCGAAGATGCCCAGCCGCTGGCCTTTGCCGCAGGTAAGCAGGGCGTCGATGGTGCGAATGCCGGTGGCCAGGGGCTGGGAGATCGGGGCGCGCGCCAGGGGCCCAGGG
>JBGOUJ010000323.1:0-8768 GCA_041477005.1 Terriglobia bacterium | reverse complement strand
GCTGCTGTTGACCAGCTACGAAGGCCTGAAAGCTGGAGGCGGCAAGGGTCCGGTCTTCGAGCCGGGCGCTCCCGGGAAGAGCCGCCTGCTCGGACAACTCAAAGGCGACCTGGCGCCGCGCATGCCCTTCAACCAGCCTCCGCTCGCTGCCGAGCAGATCGAGCTGTTCCGCCGCTGGATCGCCGCGGGCGCGAGCGACGACACGCCCGCCGAAGCGCGTGAGACCGTGGCGCCGGACAAACCGCCGATCTATCACCTGCCACCGGTGATCACGGCCCTCGCCTATTCGCCCGACGGCGCGACGCTGGCCGTTCCCGGCTATCGGGAAGTGCTGCTGCACAAGGCGGACGGCTCGGGATTGGTCGCGCGTCTGTTGGGCGTCTCCGATCGGATTCAGTCGCTCGTATTCTCCTCCGACGGCAAGATGCTGGTGGCCGCCGGCGGCACGCCGGCCCGCTTCGGCGAGGTGCAGTTCTGGGATGTCGCTTCCCGCAAGCTGCTGCGCTCGGTCACCGTCTCGAGCGACACCGTATTCGGCGTCTCGATCTCACCGGACGATTCCAAGGTCGCCGTCGGCTGCGCCGACAACACGGTCCGGGTGATCGAAGCAGCCACCGGCAAAGAGCTGCTGAAGATCACGCACCACGAGAACTGGGTGCTGGGCACGGCCTTCGGCGTCGATGGGAAGAGGCTCGTCTCGGTCGGCCGCGACCGCGCCGCCAAGCTCACCGACGCCACGACCGGCGCCTTCATCGAGAACGTCAATTTGCTGCGCGACCAGTTGGCCGCCGTCGCCCGGCATCCGCGGCGCGACTTCGTGTTGATCGGCGGTGACGAACGGATCCCCTATCTCTACATGATGGACCGTCCTCGCGCGATGAAGATCGCCGACGACACGACCCTGATCCGGAAGTTCGAAAAGCAGGAAGGCCTGATTTTTGCCCTGGCCTTCAGCCCGGACGGCACCAAGATCGCGGTCGCCGGGGCTGGGGATGAAGCGTCGATTTACGCGACCGAGACCGGAGTACGCCTGGCGACCTGCAAAGGCCACCAGGCCGGACTCTACGCCGTGGCCTTCCGCCCCGACGGCCGGCAACTGGCCACCGGCGGCTTTGACGGCCGCGTGCGAATCTACGAGGCGAGTTCGGGCAAGCTGTTGCAGGAATTCGTGCCCGTGCCCCTGGAACAGAAGCTGATCAGCAAGAAGTGAGTGTTCGCCATGCGCCTTATCGGCTGTCTGCTCGCCGCTGCCTGTTGCGCGCCCCTTTCGGGCGCGAGCCCCGTGCTCACGGACCTCCAGCCGCACGGCGCCCAGCGCGGCAAGGCGATCGCGATCGCGCTCTCGGGCAGCGGCCTGTCGGAAGGCGCCACGGTCCGGTCTAACCTGCCGGCGGCGTTCACGCCGCTCGCGCCCAAAGAAGGCCGCATGGGCGAAGGCCAGATCAACTTCCTGGTCGAGCTTAAGCCGGACGCCCCCATCGGTCTTTACCCGATTCGCGTGGAGACGCCGGAAGGTCTTTCCAATATCCTGCTGTTCAGCGTAGGCGCCTTCCCCGAGGTCAGCGAAGAGGAATCGCTGGGCGGGATGTACCTCAACGACTCGCCCGACAAAGCGCAGGCGGTTCCGATTCCCGTTACCATCAACGGCACGCTGCGCGGCCCGGATCAGGATTTCTATCGCTTCCACGCCCGGGCCGGCGAGCGGCTGGTCTTTGAAGTGGAAGCCCGCCGCGCCGGCTCGGCCATCGATCCGGTGGTTCAGATCCTGGATGGCGCGGGCAAGGAGCTGGCGTTCAACGACGATGCCCCGGGTATCGGCGTGGATGCGCGGGTCGAGGCCGCCTTCCCCGAGGAGGGCGACTACTACGTGGCGGTGCACGACTCGAAATTCAGCGCCCAGTCGCAGAATTTCTACCGCCTGAAGATCGGCGCCTACGCCTATGCCGACGGCATTTTCCCGATGGGTTGGAAGCGCGGCGGCGATGTCGCGGTGGAGCTATTCGGCGGCAACCTGCCGGCGCCGGTTCAGGTACACCCCAATCTGAAGGGCGGCGACTTCACGATGGTCTCCCTGCCCGGCGCGGAGGGCGCTCCCAAGCGCGCCCCAAGCGGCGCCCCGGAGGGCGCTCTTCCAGGGAGCCTGCCGTTCCCCTTCGCCTTGAGCGACCGGCCGGAGATCCTGGAGCCGGCTGGCTCGGAGGTCCATTCGCTCGATCCCGGCACGATCATCAACGGCCGTATTTTCAAGCCCGGCGAGGTAGACCGTTACAAGCTGGCCGTCGCCCCCGGCCAGCCGTGGTTTGTAGAGCTGCGAGATACAACCCTGGGCACGTCGCGCCTCTATGGCCTGCTCACCGTCTACGACGCAAAGGGCAAGAAGCTGGCCTCAGCCGGCGACGCCGGCGTAGAGAAGGAGTTTACGTCGCTGGTTTCGGCCGCCGACAGCGCCGTCGATCCGTACCTGGCTTTCAAGATCCCAGCCGATGTCCACGAGATCGCAGTGACTGTAGAAGACCTGCTTGGCCACGGCGGCCCGGATTACGGCTATCGCCTGCTGGCCCAGAAGCAGCCGCCGGACTTCACCCTGACGCTAGCCACGCCTTTTGTGAACATTCCCGCCCAGGGGACCGCGGTGGTGGCCGTGACGGCCGAGCGGCGCGGCTACATGGGACCGATCGACCTGCGCGTCCCCGATCTGCCCGACGACCTGATCGTAGATGGCGGCCATATCCCGGCGGAGCTCGGCGCGCAGAACCGCCTCCGCTCCGCGCGGCAAGGGCAGTTGACGATCACGCCGAAGCCCGGCGTCAAAGCGAGAGTGCTCGAACTGGCCGTCGTTGGTGAGGGGAAGCTGGAAGACGGCGAGGTCCTCCGCCGCCACGCCCGCGGGCCGGCGATGCTGACGGCCATCCGCGGCGTGAACCAGAAGCCCTTCACCGCCCCCTGGCTGGGCCTGGAACTGCCGGCGATGGTTGCCAAGGAAAACCCGGCCGCGCTCGAAGTCGTCTCGCCCCGGTATGTGCGATTGGTGCAAGGCATGGAGTCCGACGTCCAATGGAAGTTCGTCCGCCGCCAGCCCGGCCTCCCGTTGCCCAGGCGGGTCAACGGCGACAATGTGCCCGGCGTGGGCAACCTGCGGGTCGTCCGCCGGGATTCCAAAGAAGGCGGCGAATCGGGCGCCATGACCCTGGTGACGACCGTCGGGACGCCGCCGATGAAGTTCGATATGGTGCTCGATGCGCCCGTGACGATCGACGGCCGGGAAGAGCGGATCACGGCGCCGGCGATCACTTTCGACATCGTTCAGGGCTACACCATCGAGCCGCCGGCTAAAACCCTGACGCTCGAGCCCGGCGGCAAGGCGGAGTTGGCGGGCCGCCTCCGCTGGGAGCCGGCCTTCTCGGCGCCGGTCACCATCAAGGCCGACAACCTGCCGCTCCAGGTCTCATGCCGGCCGGCGGAAGCGCCATCCAAGGCCGCAGAATTCCGCCTGGGTTGCGAAGCCGGGCCGTCGGCCGCTCCCGGGGAATACGAGATCGAGTTGAACTCCTCCTCCACTTTGGCCGGCAAGGGCCAGGAGATCGTGCCGTACAGTATTCCGCCGGTAACGGCGAAGTTAATCGTTTCCGGGAAACCGTCACCGTAAGAGAGCGGTTCTGCCAAGCAGGTAAACGTCATGCACATTTGGATCGCCGCATTGTTGATCGCTGCCTCGGCTCAGGAACCCGACGTGAAGGTGACCAAGCTTCTCGTGGAGCCTTCCACGCTCGTCCTCTCGGCGCCCGGCCAGGGCCGCAAGGTGCTGGTGACCGGCATCACCAAGGATGGCGAAAAGATCGACCTCACCTCCAAGGCCCGCTTCGATTCCGCCGGCGATGCCGTCACGCTCGACAAGGACGGCTTCCTGACTCCGGCTAAAGAAGGGCAAACGAAAGTTACCATCACCGCCGCCGGCCTGAAAACCGAACTGCCGGTCACGGTCACGGGCTTGAGCCAGCCGCGCCCGGCAAGCTTCATCCGCGACGTCACGCCCATCATCAACAAAGTCGGCTGCACCTCCGGCACCTGCCACGGCTCGGCCAAGGGCAAAAACGGCTTCAAGCTTTCGCTGCGGGGCTACGACCCCGAGTTCGACTACCGCGCCCTGCTCTACGACCTGTCCGGCCGCCGCTTCAACCGCTCCGACCCGGCCCGCAGCCTGATGCTGGCCAAGCCGACCCAGCAGGTAGCTCACGGCGGCGGCCTGCGCATCGACCTCGGCTCGCGCTACTACAACACGCTAATCGAGTGGATCTCGGCCGGCGTGCCGTTCGGCGATCCAAAGACGGACAAGGTGCAGAAGCTCGAAGTGATCCCGTCCGAGATTTTCATGAACCGCGCGGGCCTGGGCCAGCAGGTCCTCGCCCTGGCGCACTATCCGGACGGCTCGGTCCGCGACGTGACGCGCGAAGCGATCTTCGCGAGCAACACGCCGTCGGTGGTCGAAATCGACAAGAACGCCCTGCTGGCCGGCCAGCGCAAGGGGGAAGCCGCGGTGCTCGTTCGGTACGAGGGGAAATTCGTGACCGTGCCGGTCACCATACTCGACCCGCGCCCCGGCTTCCGCTTCGCCGCCTTGCCGCAGTACAACTACATCGACCGCCTGATCGACGCGAAGCTCGAGCGGCTGAAGATCCAGCCCTCGACGCCCGCGACCGACGCCGAATTCCTGCGCCGCGTCTCGCTCGACCTGACCGGCCTCGCGCCGCGCCGCGAAGACGTCCGCGCGTTCCTGGCCGACCCGACCGACCCGCGAACCAAGCGCAGCCGCATGATCGACCGCCTGATGGGGCGCCCCGAGTTCGTCGATCACTGGGCGCTGAAATGGGGCGACCTGCTCCAAAGCAACCGCAAGCTGCTGGGCGACAAAGGCATGTGGACCTTCCGCGAATGGCTCCGCAAATCCATCGCCCAGAACAAGCCTTACGACAAAATGGCCCGTGAGCTGCTGACCTCGACCGGCAGCACCTACCAGAACCCGCCCGCCAACTTCTTCCGCGTCGTCTCGGACCCCAAGCAGGCGATGGAGAAGACTACGCAGCTCTTTCTCGGCGTGCGCATGGTCTGCGCCCAGTGCCACGACCACCCCTTCGAGCAGTGGACTCAAAACAACTACTACGAGCTGGCCGCCTTCTTCGCCGCCGTGGGCATCAAGCCCGGCCTCGATAACGACGAAGACATCATCTACGAGAAGCGCGAAAACAACCAGGTGACGCACCCCAAGGACGGCCGTGTCGTCGAGCCGCGTTTTCTGATCGCCAGTCTCGACGCGCCTCGCATCCCGTCGGGCGGCGGCCGCCGCGAGGCGCTGGTCGAGTGGCTGACCTCACCCCAGAACCCCTTCTTCGCCCGCGCCATCGCCAATCGCGTGTGGAGCTACTTTTTCACCCGCGGCATCATCGACCCGGTCGACGACATCCGCGCCTCGAATCCGCCGATCAACGAGCCGCTGCTGGCCGCCCTGGCCCAGGATCTCACCGAACACAACTACGACCTGCAGCACCTGATCCGCACCATTGTGAACTCTCGCGCCTATCAGGCCGGCTATAAGGCCAACGAATGGAACACCGATGACGAAGTGAACTTCTCCCATGCCATCCCGCGCCGCTTGAGCGCCGAAGAGCTGCTCGACGCGATCTCCCTCGCCACCGGCTCCCACATCCAGTTTCCCGAAGTGCCGCCCAGCTTCACGGCCGAGGAGCTGCCCGGCCCCCACGTCGGCACGGGCGGATTCCTCGATCTATTCGGCCGGCCGGCGCGCGAGACCTCCTGCGAGTGTGAGCGCCGCAGCGAAATCAGCCTGCCGCAGACTATGAACCTGGTGAACGGCCCCACGCTCGCCGAAGCCATCGCCGATCCAAAAGGGTTGGTGGCCCAGTTGATCGTCGCCGGCGACCCCGACCGCCACCTGGTCGAGGAGCTCTACCTCGCCACGCTCAACCGCATGCCGGAGCCCAAGGAATACGACACGGCCATCACGTATCTCCAGAGGGGCCCCAGCCGGGCGTCCCGAGCCCAGGACCTGCTCTGGGCTTTGTTGAACAGCAACGCGTTCTTGTTCAACCGATGAGTGTCAGGATTGTCGGGCCGGTCAGCGGCTATTCCACGCAGGCCGGGATCAGCCTGGACGTCGCCGAACTCATCAACAACCGCCGCATCCGCTTGTGGTTCGCCGCCGAGTTCAACCCGATCGGCAACGCGGACACGTCACGACCGCTCTGGATTTTCGAGCAGCTCGACCGCACCGCCAAGACTCGCGACGCGGAATCAACGAAGGCCCGTAACACGGCGGCGAAGCTGCGCGCCTGGGTAGCTCTCTGGGAAGCCAACGGCTTCATCGACCGGGAGGCGCAGGGCCGTGCGCTTCAGGCCATCAAGACCGCCCTGGATGACGGCGGATTCCATCCCCTCGTGTTCCATCTGGCCGGGATCGTCGGGGCCATGAAGGGTGAGGAGCCGGATGAATATTGGGTCGAGAATCAGTCCCTGGATGATCCGCGCGTGCGACAAATCCTGCCGCCGAAGCATGGCGGCGCCGGCGGGGTGTAAAGGGGGTGTAAAATGGATGCAGAGACCACTCAGGCGAAGCTAAAGCGAAACCCATAAAGGGCCGATAAGTGAAACGGGGACCACAGAAGGTGCTTCTCAACGAAGAGTTGGCGGACTGGTCAGCGGCGTACCTGGCCATGTGGATCGCCTTGGAAAGCTTCGACCCCAACGCCGACCGTTGCTCCGATCCCGTCTCCTTCGGCGACCGCGAAGAACGCATCAAGACCGCCCAAAACGCCATCGCGCGACTGGAACAGCGCCACGGGATCGCTGACGAAAAGCAGCAGGACATCCGTGCCTTTCACAAACACCTCAAGAGGCTCATCGACGGTAACCCCTTCGGCGCCGCGGTGGTCAAATTGAGCCAGCGTCTTCGAGATACCGGTTCTTCTTTGGCCGACCAAAGCGTAATAGCAGCCGGCATGGCCAGCCGCTAAATAACTCGATTTCTCCGCCCATCCCCCCGGCCCCTAGATTATAATCTAGCTAGGAGCCTGTCCGAGTATTCGGAAAATGCTGTTCGGGGCCACAACATATTGTGGTCGAAATGTTTTTCCTCCACAATCTGTGGACAGGGCCGGCATTTCTCGGACAGGCTCCTAGGCGCGTGATCGCATGAAAGGGCGATTCCAGTTCCGTGCCGGTGTTAGGCAAGACCAGTTGCCTCGCCTGCCACAAACTGGCCGCTCGGCCGGTTTCGCAAGCGGCATGGTGTTGGGCACAGTGGCAGCCGTCACATTCCTGGCTAGCGGCCCCGCGCCGAATGACGCGCTGGTGATGGTTGATGCCACCGATTCGATGCAGGCCAAGAGCGAGCAACTGCAAAAACGCTTCGATCAACTGGAACGGCAGGGCGTCAGGCCGATCATCGTTACCACTCATGGATTTGGCGTGGACCCGTATGGTGATCCGGCGAACCTGCTGAACTCTCTGAAAAGGGTGCAACCGACGGGCGGCGCGACATCCGTATATGTGTTCTCGGATTTCGATTGTGAGACGCCGGCCTACGATGCCGAGAACCCGGATGGATGGAAGCAACTCGGTGAACTGGTCCAAAATCGCCATCTACGCTTGTTCCTTGGCTCCGTCGGCTATGAGCCCAGTAATGAACTCCAGCAGATGGCCGCGAAGTCGCGGGGCGGTAGTATGCCTCCGCTTGAAGGCATCGGCCAGACCCGGGCGGGGGGCGGCACGGTTCGGGGGATCGTGCGGGATGCGAGCACCGGAGGGGCAGTCCCCCGCGTCGCGGTCTCTATTGGCCCGGTCACGACAATGACGGACGCCGATGGGAGGTACGCGCTGACGAATGTTCCATTCGGCACGCAGGATTTGAAGTTCTCAGCGACGCAGTTTCTGCCGCGAAGTTCCGCAGTGGAGGTGGCGTCGTGTCGACTCGTGGAAGAGGATATCTGGCTGCCTCCTCAAATGGAGAAAGGAGAGGTGCGGATCACACTTAACTGGAAGAGGGACGCGAACCATTATCCAACTGATCTGGACATGCACTTCATCGGCACGAAGGGGGCGCCCTTGGATCAAGACCCTTTTCAGCGGCAGGTCGACTTTCACCTGCTTTACAAAACGAAGGACGACTTCCGTCCCGCTGCGTGGTTGGAACTGGATGCCCAGCAGGCTAATCCGCCTGCGGAGACGATCCACCTGGCACACCTGCCACCGGACTCATACGAATTGCGGATTTGTGATTACGCAGGCGACAACCAAAGGACGGACTGGATCGCGCTCTCCAGAGCCGTAGTGAACGTCTTCCACGACGATGGCCGCCAAGAGAGCTTCCCGGCCCCGCCCGGGACCGGTAGAAGCTGGACAGTGTTTCGGATCGACGGCGCAACCGGGACCATTACGCCGGTGAACACCTACAGCACCGGCGACAAATGGCCCGGCTGCATTAGCGGCGGCTAGTGCAGCCCCGTCGATCCAAAAGGGGGGAAAATGGACGGTGCACCAATCGCTGTGGTCCTGATCGGCTCGTTTGCCATCGACCGCATAGTTACCGGCACACTATTCCTATTGTCGATTCCCAGACCGCTTCGGAAAATATTCCCCGACCCCGACCTGTTACAAGACGCGGGGAAGAAGGCGGAAGCCGAGAAGAAGCGCCGCCTGAATTACTTTCTTTTGGCGATCGTGTTGAGCCTGCCGGTTGTGCACTACGGCAACATCCG
>JBGOUJ010000322.1:0-8784 GCA_041477005.1 Terriglobia bacterium | reverse complement strand
TTGGACCAGATCACGAAGCGGCTGGCCGTGAGATAAAGCCGCCTCCTTGCCCACCCGCCATCCTCGGACGCCACCACGTCTTGTCGCGCAGCCCCCTGCTTCGGCAGGCCGTCGAACCTAGGGCTGAGGCATAGGAGGGGAGTCATATTTCCAGCGACGCCCCCATTGCTGGTTCTTTCACCGCATTAAGCGGACAACCATCGGGTGAGTGGAAATGCCGCGCGGGGCTCTTCCGAGCCCCGCGCGTCACTTTGAGGCAAGTCTGGCTAGAAGGACAGCTTCAGTCCGAACTGAATAATCCGCATCGGGATGCGCAGGCCGCGGATTTCGCCCATGCGGGCCGCGTCCGGCACCAGCGAGTCGTTCGTCGAAAACCCGATGCCGTTCGGCGCCCCGAACTGAGGGGTGTTGAACGCATTGAAGAACTCGGAGCGAAATTGCAGCTTCACGCGCTCGCCGTGGACCGGAAAGTTCTTGAACAAGGCAAAGTTCAGAACGTGCTGGGCCGGGGTGGTCATGACGTTGTAACCCGACGTGCCGAAATGGCACAGGTCCTGCCGCCCCGGGATATTGCAGGTGACGCGGCGAAAGGCGTTAGGATCAAACCACAACTGGCGGTTCGCGCTGTCCAGCCGGCCATCGGCAATCCGATCCGGCCGCGGGCTCGTACCCGTGTTGAGGTCGCCGCCCTGGGTGAGATTCAGGGGGAAACCGCTCCGCAGCGTAAGGATCCCGTTGGTCTGCCACCCGCCGATCACATATTTCAATGGGCCAGCCAGATGACCACCCGGCATTTCCCACACATAGTGGGCGACGAAGGCCTGCGTCTGATTGAAGTTGAACAGCCCTCGGGAAGCCCGCCGGTTGTTGCGCGGATCCTGATAGGAGGCCCCTTCGTTGCCCCCCGCTTCGCCGTCGCCGTGCGCCTTGCTGTAAGTGTAGGCGATTCCGAAAGCCAGACCGCGCGAGAAGCGTTTGTCGAGGCTCACTTGCAGCCCGTGGTAGAACGAGTTGCCGTAGCTGTCCAGGTAACGAATGGTTCCGATCGTCTGCACCCCGAGCTGCGGCAGCGCCGGATCGTAATATTGTTGGAAGGGGCGCCGCGCCTGGATGTTGGTATCCGAAGAGGGCGGCGCGTCGTTCCAGTTCCCGATGCTGTTGCCGGTGTGGGTGCCCTTCGTCCCCACGTAGCCGATGGTCAGCGCCGTGTTGAAGGGCAGCTCTCGCTGGATGTCGAAGCTCCATTTCCACACGTTGCCGTCCTGCTCGTCGGGCTTGGCGTGGAGCACGTTTATCGGCCGGCTCGTAGCCGCTCCACCCGATAGCTGTAGGAACGGATCGTTGAACGACAGGACCGGCTGGCCGGCCCGGTAGTTGCGCGTCCGAATCGTATACGGATTGCCGTCGGCTCCGGTCACCGTTAGAGTCTGGGCGATGTCCGTGACGGCGCTGTACTGCAAGCTGCCGGACTTGGGCGGCATCAGGTTCAGGATCGTCCAGTTGTTCAGGTGCTGAATTTCGTCAAACCAGCCGCCGCCGGCCCGGACCACCCATTTGTCGGTAGGACGGAACGCGATGCCGAGCCGAGGCATGATAAACCCGTATCCCTGGCTCCAGAGCTTCACCGCGCCTTTCGTGTCGACCGTCGCCGGGAAGATGGTGGAAATCACCTGGCCGCTCGCCGTCTTGTAGCCGCCTCCGCGGCCCACGTCGGCGCCCTCGCCCACAAAGTCGAGTGTCCGCCAGAGCCCTTGCGCGTCGCGAGGCTGGCCGACGTAGTCGTACCGCAGGCCGGCGTTGACCGTCAGCCTCTTCCCCACCTTCCAGTCATCGTGGATGTACCCGCCGGAGTAGGTCTGACGGGGAAAGGTCTGCGGTTCCCCCTCCGGGCTCAAGGTCACATCCGGAAGCCCCAGCAGGAAGGATGCGAAGTCGTAACCGGTCTCGGTGCCGCTGAACGTGAAAGATCCCTGCGCCTGGTTCGCCCCGGCGCGCTGCATCGAGATCTTGTAGACTTCCGCGCCCATCTTCAAATTGTGCTTGCCCCGGATAAGCGAAACGTGGTCGCCGATCTGGTACGTGTTCATGCGGTCCAGGCCGTTGCCGTTGACCCGGTCTCCCATCGTGAAGCCCAGGATCGGCACGCCCTGCTCGCGCGGCGTCAGCTTGCGATTGCCGTCGTTAATCGCGCGGAACTGGCCGATGCCGAGCGAATCGACGTCGAAGTTGCCGGTGTTGTGCAAATCATCCAGCGTATCGTTCGAGATGTTCGTCCCGAAACGAAACTCGTTGATCATGTTCTGGTTGAAGGTGTGCACGTACTGGAAGGCCACGTTCCCCACGTGCGACGGGGTCAGCACCGGGAAGTACGGGTTGATAGTCAGGTTGTCGAACTCCGACCGGTCGATCGCAACGCGCCCGAACATCCGGTTCTTCTCGTTGAAGTAGTGGTCGACCCGGCCGAAGTACTGGTTGCTGTTGATCGGCTGGTTGACGCCTCTCTGGGCGGTGAAGTCGAGTGGATCGGTTTGGACGAAATCGGCGCGCGGCAGGAATTGTTTGATCACGCTCGCCGCTCCGGGGCTGATCCGCGTTTGCGGAATAATGTTGTCCTGGAATGGATTGCCGGTGAAGGGATCGTAAACGATAATCGGCGCCCGGTAGAGCTTGCCGGTGGCCGGGTTGATGGTTCCCCTTGCCAGCGCCGAGAAGTCCCCGCTCCGGAAGCTGTCGGGCGGGAAGAACGCGGTCTGCACGGATTGCGAGTTCTCATGCCGCGCCTCCCAGTCGAATGCCCAGAACGTTTTGTTCCGGATGAGCGGCCCGGTCATCACCAATCCGAACTGGTTCCGCCGCAGCCGGTCCTTCTTCGCGGTCGGCGCCAGGAAGTAATTCCGGGCGTCCAGCTTGTCATTCCGCAGGAACTCGAACAGCGTCCCGTGCAGGCTGTTGGTCCCGCTCTTCATGGTCATGTTGACCACCGCGCCGCCCTGAAACCCGACCTCCGCCGAGTAGGAGTTGGTTTGGATCTTGAACTCTTCCAGCGCCTCGATCGAAGGCACGAAATTGGTGATGTGAATGCGCGGATCCTTGGCGTCCACCCCGTCGAGGCTGACCGTCTGGAAGGTCTCGCGCTGGCCGTTGGCGATCACCGAAAAGCCCGCGCCGGGAATCGGGAAGGCTGCCGTTCCCCGGGTATCGTCGGTGCGCGTGCCGAGCTGGACGCCCGCCACCAGCACCGCCAGGTTCTGCACGTTGCGGCCATTCAGCGGCAGCTCGATGATGCGCTTGTTCTCAATGACTTCGCCGACGGTAGCGTTCTCCGTAGTCAGCAGCACCGCCGAAGCCGACACCTCCACGGTCTCGGTCACTTGGCCGGGCTGCAGGCTGAAGTTCTGGCGAACCTGTCCCGCCGTCTCCACACGAAGGTTCTTCACCTCCTCCGTCTTGAAGCCCTGCAGCTCGCAGCGAACGTCGTAGTTGCCGACCTCGACCAACGTGAGAGTGTAATTGCCGGTCTCGTTGGTCTGGACGCTGCGTGAGACACCAGTACCCAGGTTGGTGATGACCACCCGGGCCCCGGGAATGACGGCGCCGCTCGAGTCTGTCACCAGACCCTGAATCGCCTGCGTCGTCGATTGCGCGTACAGTGCTCCCGCCAGCAAAAGCACACACGCCAAAACGCAAAACCTGTGATCCGCTCCACCCCATCTCATGAGCTAACCTCCATATGGGTACTTGGGCTGAGTCTATACCCGTTGGGAGTGGGAAGCAACAAGAATCCTCTATCGTATTATGTTAAGAATTTGTATCCTCATTGGCCCCACCGGCTGTGTGTGGGCACTTGCCTCATGACCGCAGCGCAACCCACGAACGGCCCAAACCCTGGGCTGTCTTACTTTTTAAGATCATGGTATACTTTTTGGAGGGAGGTAGGAAGTGCAAGTCAAGGCTACTACCAAGGGCCAAATCGTGATCCCCGCCCCTCTACGGCGGAAGCTGGGCATCCGGAAAGGTACCCGCATCGAGGTTGCGGAGGACAGCGGCCGGATCGTTCTGCGGCCGATCACGGCCCAGGCGCTGAAGGTGTTGTTAGACCGCCTGCAGGGCAAGTACAAGGACGAGCCGCTCCTGCCGGACCTTAGGGAACAACGAGCGCGCGATCGAGAGAAAGAGGATGCGGGCTGGACCCCACCGGGCGTTTGATAGCTGGGCCATTCTGGCGTTGCTGCAGAACGAGCCAAGCGCCCCAAGGGTCCGGTCTCTGATCACCGAAGCGCATGCCTCGGATGCCTCCCGGTGGATCACCACAGTTAACCTCGGTGAGGTGTGGTACACCCTGGCCCGGAGGTGTTCGCAGCCGGAAGCAGACGTGAGCTTAAGAGAGGTCCTGGATCTCGGCTTTCAGGTGCAAGACATCGACTGGCGCCTGGCTCGCCAAGCTGCGAACTTCAAGTCCCGGTTCCCGATCGCGTACGCCGACTGCTTCGCCGCCGCGCTGGCCAAACTGCGTGACTCTGAATTGGTGACCGGCGATCCCGAATTCAAGTGCCTGGAAAAGGAAATCAAGATTTACTGGCTCTGATGGGCTGTCACCACCGGTGGATCTTGAGCATGTTGCGGTCCAGGGCCTTCAAGTTCGCGTTGCCGCAAAGCCCGTTCTGAAGCCTCATGCCGGGCCGCCAGCGAATCTCCTTCACTTCCCCGCAGGCGACAACAAGATGGCCAGCGCAAGCTTTTGGTCGGTGCCGAACGCTGGCCTATGAGAAAATACAGTCCGCCGAGGACCCACTGCCCCTCTCCGATGCAAGCGTCGATACCGTCGTCTTAACGTGGACCCTGTGTTCTATCGCGAATGCGCCAACGGCGCTTCAGCAGATCAAGCGAGTCCTAAAGGCGGACGGGCGCCTCATCTTTCTTGAACATGGCCGGGCTCCCGATCCTGGTGTAGTCGCCTGGCAGGACCACCTCACACCCGTTTGGAAGCGTGTCGGCGGCGGGTGCCACCTCAATCGCAAGATCGACGAGCTCATCGAGTCGGCAGGATTTCAGATCAGTGAGCTGACGACGTGTTACCTTTCAGGACCGCGTCCGATGACGTACACGTACCAAGGCTTCGCGCAGGTAAAATAGACGTGGCCTTTGAGAGGTCTCGGCCAGTTCCCGTCGATGCCGTTGTGAGCACATTCACCCTGTGCTGCCATACGTGGCATCGCCCCCGTCCTGAGGCCAAACGGTAGGTTCATCTTTCTTGAGAACAATGCCTCACCCGATCCGTCGGTACGCCGCTGCCAAGAGCGGCGGGCGCCTGTTCATCATCGCGTATTTGCAGGCCTTGATCTGACCAGGGACATTCCCTCTGCCATCGAAGCCGGCGGTTTTCATTTCGAGCGCATCGAGGCCGCTACGTTGTGGCTTGACAACTACTCAATCGTTTGCTTGAATAGTTGAATATGGGTCCGACCGAAAAACGTCAGTTCAAGGATGAGCTCTTCGAGCAGTTCGCCCGTATCGGCAAAGCACTATCGAGCGGACGCCGCCTGGAACTGCTGGAACTTCTCGCTCAAGGGGAACGTTCCGTGGAAGACCTTGCGGTGCAAACCAGCCAGTCGGTGGCGAACACATCCCGGCATCTCCAGGTATTGCGTCAGGCTCAGCTTGTGGAAAGCAGGCGAGAAGGAAACTACATCCGATATCGTCTGGCGGATGAGAACGTGCTTCGGCTCTGGCTTGCAGTGCGCGACCTGGGGCAGGCGCGGCTGGCTGAGATTGGGCGTCTGGTTGAGACATTTCTGAAGGATCGTAGCGCCTTGGAACCCGTGACATGCACCGAGTTGCAGCGACGGATAAGAGATGGGAGCGCCATTGTCCTTGATGTACGGCCGGCCGAAGAGTATGCGGCAAGCCACATTTCCGGTGCCCGTTCGATTCCTGTGACCGAACTGCGGACGCGAATCAGAGAGGTCCCCAAGAAGCGTCTCGTCGTGGCCTATTGCCGCGGCCCCTACTGCGTTTTCGCCGACCAGGCGGTGGAGCTCTTGCGCGGAGCCGGGTATCGGGCCTTCCGATTGGAAGGAGGCTTTCCAGATTGGCAAACCAAAGGTATGCCCGTCGAGAGCAACCGGATGGAGATGTGAGGAACCGCATGCAAAAAGTGGATGTAAATACATTGCGCGAATGGCTGGCTGAAGGTAAGCCGGTTACAGTCCTTGATGTCCGGTCGGAGGAAGATCGAGCCCAGTGGTCTATTCCGGGCAGTCTTCATATCGACGCCTATGGCGCGCTTAAGGAGGGTCGTCCGGACGCCCTCGATGGCGTCGTCGTTCCTCCTGACCGCCCCATCGTCACCGTTTGCAATCGAGGCAAAGTCAGCGAGATTGCCGCCGAAAGACTTCAGGCAAAGGGCGCGCGGGCCCTCTCGCTGGAAGGGGGGATGCAAGCATGGAGTCTCGCCTGGAACACGGCCGAAGTGCCGATGTCTCTGCGGGACGCTCGACTCTTTCAGGTGAGACGCACGGGCAAAGGCTGTCTGTCGTATCTACTTGGTTCCGGAGATTCGGCCGCGGTGATCGATGCCTTCGCTGGAGCCCGGCGTGTATATACGCATGGCAGAGAGCCAGGGCTGGCGCATTCGTTACGTGCTCGACTCGCACGTGCATGCTGACCATGTATCGCGATCGAGGGTGCTGTCGGAACAGACCGGCGCGTCACTGCTGATGCCTGCACAGCGCCGCGTTCAGTTTGATTTCCGGCCTCTGTCCGACGGCGATGTCGTCCAGATCGGTTCCGTACAGCTTTCCGCACTGAAGACGCCCGGTCACACAGCAGAAAGCACGTGTTACCTGCTCGACGACGCCTGCCTGTTTACTGGCGACACACTGTTCTTGGCCGCGGTTGGCCGGCCGGACCTTCACGCCAATGAGCAAGAGGCGCGAGAGCGCGCACGTTCGCTCTTCCAATCGCTCGGTCGGCTCCGTTCGCTCCCGCCTCACTTGCCTGTGTTACCGGGACACGCCAGTCAACCCGTCGCTTTCGACGGCCTTCCCTTGACGGCATCACTGGCAGAGGTGTTCTCGCGCCTGAATGACTGGCTCCTCTCCGAGGATGCCTTCGTAACTCGACTCTTGGCTCGCCTGCCACCTGTGCCACCCAATTACCAGCAAATCGTCGAGCTCAATGAGCGCGGGACGACGGCCGGCCTTGATGTGACGGAACTTGAGGCCGGAGCCAATCGCTGTGCTGTCGGCTAAAGACACGCCCGAGATTCAGCTCGGATTGCGCCAAAACGCCGGACAGTTCCTGCTCCTTGTGGTCGTGAACGCCTTTGTGGGCGGCATGGTTGGAGTCGAACGGGTGGTGCTGCCCATCATGGCGGAGCGTCAGTTCGGCATGGCTTCGCGGGCCGCGATTCTTTCCTTCCTGGTGAGTTTTGGCCTCGTGAAGGCGGCCGCCAATCTGTTCGCAGGGCGCGCCAGCGACCGTCTCGGCCGCAAGCGGGTACTCGTCGCCGGCTGGCTGTTTGGCCTCCCGGTTCCGTTCCTGATCGGGTTCGCGCCCACCTGGGGCTGGATCGTGTTTGCCAATCTGCTCCTCGGCGTAAATCAGGGCCTCTGCTGGTCCACCACGGTCATCATGAAGATCGATCTGGTCGGACGGACACGGCCAGGGCTGGCCATGGGACTAAACGAGGCGTCCGGTTACGTGGCCGTCTCGCTGGCGGCCTTCGCCGCGGGGACCTGGGCTTCGTCGCTGGGACTGCGGCTCGCTCCAGCGCTATTGGGAGGAACGTTCGTCCTCCTGGGCCTTCTCTGTTCCGTATTCCTGGTCCAAGAATCGCACCCGCATGCTCGCCTTGAATCAACGCAGCACGCAAGCCCGCATTCTGCTCAACCGTTGTCATTCGTCGAGGTGTTCCGGAGAACGAGTTGGAAGGATCGCAACCTCCTGGCCGTTTGTCAGGCCGGCTTGGTCAATAACCTCAACGACGGCATGGCGTGGGGGCTGCTGCCGCTCTATTTTGCCGCACGCGGGCTGGCACTACCCCAAATTAGTGTGCTTGGCTCGTTGTACCCTGCGGTCTGGGGAGTGGCGCAATTGGGTACCGGTGCGCTATCGGACCGCATCGGTCGCAAGACCCTGATCGCGAGCGGCATGGTGGTCCAAGCGGCAGCAATTGGGTCATTTGTTGCGTTGGAAGGCTTCCTGGTCTGGGCCCTTGCGGCAGTTCTGCTCGGGCTCGGTACCGCGATGGTCTATCCCACGTTGCTTGCCGCAATCGGAGATGTCGCGCATCCATCCTGGCGGGCGTCCGCGTTAGGAGTCTACCGGCTATGGCGCGATAGCGGCTACGCCGCCGGAGCGTTGCTCGCAGGAACGATTGCGGACTCGCTCGGCATGACCGCTGCCGTTACGTCCGTTGGAGTGCTGACGCTACTGTCGGGGATCGCCGTCATTGCGATCATGAACGAGACCAGACGCCCGTCATAGGTAGATTTGGAACTTGTAACCGGTTCTGGTGAATCGTGACGAGGTACTCGGGATCGCCCGGCGCCCTTTCAATCTTTTGGCGAAGCTTCGCGATGTGATTGTCTACGGTCCGCGTAAAGAGGCAGCGGGAGACTCCCCATACGTTGTCCCGGCTGTCACCACCGGTGGATCTTGAGCATGTTGCGGTCCAGCGCCTTCAAGTTCGCCTTGCCGCAAAGCCCCATGTTGCGGGCCAGCTCGGTCTGCAGCATTTCCACGACGGTTTGAACGCCGTCGGCTCCGTAGGCTGCCAGGCCC
>JBGOUJ010000321.1:0-8830 GCA_041477005.1 Terriglobia bacterium | reverse complement strand
GCCCCGGACAATCCGCAGCGTCTGCCCTCCCGCCGTCGCGCGATAGCTCCGCATCCGCTGCACGTCGCGGGCCTCGTCGGGATGGGAAGGCGCCGTCGAGTCGGAAGGCGGTGTGAACGCGACCAGTTCGGCTGCGCCGGTGTCCGGCGCTGAAGGCAAGCCGGCGAAGTAAAGATCCTGCTCTTGCGGAAAGCCCGCCGGCCACAGGCGGCCATCCGACACCCACGCCAGCGCTATGCTCCCATCGCGCTGGAGGATTGCGGCGCCAGGAGCATCGATGCGTCCAGAGCCCTCCGGAAACTCGATCATGGGGATCCACCCGCCGTGCCGGTAAGTGGTGGCCGCGATGCGCCAGAGCGCGCGGTGCGTTTCCCCCTTCCCTTGCGGCAGGTTCACGCGGACCCGGAAAAACACCCAGGGAGCGCCCTGGCGGTCGAGAACCAGTGTGGGTTGGTGGAAGACCTGCCGCAAGTCTTCGGGAACAGATCCGCCGAGGTTTCCGCGCGGCTCGAGCAGCTTGCCGTTCTCCAGGACGGCGACGCGCACTTGGCGCCGGTCGAGCAGGCCGCGGCCGCTCTCCGGAATTTGGTAGCCGAAGTCTTTGCCCCAGTTCCAGTCGCCTTCCTCCCAAGCAATCCAGAGCCGGCCCTGCCGATCGTATTGCGCCGACGGCCGGCCTTCCATGGCGCCGCTTTCGGTGATGGCCATTACCTCACCGAACTTCCCCTTCTCGTACGTGCGCGCCATGATGTCGTAGTTCCCTTTGGCGTAACTGTCCCAGAGGATCGTCACCCGGCCATCGGTGGCCACCGCGAGCGCCGGGTTCCAGTCGTTGGCAGGGTCCGATGAGACCTGCATTTCGTTCGACCACTTTTTTCCGTCGAACACGCGCATGTAAATGTCGAAGTTGCCCGCGCGGGCGCTCTGATAGGCCAGATACAGTTTGCCGGAGGGGTCGCTCGCCAAGGAATGGAAGATGTCGGAATTCTCCGCGGTCGTCAGACGCTCCACCGAGGACCACTTCCTGCCGTCGAAGGCGCGTGCGTACAGGTCGAAGTTCGAAGAGACCCGGGCCGCCCAAACCACCCAGACCCTTCCGGCTCCGTCTTGCGCCAGGGCGGTCCGAAAGTAGTCCCCGCCCGCTTCCGCCACCGGCTCGGGCTCCGACCAGGCCGCATTTCGTCGCCGCCGCACGAGGATCTGATCTCCGTTGCCCGAGAAGGCTTGGTAGGCAACCCAGAGCGTGCCATCGCGGGCTTCGAGCAGAGAAGGATAGTCCTTGATTTCCGGCCCCGCTGTAAGCCGCAGCGCCGGGGCCACCGCGCTGACTACGACCGCGCCGTTCAGGAAGGTCTGCGGGGTGGACCAGAGCGCGGGGCTGAGCGTGAGCGAAAAGTCTCCCTGAGCCGTTTTGACGCGGACCTCGCCACGGGAGTCTTTCAAGTTCAGAACAATCCCCTTCGCGGTGACCTTTCCCCGGTTGGAAGTGGGGCGCAGGTTGCGCTCGTACGGCGTGTCCCAGTAGGTCTCCTGGCGGGTCGAACATTTCCAACTGCTTTCGCTGAGCTGGTCTCTGGGATCGAACTGCCATCCCTTAATGCTGCTGCCCGGCGGGGCGAAAACGCTCCCGCTCCAATCGATATCAGGCCGGCCGTCGAGACCGAAGCGAAGGAGAATGGATGCTGCTCCGGGTTCCACGGTAACCGCAGCCGTCTGCCGGCCCTGGCTTGCGACGAAAGCCAGAGTTCCAACGAGGACCAAAAGAGATGCTAAGAGACGCGTCATCCGAACCATGAGGGGCACAATCCCTTCAGAATTGGGGTCAGGAGCAGTGTACACCTGGACACCTCACAGGGGGCTCTGAGCGGAGCCGTTTGGGCGTCCCCAGTTCTTCACCCTGATGAAGATTAACTACACCCACGCGCTCTCCGGCGCCTGTGCTATATTAAGAGGCGGGCGGCGGACGCCGCTCTGTGGACGGGAGCATTCTGGAACGTCGAAGAAAGCACTAGTCAGGAGGCGCAGACAGGCCCTGTAGGCCTGTCTTTTGTGTTTTTGGGGCAGCGCTACCCGATTGATGAAACGGCAGGTCAAAATCACACGCGGCATCGAGCCGCTTTTCGGCACTCGCGACGAGAACATCCGCCTGTTGGAGTCGGCCCTCAACATCAGCACCCATTTGCTGGAGGACAGCCTGGAGATCGAAGGGGAAGCGGAACCGGTGCGCCGCGCCGAAGCGATCCTGGAGGACTATGTAGCGTTGGTGCAGCAGGGCCAGGCCTTCACCAACGGCGACATGAAGTCCTACCTGCGCGTGGCGTGCGAGAACCCCGAGGTCAGCCTGCGCGCGCTGGTCTCGAGCGGCCGGCAGCGCAATTTCGGCAAGAAGGCGCTGGCCCCGCGCAGCATCAACCAGATGCGCTACGTGGAGGCCATCGAGCGCAACGACATGGTGTTCGCCATCGGCCCGGCGGGCACTGGCAAGACCTACCTGGCGGTGGCGATGGCCGTCTCGGCGCTGCTCAGCAAGCGCGTGGGCCGCATCATTCTGGCCCGGCCGGCGGTGGAGGCGGGCGAGCGGCTCGGCTTCCTGCCCGGCACGCTCCAGGAAAAGATCGATCCTTACCTGCGGCCGCTCTACGACGCCCTGTTCGACATGCTGGAGGTCGAAAAGGTCGAGAAGTACCTGGAAAAAGGGGTGATCGAGGTGGCGCCGCTGGCCTTCATGCGAGGCCGCTCGCTCAACGAAAGCTTCATTATTCTGGATGAAGCGCAGAACTCGACCCCCGAGCAGATGAAGATGTTTTTGACCCGCCTGGGCTTCGGCTCGAAGGCCGTCATCACCGGCGACGTGACCCAGATCGACCTCCCGGCCGGCAAGCGCAGCGGCCTGCTCCAGGCGATCGAGGTGATCGCCGGCGTGGAAGGCGTGAGCTTCATCTATCTCGACGAGCGTGACGTGGTGCGCCACGCCCTGGTGCAACGAATCATCAAGGCCTATGAGCAGCATACCGGGGCCGCTACAGGCCGCCAGCTCAGCTTCGCATTGGATCCAGGGACGGCGCCGGGCAACGATCCCGACCCGGCCGCCTGATCGTTCCATGTCTCGCCCATCCCCAGATTCCAGCGGTTCCGACTCCGCGGATTGGCTTGTCAACCGGCAGAGAGCGGTGCATTTCGAGCGGGGCGAATTGCAGCGTTTCGCGGCCGACTTGCGCCGGCGGCTGGCCGGCGGCCGGGAGTTCGGTGTCTCGATCGCTTCCGATGCCGCGCTGCGCCGGGCGAATCTTCGATTCCGGAGAAAGAATGAAGCCACCGATGTGCTCTCATTTCCCGGCGGCGATGGCCTCTACCTCGGCGACATCCTGATCTCGGCCGACCGGGCCAGGCAGCAGGCCCGCGCTCTCGGCCATTCGGTCCAGGAAGAGCTGAAGGTCCTTCTGCTCCACGGCCTGCTGCACCTGATCGGCCACGACCACGAAAGCGACGGCGGCCGCATGCAGCGCCTGGAGCAAACCTGGCGACGCCGGCTGGGATTGCCCGCCGGGCTGATCGAAAGAGCCCGCGCATGATTCCGCTGGCCATCCTGATCGCTGCTCTACTGTGCGGCTCGCTCACGCTGGCCTCCTATCTGCACCTGTTGTATTCCGAGGCTCTGCGGATCCGGCCCCGCGAGGCCGTTCACTCGCTGGCATTTTTCGAGGAGAGCCTCCGCCCCAAACTGCAGCCGGAGGCCGAAGCGGGCGTGCAGCGCTTCGCCGCCGTCAAGCAATGCATCCTGCTGCTGCTGGCTCTCGACCTGGCGTACGCGGCCGGCGCCCACCATGGCTTGACCTTGGTCCGGCTGCTCGAAGCCCTGGTCCTGGCCGGCGCCCTGCTGCTGCTGTTCGCCTATGCCGCTCCGCACGCCCTGGTAACGCGGACGACCGGCCAGTGGGCGCTCCGGTGGCTCGCGCCCGCGCGCCTGCTCTCGGCCGCCGTCTCGCCGTTCCTGATGGTGGTGGGGTTTGCTTACTCGATCGCCGACCTGGGCGCCGAGTCCAAAGCTCCCGAGACCCCGGCCACCCCCGGTGAGAACATCGAAGCGCTGATCGAAGCCGGCGCGGAAGAAGGGCTGCTCGGCGAGGACGACCGGAAGCTGATCCAGTCGGTGGTGGAGTTCGGCGATAAGACCGTGCGTGAGGTGATGACACCCCGGCCCCGCATCGTGGCCATCGAAGCCGGCGCCTCGCTCGAGGAGTTGCGCCAGTTGCTGATCAACGAGCAGTATTCCCGCATCCCGGCCTACGAAGGCACGATCGATTCCCTAGTGGGCTTTGTGCACGTCCGCGACATGCTCGAGGTGGACGAAAAGGAGCGGGAGACCCGCCGCGTCAGCGAGCTGTTGCGGCCGGTGCTTTTCGTGCCCGAGACCAAGAGCGTCAACGAGCTGATGCGGGAAATGCAGGAGAAGAGCCTGCACATGTCGGTGGTCATCGATGAGTACGGCAACACGGCCGGCCTGGCCACCATGGAGGACCTGGTCGAGGAGATCGTGGGCGAGATCCGCGACGAATCCGAGCCGGTTTCGGACGTGGTCGAAGAACCCGATCACAGCTTTCTAGTCTCGGGCGATCTGGACCTGGACCGGCTGAAGGACCTGACCGGCTACCGGCCCGACGACGACGTAGAATCCACCACCATCGCCGGTCTTGTGACCGAGCGGCTGGGCCATGTTCCCGCCCCCGGCGAGACGCTCCAGCTTGACGGCATCTCGATCGAAGTGCTGGCCAGCAACGGGCTGCGCGTGGAGCGGCTGCGGGTCCGCCCCACCGAGGGGCGCACGCAGGCGGAATTGCCCTACACCGCATGAAGTCCGGCTTTGTCTCCATCCTCGGGCGGCCCAACGCCGGTAAATCCACGCTGCTCAACCGTCTGGTCGGGTCGAAGATCGCCATCGTCGCCGAGAAGCCCCAGACCACGCGGGAGACCATCCAGGGCGTGGTCACCCGTGAGGACGCCCAGATCGTCTTCCTCGACAGCCCCGGCATCCACGAGCCGCGCAACAGCCTGAGCCGCCGGATGATGCGCCAGGTGCGGGAGGCTCTGGAATCGCGCGACGCGCTTCTGCTGATTGTGGATTCCACGGTCCCTTTCGGTCGGGGCGACCAGCGGGCTGTGGACCTGATTCGCAGCGCGCGGACGCCCGCGTTTCTCGTCCTGAACAAAATCGACCGTCTGGCCAGGAAAGAGGAACTGCTGCCGCTGATTGAAAAATACCGGGGGCTGCTTTCCTTTGAGGATTACCTGCCCATCTCGGCCTTGACCGGGGTGGGAGTGGAGGAGCTGTTCCCGGCGCTGCTGGCCCGGCTGCCGGAAGGGCCGCAGTATTTTCCCGCCGACCACATCACCGATCAGCCCGAGCGGCATCTCGCCGCCGAGCTGATCCGGGAGAAGGTCATCCAGCTTACGCAAGAGGAAGTCCCCCACTCGACGGCGGTCGTGGTCGAGCAGTTTGAGGAAGGGCGGAAGCTGCTCCGCCTGGCGGCCACCATTTACGTGGAACGCGACGGGCAAAAAGGGATTATCATTGGCTCGGGAGGGGAGCGGCTGAAGAAGATCGGAACGCTCGCCCGCCAGGAGATGGAGCTGCTTTTGGGCCACAAAGTGTTCCTCCAGTTGCACGTGAAGGTGCGCAAGGACTGGCGGGAGAGCGAGAGCTTCGTGGAGGCTCTGAATTGGCGCCGGCAAATGGAGGCGCGCACCGAGCACTGAGTGTGCGAGCGGACTATGCGAGCGGTCTGTCTTGTGCTGATTTTCGCCGTTGTCGCCGGGTGGGGGGCGGAAAAGCGGCCCTTGACCGACAATCTGCTTTACGACCGGGTCATCCGCGCGCTGGTCAACGACAGAGAGCTAAAGACCAATGCTATCGAGGTGACCGTCAAGGATCTGGTAGTTACCTTGCGCGGCCAGGTCGATTCGGAAAAGCTGCGCCAGCGAGCGGAGCGGGTGGTCCTGAAGGTAGGGGGGGTCAAAAAGGTGGTCAACGAGCTGCGCTTGCGGCCTTGACGCGGCGATAGGTATATACTAAAACCATGAAGATGTCGTTCTTTCCAGGGAAGCTCTTCCTGGAGTCGAAGCTGGACGGCGCCTACGAGCTGCGCTTCGGCGACGAGGTGCAGACCTTCAAGTCGGAAAAGCCGGCGGTCGCGGCCTTCCAGCAGATCCGCACCCGCCTGGAAAAGGATTTCCCCGTCAAAGAGCCGACCCTCGAAGAGCGCCGTGCGCTGCTGCAGAAGGAAATCGCTGACTCCGCCTTAGGCCACAACTCCATGCGCAACGCCGGCCCCAGGAAGAAAACCGGGACGCGGACGTTCGGGTAGCCGGAACTCTAGAGTAGGATCTGTCCGTGTCCCGAACTTCCCGATCGACTGATGGTTGAAGGCCTTGTCGAAACTCGAATGCAAACCCGTGCCGGTCGCAGTCCCGAGCATCCGCTGTCGGAGAGCGCCACTCAGCCCGCCACGGTTGTCTACGCGCTATGTCGCAATGGAACGTTAGTCGACGAGTGTGAGCACCAAGAAGCAACGCTTCACCATCCGCGCGTCTGCCAGCCGCCTGGAGAAAGGCTTGCTCGCCGTACCCCAAAAGTTCAAAGATTGGTTTCCTAGCGAGAAAGGCCAGATCCAAGTCGTTTTTGACGACGAGGAGAAAGCAAAGGCACTAACCTTTCATCCTTACGATTCGACAGTCAAAGAGAATCGGATATTCGGCCTTGGCCGTTGGTTCTCCAAGAGAAGCGTGCGCGAGGGAGACCTGATCTCAATCACCCTCGAAGATCCGGACAGACGGCTATACCGAATCGCCTTGGAGCGCTTCGTTCGAGAGCGGGAAGAGCAAAAGGCCCGACAGAAGCTTCAGGCCGCACGGACGGATTCGGAAGCCGAACAGGAATTAAGTACGCTGTCGCGGCTGACCAAGAGGCGTCCGCAAGAGTTGGCCCAAGAGGAGTTGTTGCGTATTGCTCGGGAGTTGCCGCGCCACCCACGTCCAAGGGTATTTCCGGGTGCGGGGGAGCGCCAGGAGGGTGTACCCTCGGGAATTCGCGTTCTGCTTCGAGAATTGCATGATGGGAAGTGTCAGCTTTGTTCTTTCACTTTCGAAAAACGGAACGGCGAACCATACTTTGAAATACACCATCTTGACCCAGAGGTCGGCCATCACCCAAGTAACCTGCTTGTCGTCTGTCCAAACTGTCACGCTCAATTCGAGCATGCGACAGTAACCGATCTCAAGTGGGCGGGTAACTGGCTGGTTGGCGTGATGATCAATGGTAAGTGCTTCGCTGTTCGGCAACCGCTTGCTCATGATTCGATAAGGAGAGCCCTGCTGGGCTGGGGCATTGTGGTTGCGGCCACCCAGATCGGGCGTCTCCTGGTGCGGCAGGACGAGATCAGGGTCCTGATTGGGAAGGCTGCAAACGGTCGATCTTCAGATAAGGGGGGCTCGCGATGATCCGAATATATTTCGTTTTCGAGGATCCGCTGGACGAGGAACAAATGAATCTTTCCTTCGTTGACGTGGCAACGCAAGAACCACGTAAGGCGTTCAAGCGCGTCGAGGATGCTGCCGAGTCCGGAGAGCTTTGGAAGAACTTGTATCCAGATGACGAGGACCATCCGTACACGCTTATCAAGAGCAAGATGATGTATCTTGATATTTCAGCATTACCTCATGAGGTGCATCCAGACACGGTTCTGGCGATCTGAACTGGAGCAAGATCGGACGTACACGGCACCCATACCGGGGGCGGGACCAATCTCGCTGGAAGGAATCGATGTCCTCCGCTTGTGACCCAGTTTTTCCGCGATGGTTTCATAACGTGGGCGCCCTCTCCCAGCGCCGGGACGCGAACGTCAGGCTCGGTTCGTAGCTGTAGTTCGACAGCTTCACCATGACCGAGCCGAAGGCAAGCAAGATCAGTGGCGAAGGGACGGCGCCAGTATGCGCGAGCTGCAGTTCTCCGTGAACGCCGGATCGGAGAAACCGAATCGGCTCGTTTTCAGGTCTAACATCGGCGTGCGAGCGGCGATCCTGAGGCGACGAACGGGCTCGTCTATCAGGGCGGCGGTGTTCCTGAGCGGCCAATGGTTTAGGGCTGTTGCGTACGCTTCGGAAGCGGCCCAGAGTGGTACACTAAGACCAAATTATTGGAAGAGGGCCTGGAACGAGGGAATGCTATGGACTCGGTGGGAAGTTCGCGGCGCTTCTTTTTGAAGGGAGTGGCGGGGGCGGCGGGGCTGGGAGCGGCGGCGGCTCAACAGGATCGAAAAGTCGGCTACGCTGTGGTCGGCTTGGGTCGGCTCGCTCAGGGCCAGATTCTTCCGGCCTTCGCTAAGTGCCGTTTCTCAAAAGTCACGGCGCTCGTCAGCGGCCATCCGGATAAAGCCGCGCGGCTCGCGGCGCAATACGGCGTCAATCCCAAAAACATTTACAACTACGAGAATTACGAACAGATCGCATCCAATCCGGAGGTCCAGGTCATCTACATCGTCTTGCCGAACGGCATGCACGCCGAATACACGGTTCGCGGGGCCAAGACCGGCAAGCACATCTTGAGCGAGAAGCCGATGGCCAATACGCCGGAGGACTGCCGGGCGATGATCGAAGCCTGCCGCGCCGCCCGCCGTAAGCTGATGGTCGCCTACCGCTGCCGCTATGAGCCGTACAACATGGCTGCCATCCGCGCGGTCCGGGAAGGGGAGCTCGGGGCGCTGAAGGTGATCGTCGCCGACCACGGTTTCAACATCGGCGACCCGACGCAATGGCGCCTCAACGCCAAGCTGGCCGG
>JBGOUJ010000320.1:0-8835 GCA_041477005.1 Terriglobia bacterium | reverse complement strand
GGGCCTTGTAGACCACGCCCATCCCGCCCTCGCCGAGCTTGGATTCAATTCGGTAATGGCCCAGGGTCTGACCGATCATGCAGGAACCTACCTTGGCCGCCCATCTTAGGGCCCGAGCCAGCCCTAAGTCAACAAGCCGACTCGGGCCGATTCTATTGACCTTTGCCCGTTGTGCGTGGCCTGACCCTGCCGCCTCCTGTGCAAGCCCAAAGCTGCCGCGAACGGGTGCTAGAGGTGGAATGGTTCCTGCCTGAGAACCTGGGCCGACGGAATAACCAAACAACGCATTGGCGCACCCGGCATGCGCGGTATCAGGAACTGTCGCAGATGGGCGACGAAGCGCTCCGAATTGAATTGGAGTACTGGCGCGAATTGGAGCGGCTCAGCGGGGAGCACTCCAAGCCGAACGATGCAGCCGATGAAGAGGTGGCAGCATGAAGCCCGCCACTGCAATCATCGGTCCGATACAGGCTGATGCGGTCCGGGCGCCACAGACAGGAAACGCCTGCTTCCGAGGCCGTTGTTAACCGCGGAGAGGAAGTTCGTAACTCAAAACCCGGCTCCCCAAGTGGGACTCGAGCCTACAATCCTTCGGTAAACAGCCGCTGGATTGCGAGTTGGCTGCCTGTCTGGAGCGCGGCGCCGATGTTGGCCTCCGGGGCGGCCTGAAGCCCACGGGCTCACTCCTGCTTCTTCTGGTCCGGCCGGGTCAACACGGCCACGCCGACGGCCGCGGCCGCCAGAAAGAGGACGCCCTGGCGCCACTCCTGCAAGATCACTTTCCCTATGCCGAACAGCGAGCCGTAGATCAGGATGCAGCCGGCGGCCCAGTTGCGGAAATTAAGGGCCAAGCTTTCCGTTTCGAGCGAGCCGCCGGCCTTTTGGGCGATGGGTCCCCAGAGCGCCGGCGAGGGGCGCACGCGTTCGAAGAAAGCTACGAGCTTGTCCTCACGCTCGGGCGGGGTCAGAAAGGTTACCGCGAGCCACACAACCGTCGTTGCCCCGACCGTGACGAGCATGATCTTGGCGAAGCCGATGGGGTCGTCGCTGTCCCAGCCGACGCCCAACTGCAGGAAGAACGACACGGCGAATGCTGCCGCCATGGCGGAGACTTCGCTCCAGGCGTTGATCCGCCACCAGAACCAGCGCAGGATCAGCACCGTCCCGGTACCCGCGCCGGTGACGATCAGCAGCTTCCAGGCGCCGGCGATCGACTCCATATAGAACGTCACCACGGCCGAGGCGATGGCCAGAAACACCGTGGCCAGTTGGGAGGCCACGACGTAGTGCTGCTGGGAGGCGCTCTTGCGGAGGAATCGCTTATAGAAATCGTTGATGAGGTAGCTCGCGCCCCAGTTCAACTGCGTAGCGATTGTCGACATGAACGCGGCGGCGAAGGCGGCGACCATCAGGCCGCGCAGCGCCGGCGGCAGGCAGGCGATCATCACGCGCACGTAGCCGGTCTCGGGGTCCTTCAGATTCGGGAACAGGATGAGCGAGACCAGGGCCACCAGGATCCACGGCCAGGGCCGCAGCGCGTAGTGCGCCACGTTGAACCACAGCGTGGCCCAGAGCGCGTGCCGCTCGTCGCGGGCGGAAAACATCCGCTGGGCCACGAAGCCGCCGCCGCCGGGCTCGGCTCCCGGATACCAGGTCGCCCACCAGATCACCGAGATGTAGACCAGGAAGGTGATCATCGGCATCCAGGCCGAATGCAGATCGGGAACGAAGCTGAGGGCGGGCGCGGGCAGCTTGGCCTTCATCTCGGCCACGCCGCCCACGGCTTGCACGGCGAAGACCGCCAGCACGATGACCATGGTCATCTTGATGACGAACTGCACGGCGTCGGTTACCAGCACGCCCCACAGGCCGGCGATCGTGGAGATCATGCCGGTGAGGGCGATCAGGCCCAGGACCGTTACCACCGCCTGGAGCTTGGTAATGCCCAAGATCAGCGACAGGATCTTCACCATCGCCAGATTCACCCAGCCGAGGATGATGCAGTTGATCGGCAGGCCGAGATAGAGCGCCCGGAAGCCGCGCAGGAAGGCGGCGGGCTTGCCCGAATAGCGCAGCTCGGCGAACTCCACGTCGGTCATCACCCCGCTGCGCCGCCACAGCCGGGCATAGAAGAAGACCGTCAGCATCCCGCTGAAGACGAAGTTCCACCACAGCCAATTGCCGGCGATGCCGCCCTTGGCGACCATGCCGGTGACGGCGAGCGGCGTGTCGGCGGCGAAGGTAGTGGCGACCATCGAGGTCCCGGCGAGCCACCACGGGACGTTGCGGCCGGAGACGAAGAATTCCTCCAGGCTCTTGCCGGCCCGATTCTTGTAATAAAAGCCAATCCCGATGTTGAGAAGGAAGTAGGCGGCGACGACGGCCCAGTCGAGAGCGGTGAGAGGCAAGGGCCATTATAAGGCAGGGCAGGGAAGGCCGCCAGCGGCCCCCCTGTCCTTACCTTACGGTCACCAACGGTGTGTTGCTCGTGGCGCTATTGATCTGAACGACCAGAGGCGAGTCGCCAGAAGGAGCGCTGCTGGGCACCACGAGATTGATTTGCAGCACTCCAACCAAGCCGGGGGTAAGACCTACAAACAGAACCTTCGCCGGGGCGCCGCCGATCCAGGCCTGCGCCGGGAAGGGGGAGCGCGCCAGGGGACCGGGCGGCGCGGCGGCGCCGGTGGGGACATTCGGTGTGACCGGGCCCTGGCCGGTCAGGTAGACGGTCAGGGTGCTTCCTCGCACGGCGGCACTGGCGGCCGAGTTCACGGAGTTGTCCTGGTTGACCGCAACGGCGCGGTTCTCACCCCAGGTGAAGATGCCGGGGGCGTTGGAGACCACCTGCACGGTCTGCGGATCGCTGAGCACGCCGTTGTTATCGACCACGAGCCAGACGGCCAGTCGGCCCAGGGTCTCAAACGGAAGCTGGAAGTTGACCTGGGTATTGCTTACGTAGAGCAACGGCGCTTCGGCCAGGAAGGCGCCGGAAGTTTCCTTCACCACCAGACGAACACCAGCCAGGCGGGTCGGCAAATACCCGGTGCCGGGGATAAAGGAAGCGACCACGCCCGTGGCCGGGCCCAAGCCAGTGCCGTAGAGGGTTCCCAGACTGCCCGGCGCCAGTTGAGTGCGGCTGCTGGCCGCGTTGACGACGCCGCCGGCGCTGAAATGCGGCGTCGGCCCGGAGCTCTCGTTGACGGTCAGGCTGACGGCCACGGTTTGGGGGCCGAGACCGGTGCCCGGGGCGGTGACGGTGACGGCGCCGTCATAGGCGCCTGGAGCCAGGCCGGCGATCTCGGGCCAGACGTTGAGCGTGCGCGGCGTAATGCCGCCGGGGGCCGAGACCTTCAGCCAGTTGGCCGTCGGGGCGATGCTGAAATTCAGCTCTGTGCCGCCACCGATTGAGGTAACGCTAACCGGCTGCGGCGCGGGATTGGCGCCGCGCAACTGGGCTGAAAACGCTACGGTTACGGGATTGGCGCTGATGGCCGGGGGCGCCGGATTGATCGGTCCCGGCAGGAGCCAAACGTTATCGATGCCGTTGGCCTCGGGCCCGGTCGATTGCTGCATGCTGATTTCGACTCTCTGAACGTTGGCCAGCGCCTGCGCCAGGGTGTCGCTGCCCGACGTTCGGGTCCAAACCGAGCTGGTGAGCGGGACGGTGTAGTGGGTCCAGGTGGATGTGGGCACGGGCCCGGTCCACACGAACACCGACTGCGCCCCGATCAGATGCACCTCGATGGGTTTGCTCGGCCCCTTGAGCGATGTGTGCTGGTAGTCGAATTCAAACTGCGGGTTGGTCAGTCCGGTGTAATCCCCCACCAATCGATCCGGAGCGACGGCGAAGTCGCGGTTGGGACCGCCCGAGCTGGCGAGGCGGACGTAACCACCGGGGTTGCCTTCAAACGGAACCCAGCGGAGGGTCGAGTTGGTGTTTCCGGCGGTCGCGCCGTCGAGGCTCGTAGCCGGATAGTTGCGCGTCCAGCCGTCGGCGCCGGCGACGAAGCCGGTATACCCTGCCAGCACCGCATTGGGCGGGCCCGTGCCGCGCGACCGCAGGGCGAAATTGTCCATTCCATTCGTTTCTCCGAACGGCGACAGGGTCATGATCACTTCGATCCGCTGGATGTTCGTCAACACCTGGGCGAACGGGGCGGCACCGGCCAGGCGCGACCACAGCGGTTCGTGCAAGGACGCTGTGTAGCGGAACCAGGAGTTGCCCGAAGAAACGCAGGAAGACTTGCCGGTTGCCGGGTCCAACACGAGCTTGGCGCAGGGGTCGAAGTTGATGCCGGGCGCCGGGGGGATCGATCCCAGCCAACTGAACGCCGTGTCCGATCCGAAGATCCGGATCTCCACCGCCGTCATGGGACCGGCGCCGGCGATGGGCATGAGATCAAACTCGAAGCGGGGCTCGACCAGCCCGGAAACGTTTCCCAGAAACTTGGCGGGGGCGACCAGAGCGTCCACCGTCGCGGCGCCCAGCCTGGAAAGCTGAACGAATCCGCTGGGGTTGCCGCCCGAGGTCTGCCATTGGAGCGTGGCCGTCGGATCGCCCTGGCTGGCTCCGGGGAGGCTGCTCGCGGCCGAGTTTCGGACCCAGCCATCCAGGTCGTTATCGAACGTCGAAGCGGCGATCGTCCGGATGGGAGGCACCCCGCCGCCGGTGATCGTGGCAGTCAAGGTTAGGGCGGGCTGCACGTCCAGCGACACGACATTGAAGCCGATGTAATACGTGCCCGTTTGTAGTGAGGGGAAGCTCTGCCCGCTGATAACCAGAGTCTTGCTGCCGCCTCCGCTGGGGGTGATGTAATCGTATTTCAGCGTGCCGACCCCCGTGAAACCCACATCGGAGTTCAAGCGGACCAGTACATCGCAAACATAGAGCTGGTCGCCCGGCTCGAAGTCGATGGTAAGGCTGCTCGCCCCGGGTGGCACGTAGATCGCGTAGCCCAGGTCACCCCCATAGAAAGTTCCTTGCGTTGGGGGCACCGGCAGCACGAACGACACCGGAATGCCGTTCGTCAGCAGGGTGTTGGCAGATACCGAAGAAGCGATCAAGAGCGCCAGCAGACAAAGAGGTAATGTACGACTTCTCAAGGGCCTCCTCCACTAGCCTTTATCGACAAAAGGGCCTTGCTCGGAGCATATGACTCCGTTACCGATGGTGCAGTATTGGGGTACTCGCGGCAAATCCGGGATTCACACTAGAAGGGCGTCAGCTTTTGACTTACGCCGCCCGAGCGCCCGGCTGGGTATACCGTGTACAGGCGGGGAGCGTCGGCGCGAATCGTTCTACCCGGCGCGCTCCGCCTGAGGTCCTTAAATCACTTCCGCTCCGGGAGCTACTGACGAACCCGCTGAAAAACTTCCTTCGGTCCGTCGCGCCTTCGAAGCCACAAGTGCGCCATATTGCTGGCGAGATCCTCTCCGGAAGTCAGCGGCGCCTGTGGCAATCGGATTGGCGTCGCCTCTCGGCAAAGGCGTTCGCCCCATCCGTTCGCAGCCTTTCTGTTACCATGAGGTCGGGATGATCCTGGGACTGACAGGCACCAACGGCGCCGGTAAGACGCTGATCTGTGACTACTTGAAAACACGCGGGTTCCACTACCAATCGCTCTCCGACGAGATCCGCCAGGAGCTCGCTCGGTGCGGCCAGCCGGCCACGCGGGAGAACCTGATCGACATGGGCAACGAGTTGCGCCGCAGCCTCGGGCCGGCGGTGCTGGCCGAGCGGGTGAAGGCGAAGCTCCAACCGGGGCGGAATTACGTGATCGACTCGGTGCGCAACCCGGCCGAGGTGGAGGCCTTGCGGCGACTGCCGGATTTCCATTTGCTGCACCTCGATGCGCCGGTCAAGATCCGGTTTGAGCGGGTCCGCGAGCGCGGCGACGCTCGGGTGCCGGCGACCTACGGGGACTTTGTCACCCAGGAGCAGCGCGAGATGGAGAGCTCCGACGCGGCGACCCAGCAGCTCCGCGCGGTCTACGAGCTGGCTGAGGAGAAGCTCGTCAATGACTCCGACCCGGCGGCGCTCTACGCCAAGGTCGACGGGCTGGTCCGGCGCTGGTCGATGAATACGGCGCGGCCGGACTGGGACGAATACTTCATGGGCATCGCCTCGATGGTGGCCTTACGGTCGAATTGCATGAAGCGGAAGGTGGCCGCCATCATCGTCAAAGACCGGCGCATCATCTCGACCGGTTACAACGGCACGCCGCGCGGGGTTAAGAATTGCAATGAAGGAGGCTGCCCGCGCTGCAATTCGCTCGCCCCGAGCGGGACGGCGCTCGAGGAATGCTTCTGCTCGCACGGCGAGGAGAACGCCATCGTGCAGGCGGCGTATCACGGGATCAGCCTGAAGGACTCCACGCTTTACTCCACCTTTGCCCCCTGCCTGATCTGCACCAAGATGATCCTCAATGCGGGCATCCACGAAGTGGTTTACAGCCAGGATTATCCGCTCAATGAGAGCGCGCTGCGGCTGCTGCGCGAGGCGGGCATTCTGGCGCGGCAGATAAGATCGTAGGGCAAGTCTCGGGGGCTGTCACATTGAGCGAATGGAGTTATGTACGTGGTCCGGACGCGCCGGTTCTCGAAAAAACCATTGGCGAGGCGCTCGCCGATACCGCCGCCCGGTTCCCCCAGCGCGATGGGCTGATTGTTCGCCATCAAAACGTTCGCCTCTCGTGGCGCGAGTTCGATCGGGAGGTCGATCGCACCGCCCGCGGCTTGGCCGGCTTGGGGTTGCAGCCGCGAGATCGTGTCGGCATCTGGTCCAGCAACTGCCTGGAGTGGGTCCTGCTGCAGATGGCCTGCGCGCGCGCGGGCTTCATCCTGGTGAACGTCAACCCGGCGTATCGCTCTCACGATTTGGGATTCGTGCTGAAGAAGTCGCGTATGCGCGCCCTGTTTCTTTGGGAGAAGGATGCGCGCGCGGATTACCGCGCGATCCTCGAGGAAGCAAGGGCGGGGCAGGACCTTGCCCTCGAGCACGTCATATGGCTGGGTGCGGATTCCTGGCTGCGGATGCTCGACAACGGAAGGGAGCTGCCTTCCCAACCCATCCTTCCCAATGATCCGGTCAACATTCAGTACACTTCCGGCACCACGGGGGCGCCCAAAGGCGTGCTCCTCACGCACCGCAACCTGGTGAACAACGCCTCGCTGGCCGGCGCCTGGCTCGGCTTGACGGAGCAGGATCGTGTCTGCAATCCGTGCCCTCTATATCACTGCGCGGGCTGCGTGGTCTGTGGGCTGACCGCCATGTTGCGGGGAGCAGCGGTAATTCTCCCGTCGGCCCAGTTCGATGCGCGGGCCGTGCTGGAAGCCATTGATGCGGAGCGCGCCACGATTATCGGCGGCGTGCCCACCATGTTCATCGCCCAACTGGAGCATCCGGAGTTTTCCCGCTTCGACCTGAGATCCTTGCGCGGCGCCTGGATGGGCGGCGCGCCCTGCCCGGCCGAATTGCTGCGGCGGGTGAAGGAGCATATGCATTGCGAGGTGGCCGTTCTCTACGGCCAGACCGAGTCGTCCCCTCTCATCACCATGAGCAGCCCGGATGACGGCTTCGAGCAGCGCACCAGCACCGTTGGTTGCGCTCTGCCCAACACCGAGGTCAGGATTGTCTCTCCGGGAACCGGAGAAACGCTCCCGGTCGGCCAACAAGGCGAGATCTGCACGCGCGGCTACCTCGTGATGCCCGGCTATGACGGTGAAGCCGAAGCCACGGGCCGGGCGATTGACTCCGATGGATGGCTGCACACCGGCGATCTCGCCGTCATGCGCCCGGACCTTCATTTTCAAATCACCGGCCGCGCCAAGGAGATGATCATCCGCGGGGGCGAGAACGTCTACCCGCGGGAGATCGAAGAGTTCCTCTATCGGCACCCCAAGATTGCCGACGTGTACGTGGTCGGCTTGCCGGACCGCAAGCTGGGCGAGGTGGTGCTGGCCTGGATCCGGCTGGCAGCCGGCGAGTCCGCCACCGAGGAGGAGATCCGCGAGTTTTGCCGCGGGCGGATCGCGCATTTCAAGATTCCCCAGTACATCCGCTTTGTCGATTCGTTTCCCATGACGGTCACCGGAAAAGTGCAGAAGTATCGGATCCGTGAAATCGAGCTGGAAGAGCGGGACCGACAGCAGGGAACGGCCCGAGGCCCCAAGGAGTCGCCATGACGCGTGCCAGCACCGTTTATCTCGAGCGGCGAGGAAACACCGCCGAGGTGATATTTAATCGGCCCGAGATCCTGAACGCCGCGAATTGGCAGTGGATAAAGGACCTGGATGCCGTCATGAACGAGCTGGAGGCAGCGGGGGACGTGCGCGCGGTCGTTTTTTCCGGCGAGGGGCGCTCCTTCTCCACGGGGATCGACCTCAAGGCGCTGTCCGCCGGCGAGCTTCAGATCGATTGGTTCCGGCGCTTTGACGAGGCGATGCGCCGCATCGAGCAGCTTGACGTTCTCACCGTCTCGAAGATCCGCGGCTATGCGATCGGCGGCGGGCTTCAGGTGGCATTGGCTTGCGATCTGCGCATCGCCGTTACCGACGCCCGCTTCGGGCTCCCCGCCGTCCTGGAAGCACTGATCCCGGGGATGGGCACGTATCGCCTGCCCCGCTTCATCGGTCTGGGCCGCGCCCGGCGCATGGTCCTCACCGGCGAGATCATTTCAGCCGACGAGGCGCTGCGCATCGGCCTGGTGGACTGGGTAGTGCCGGAGGAGAAGCTGAACGAGACCACGGAAACCGTCATTGCCGGGGTTCTGAAGGGCAGTTCGGCCGCGCAGTCTCTCTCGAAAAAACTGGTCACCGCCTCCTTTGAATCGAGCT
>JBGOUJ010000319.1:0-8837 GCA_041477005.1 Terriglobia bacterium | reverse complement strand
TTGGCGTCGATGCCGTCCTGCAGCCGGATCGGGCCGAAGTGCCGATAGCCTTTGGCGCGATTGGCGAGAATGTAATCGGCATAGCCGTCGGCCGCGAGCGATTTCAGCGACTTCGCCGTGATCGATTTCTGCAGCTCGGCAGCGGTCTTGCCGCCGCTTTTGCCTTCCGCCACCCGCGCCGTCAGCTCCTCGATATAGTGGCGCATGTTGCGGATGGGTGCGCGGCTCGTCTGGACGGGGCCATGTCCTGGAGCGACATATTGGAAGTCGATTCTCTCCACCGCATCGAGCGTGGCGGGCCATTCTCGGGGAAAGCCGTCGCTGACATTGGGAAACGATCCGTGGATCAGGTCGCCGGCGGCGAGGACTTTCTTCTGCGGCGAGTAAATGACCACGTCGCTGGCGGTGTGCGCCCGGCCCTGGAAGCTCAGGTGAATTTCGCCGGCCTTGTCCCGGATCACGTAGGAATCGGCGAACGTGATGGTCGGCAGGGCGACATGGTAATCCTTCATTTCGGCCAGATAGGCCTTCCATTGTCGCGCTTCATCGGCGTAGTAGGCCCGCTCCGCGGCGGTCCGGGCCTTGGCCGCCTTTTCCTCGGCCTGGGCGATGGATGCTGGGATCGGCTCCAGGGAGGCCCGCAACCGCTTTTCCGCCAGCTCGACCAGTAGCTTTTTCGTGGTCTCGCTGGCCACGATGTCGAGCTTGGGGAATTCCTTGACGTATTCCGGGTTGCCCTGCGTGTGATCGTAATGAAAATGGGTATTGACGACGTACCGGACGGGCTTGCGCGTCACCTCTCTGCGAATCTGGGCCACCAGGGACGCGACGGCCGAGGACTTGGAGTGCGTGTCGACCACCAGCAGGTCGGCCGAGTTCTCGAAGATCACGGCATTGCAGTTGCCGACCACGGCCGGGCGCGCGATGGCGGCATAGACGCCGTCGGTGATTTTCTCGATGTCGAAGAGCTTGTCATCGGCCCGGGGCGCCTGCGCCCGCGCGAAGGCGGCGCGCACGATGCTGATTTCGAGCAGCGACGCCCCCGCCAGGCTCGAACCCAGCAGGGCGCCCAGGAAGTTTCTGCGCGACGGATGGAAATGGTGATGCATGGAGTCCTCCAAGGTTTGCAACGGCCTCCCTTACGGGCCCACCGGGGGCGCTACCGGCCCAGCGGCCGCCCGGGGATCCGAAACCAGCCAGCGGGCCGCGTTCTGAAGCAGGCGCTGCATCATCGGATGATTGAGCGCCTCCGGCGTGTGACCCGGCGACAGATAGCAGAAACGGCCTTTGCCCATCTCGCGCCACCAGCCCGCTGCTGCCTGCTGGTTATCGCGCGCCACGGAGCGGAGCAGGAGATGCTCCTGATCGAGGGAGTATTTCGACATGTGCTGCTCGTCGTAGATGTCGAAGTCCTCCACCCCGGCCGTGATCGGGTGGCTCTTGTTCTCGACCCGTATGGTGAACGTGTAGGGCTTGGGGTGGCCGCCGAAATCGCCGCCGAACAGCTTGTAGTACAGCCCGTTCGGGGGGTACATGGTGTGCGCGTTGTGCACGGCGAGAAAGCCGCCGCCGTTGTGGACGAAGTCCCAGACGGCCTTTTGCTGGTCGTCGGTCATCCAGGCCGTTTGCGGCTTGCCGTAGCCGTCGGGCCAGTAGCGGCCGTTGCGGGCGATGATCAGCAGCGAATACTCCGCCAGCGATTTGGCGTTCAGGGCTGCGGGATCTTCAATGAAAGTGACCGGGATGTTCTCTTTCACCAGGGCCGAGATCAACCCGTCGCGCATCAGGATCGGGCCGTGGTAGACGTCGCCGATGAGGGCCAGAGCGCGCGGGCGGCTCGATGTCGCGTAGACCGGGTCGGGTTCGACCCCCGTGGTGGGTTTGGATCTGGATGTGACTTGCGCCGCCAGCGGCAGTAGCAGAGCCAGGCCGATCGGGAGCTTTCTCATGACTTAGACCGTATATACACGCGCCTTATGATGCAGTCTTGATTCTTCAATTCCTCCGCACTGACACCGTTGGTCCCGCCGGGCTGGTGAAGTTGCCGATGCGGATCGTCACCATCACCTCTCCATCGGGGATCGAATCAGGAATGCGAATATTCACCTGGTAGAGCCCTGCGAATCCGGGCGCAACTCCCGCGTATAAAACATCACCTGCGTCGAGAGACCGGTCGCCCAACAGGACCGTCACCGCCGCTGTCACGAACCCGACCCGGTCCGGCAGTTCGCCCGCGCCGAAGGCGGGATTTGTCGATCCAAAACCGGTGGCGAAAAGCGTCAAGAATTCGCCGGGTTTCGCCGGTGTAAAAGTAACGC
This sequence comes from Terriglobia bacterium, assembly GCA_041477005.1. Classification (GTDB taxonomy): domain Bacteria; phylum Acidobacteriota; class Terriglobia; order Bryobacterales; family JACQDG01; genus JBGOUJ01. The sequence goes on along the minus strand of JBGOUJ010000319.1, from coordinate 6,519 downwards.
CCGGAATTAAACCCGAGGGCCCCACCCGGGCTCCCGTCACCGCATCTAGCGCCGCGATGGGGTTACGTCCGTCGGGCCGCTGCGTGAAGTAGAAGAACTCCGGGCTGGCGGCCTGCACCGTCACCGTCAGCGCATTGCTGCGCACCTCGCCGGCCCCCCCGCAGTTCAGAATCACCTGGACGGTCGCGTTGCCAGGACTCAGGCCGCTGGGGGTTTGGGCATTGATTTGACCTGCCGTCACGACAAACACCGGCGCCCGCTGCGCCGCGATTTCGACGCAGAGGCCGCCGAATTTCGTCGGTAACTTTCCGCCGACGAGATCCGCCCCGCCCACACTAAGCAAGGTTCCCGCCGGAGCGAAATTCTCCCCGAATATCGTGATCAACCCATTCGCTGAAATCTGCCCTACGCTTGGATTGCTCAAGCCGGCTCCAACCACGGCCGCCGCCCTGGCCTGGGTTCCCCCGGAACCGGGTGTGGCGGTGAGGGTGAAAGTTACCGCGGGCAGGCCTGACACCGAAGCCGTGATGGTCACGGCGCCAGCCGCCGCACCCAGCGTCACGGAGACACCTGCCGTCCCGTCAGCGCCGGTGGTGACGGAGTTGGCGCTTAGAGTGGCCGACCCGGCCGCCAGGGCAAAAGTAACGGTCACCCCGGGCACGGGCAGCCCGCCGGCCGCCGTCACGGTCACCACGAGCGCGTCATTCAGGCGCGACCCCACCGTCCCACTCTGGCCGTTGCCGCGCGTGATCGCCATAGCCGCTGGCACCAGCGACGTCAGCCTCATTACTTTGTGAGTGCCACTCGACGCCGCGTAGACAGTTCCGGCGCTGTCCACGACCAGTCCTCTGACGCCGACGAAGAGTACGGAGGTGGCTGGTCCCTCGTCGGCGCCTTGGTTACTTGCGGTGCCCGCGATCGTGCTGATGGCGCCGGCCGGAGTCACCTTGAGCACGCGCTGGTTGACCGCAGCCAAGACGTTGCCCGCGGTATCCAGCGCCACGCCGTTGGGAGGGCTGGGTAATTGGGCCAGCGTATCTATGATCCCTGCCGGCGATATCTTCCGAATCCGGCTGTTCACGGTGTCGGCAATGAAGATTGTTCCCGTCCTATCGACAGCCACCGCCGTGGGACCATTCAGAGTCGCGGAAGTAGCCAGACCTCCGTCACCTGAGAACCCCGCCTCGTCGACCCCCGCCACTCTCGTGATCACTCCGGCGGGTGTGATCTTGCGGATGCGATTGCCAAGCGCTTCGGCAATGTAGAGGTTCCCAGCACTGTCGAGTGCGAGGCCGCGCGGCGAGTTGAGCTGTGCGGCCGCAGCCGGTCCATTGTCGCCATTCGATCCGGCGATTCCGGTGCCAGCCAACGTGGAGATGATTCCGTTCGCCGCCACCTCGCGCACCCGGTTATTGTCGGTGTCGGCAATGTAAAGATTTCCGGTGTCATCGACCGCGACTCCCCAGGGGAAATTCAACTGCGCCAAGGTGGCGGCCCCTCCATCCCCGCTGAAGCCGAACACGTCGCTGCCTCCTGCTACGGTGGCAATCGTGCCGTTGGGAGCTACCCGGCGGACGCGCTGATTGCTCCTGTCCGCGAAGTAGAGATTCCCCTGGCGGTCCAAGGCGACTCCATGGGGGAAGTACAGCACGGCCTGAGTTGCGGGGATTCCTTCTCCCTCGAAATGGCTTTTGCCGGCAAACGTGGAAATGACGCCCCCAGGGCGTGACCTTTCGTATGCGGTGGTTGTTGGAATCCACAATGTAGATGTTGCCCTGGGCGTCCACCGCGCCTCCAAAGCGCGGATTATTCAGATGGGCGGAGAGCGCCGCGCCTCCGTCTCCGCTGAACCCGCGCGTGCCGTCGCCGGCCACGGTCGAGATTATCCCGGCCGGGGTGACGCGACGAACTCGTTCATTACTGAGGTCCGCTATATAAATATTGCCAGTACTGTCTACCCACACTCCCTGCGGGTTCCCGATTCGGGCTGCCGAAGCTGCCCCACCATCTCCCGAGAATCCGGCCACACCGGTGCCAGCCAGCGTCGAGATCACACCGTTGCCGGCAATACGCCGCACCCGGCTGTTAAGGGTATCGTTGAAGTACAGCACCCCGTTGTTATCGAAAGCCATACTGCCGGTGGGGCCATTCACCCGCGCCGCGGCGGCCGGTCCATCATCGCCGGTGAAGCCTGCGGTTCCATCTCCGGCGATGGTGCTGATGGTTCCGGCCGCGGTGACCTTGCGGATGCGGTTGTTCTGGGTATCCGAGATGTAAAGGTTGCCGGCGGAGTCCACCGTCATCCCAATCGGTGCATTGAGCTGGGCGGCGGTTGCCGGACCGCCGTCACCTGAGAATCCGGCCTGACCCGTGCCGGCTACAGTGCTGATTTGACCGGACGTCGAGACCTTTCTGATGCGATGGTTGCCGGTATCCACGATGTACAAGTTGCCGCTTCCGTCCACCGCCACGCCACTGTCGCCATTGAGGGTAGCGGCCGTCGCCGCGCCTCCATCGCCGCCAGAGCCGCTCAACCCAATACCCGCCACAGTGGTAACGATTCCATCGGGCCCGATTTTCCGGACGCGGTGGCCGGTATTCTCGGGCACATACAAGTTCCCCGCTCCGTCAATGGCTATACCGCCCGGGAAGTCGAAAAGAGCCGAAACTGCCTGTCCCCCGTCGCCGATAGGCAAATTCCGCCCGGCGGCGGTGGTAGCCGTGTATGTCTGTCCAGCGCAGATGGATACCAGACAAGCCGAAAGAAGAGACCCTAGGATCTTAACCGGGATTCCCATTCTTGCTCCGAATTGCCAATCAGTGTACATCCAATTGCCTCAGGCCGATCCTTTCCGTTGCGATTTTTCCTTGCCGCCACCCCCAGCCTAAGTCCCGAACGGTAGTTCCGCCCGTCCGAACGACCAAAACCGCGAAGTCCTGTCTTGTCCGAGCATTTCACGAACACCTCTCCGACCCCATGCCTGCTCTTCGATCCGGCTTTATGGCTCCCACTCTCTCCGCCTGCCCTGCCGGCGCTGGCAGAGCGTCAATGCGCCGTACCATCGCTCCGAACAGTCGCCGCTTCAGGTGGCTCTCCGCCGGTAGCAGCCAGTAGTAGCGGGCGTGTTTCACGACCATTACTCGACCGCCACAAACTTCACGCAAGCGGGCGCATTTACATCCAGACTCTGTCCGGTCGGGGTCAGGCGGCCGGTTTTCGCGTCAATCCGGAAAATGACGACGTTATGGGAGTTCTGGTTGGCGGCGATGAGGTACGAACCGCTCGGATCGATCCCGAAGTGACGCGGGTATTTCCCCTGCGTGGATGTCCACTCGAAGGGCGTCAGCGTGCCTCTACGGGCATCAATCGCAAACACGGCAATGCTGTCGTGGAGCCGATTCGCGGCATACAGATACCGGCCCGAAGGATGCACCTGCACTTCCGAGCCGTAGCTGGTAGCGGTGAAATCGGGAGGCAGGGACGAGATGGTTTCGAGTTCCCTCAGCAGACCACCCTCCGCGTCGTAGGCCAAGGCGATTACCGTATTCTGCTTTTCGGTGAGGGCATACGCGAATTTGCCGTCCGGATGAAAAGCCAGGCTCCGAGGTCCCGCCCCGGGGTTCGTTTTGAAGAAGGCGGGCGTGTTTGCGGCGAGCGACCCTTTCCCGGCGTCAAACTGGTACACCAGCAACTGGTCCAGTCCGAGGTCCGCCGCGATGGCAAAGCGATTGTCGGGTGAAACGTTGATCGAGTGGGCGCGCGGCCTGCTCGGGCGCTGGCCGTCCCCGCTGGAGCCGGTGTGCTGCACAAATGCGGACGCCTCGGCGAGGCTGCCGTCTTCCTTCACCGGCAGAACCGCTACGCTCCCGCCCCCGTAGTTCGACACCAAGACATTCCTTCCGGTTCGGTCCACCGTCACGTAAACGGCTCCGCCGCCGCGCGACGGCACGGTATTCAACAGCCGGAGCGCGCCGCTCTTGGGATCGATGGCGAAAGCGCTGACGGAGCCGCTCCTTTGGCCTTGGTAGTTGGAGATCTCGTTCGCCGCGTACAGGAAGCGTCCGCTCGAATCGACGGCCAGAAATGACGGATTGCTGGTTTCTGCTGCCAGGCGGATCGGGGTCACCTGGCCGCTGCCGGTCTGGAGGCGATAGCAGTAGATCCCTTTGCTGTCCTTCTGAGTATAAGTGCCGATGTAAACGAAGTAGTCGCCCTTGGCAGCGGGTTTCTCGGCCGCCCATCCGCACGGAGCGGCCGGGCGCCAGAGGAGCAGCAGAATTAGGGCTGCGCAGAGATGCCGGATCTCCCTCACACAGGCTCCTTTCGAGCGTTAACTCTTAGCGGGACTCACCAGCGTGGGCAGCCAGCGGGCCACCGGTAGCATAGCCTCACCCGGAATGTGGGTCAAGGTCAGGGGATTTCGGGGATTTCGGAAAACGTAAGGCATTAGACACCCGCAAGATCGAGGTGAAGAATCTGACTCCTTCCCTCTTGGCTACGCCCGCAGCCAGTGGAGAGTCACCACACCCTTGTCTTGCAGCGCCTTCATCTCGGGGTCCCCTGTTGCCAAAGGCGCGCCCTCCCGGATGGCTGTCGCCACCGCAAATGCGTCGGCGTACGATATCCGGTGAACGGCCTTCAGGCGCGCCGCTTCAAAAATCAGCGTGTTCGGGGCGGGCCGGACTTCTACTGGCATTTCATGGATCTGGCGCAGCACCAATTCGGCTTCACGGACGCCCCGCCACCGGGCTGTCAGATAGAAGACCTCCCCCAGGTTGATCGCGCTGATCAGCAGTCGAAGCTTGCGGGCTGCTGCCTGGGACCAGAGCTCATCGATTCGATCAGCCGCCGGGTCATCTCTCAGCCAGGCCATAACGGCCCACGTGTCCAGAACCATGGCCGTCTTGTCAGGGCCGGGCTTTCCGTTCATCCCGCTTCCGCTCCTCAGCTCGAACGGTCCCGAGCATCTGGTCTGCCGGCGGCGTCCCCTTCAGGAAGCCTCGGAGGCTCTTGGGAGGTCCGATGGGCCTGAGAATAATCGTCTTCTCGTCCTCGGAGAAATCCAGGTACAGCTTGCGGCCTTTTGACAAGTCGAGTTTCCTCCGGATTTCCAGAGGAATCGCCAATTGACCGCGTTCGGAGATGGTTACGATAGACATCTTACTTTGCTAATAAGAATCTTATCATGAGTGTACAAATAGGAACAAGCAGTTTGCCGACCTGGTGGCAAATTTGCCACCAGGTCCGTCGTCTTGCAAGACACAGTGACCCACTACCCGCGCTGCGGAGCGATCAAGTGCCGTGCAGCGCCGACGATTTCGAGTACGTGCGGCAAAACCCCTACTACGTCGCCTTCGATTGCGGACCGGGCTCGGCTTCGACCTACGGCAAGTGGCCGGTGACTCTTTACGGGATTCCCGGCTTTCAGACCGACGTCTCCTACGGGCGTGCCGATGGCCGCAGCTTGCAACTGACCAACAGCTCCCCGGCGAACCCGCAAGGCATCACCCGCACCTGGCATCCGCAGTGGACGGCCGGCGGCGGAGTGACCATCCGCCAGGGATTCCGCGCTGGCATGTCGGCCTACCGCGGCGCCTTCCTCGATGATTCGGTTAAGCCCTTCTTGCCGGCCGGGACAACCGTCCGGGATTTTCCGGCCACCGGTCTTGGGGTGGACGTCCAGTGGGCGTCGGGAAGATGGAGTGCGCAGGGGGAGTGGCAACGATTCCAGTTCAACTATCCGGACTTCCCGGGTCTCCCCGGCGTTGACCAATGGCTATGTCGAGGTGAAGTCCATTGTGACCGCTCGCCTTTACGCGGCGGCCCGGGCCGGTTATCGGAACCACAACCGCGTCGTCGATCGTTCCGAAGTGGATGACGAGCCGTTCCTGGAGAATCGCTGGTCCTGCGAGGTAGCTGTGGGCTATCGCCTGAACCGTTGGCAACTGTTGAAGGTGGGTTACGAGTGGTTCCGGATGGATGGCCCCGTTCAGCAGGATAATGTCTTCGGCGTCCAGTTCGCCACCTCGGTCGCTTCCCTCGTCAAAGCGCTTCACTGAGTCTCTCCGCCATGCCGAAGCGGGGGCCTGCACCGCTGGCGCCGATAGTCCGGAACTGACCCTTCGCGCCTGCCGGGTCCGACAGCCCGGAAACTATCAGGCATCTCGGCGGCGAGTGAGAAGTCGCTCGGCAGCACCCTACAGTTGCAGGCGCCGGCGCGAGCAGCATCCTTCCATTTCCCCGCCAGTATCTGATCCGGCCGGCATCAGCACCAGCATCTTGCCGCCGATTCTGCAAAATGCTACGCTGTGCGGGGAAATGAGCCGCCGCGCCTTTCTTCGGATGAACGCCCTTCAGATGACGGCCAGCGCCACTCCGGACGATCCCAACGTCACCCGCTTCATCCGCGAGCCCGGGCACATCGAGTGCGACGCCGGGCTTGGGCTGGGCGTCTATGACCACGGGAAAATCCAGCATCGGGAGATTCGCTTGTGACACTCCGCTTGGTTGCCGCAGTC
>JBGOUJ010000318.1:0-8844 GCA_041477005.1 Terriglobia bacterium | reverse complement strand
TGCTGCTGGGCGATCCTTACGACCAAGGACCGCATCTCCTCGAGGCCGGCGAAATACTTCGCCTGTTGGTCCAGGATAAACTCCAGGGTTCGTTCAATATCCATGGTAGTTCAGTGTAGCACATAGCGCAGCGTCTTCTTGGCTGCCGCCGCAAGAACCTCTGGGACGCGCCGGGGCGCCGCTCCGAAAGGCAGTCCCCGTTCCATGGCTGCCAGCAGAGCGACCAGCGCCCTCACAGTTCCACCACGGCCTTGGCGACGCCGTCCGCGTACTCGGCCACGGTCTGAAACGCGCGCTCGGCGTGGGCCAACGCGAACCGGTGCGTCACCAGCCTGGCAGCCGGGATTCGGCCGGATTCGATCAAGTATCAAGAGCGAAGCCCTTGGCTAGTAGGTTCCCCCGGCCTGGCGCGCCTCGCTCTTGGGTTTCACCTTCTTGAACGCCTGCCCGAACAGGTCCATCGTGGCCACGTCCCCGTCGGTTCCCAGGGCGAAAGGCACCTGCTCGTTTCCCAGGGGATTGTCCCCTTTCGACGCGAAGGTGTCGAAGTGGAAATGCTCGAGGCGGCTTTTGAAATTGCTCCACTCGAGCACCAGCGAGCCGCTCTCGAGCGAAACGTGCGCCGACCCGTAGGCTGGATCTTCGTACGCGCCGGCATAGGCCGGCAGCTCCCGCGACGGCTTCGTCCCCTTCACGCGCTTCGCCTCCCGTTCCTTCTCGCGGGCCTTCCTTTCCTCCTCCGCTTTCTTCGTCTGCCCGGCGTAGATGGTGTTCCAATCCTTCCTGGGCAGGCCGAGCAGCAGGTCGAGCACGCTGTTCCTGGCCGACACCTGCAGCGACGCCGGCGACAGGTTCGACAGAATCGCCACTCCCCACTTCGACTTCGGCACCAGCGTCAGGCTGGTGAGGAAGCCGTCGATCCCCCCGCCGTGCTCCACCAGCAGGTGTCCGCGATAGTCGTGGATCTGCCAGGCCAGGCCGTAGCTCATCTGCGTCGTCTCGGTTTCCTGGGCGACGGCCTTGGCAGGGCCCTCGATCCGCTCCACCATCTGCGGCGTGTGCGTCTCCTCCAGGTTGGCGGCGGAAACCAGCCGCTTGCCCTGGAACGCTCCGTCGCCCAACTGGAACCGCACCCACTTGCTCAGATCGCTCACGCCGGCGTTGATCGAGCCGGCCGGCGCGATGTTGTCGATGTTGCGCCAGGGGATGGCCTCGATCTTGCCGTCCTCCTTCTTGCGGTGGGGCGTGGCATGGTCGGGAGCTTTTTCCGCGACGGTCACGCTGCAGTCGGCGCCGGTCATCCCGAGCGGGTCGAAGATGCGTTTCTGAACAAAATCTTCCCAGCTCGTCTTGGCGGCCGCGCCCACGGCGTAGCCGGCCGTCAGAAACATGATGTTCTGGTATTGCCAGGTGGATCGGAACGGCTTGGTCAGCTTCGCCAGCCCGATCTTCCGGATGATCTCCTGGCGGCCCCAGGGCGAGCCGTACCACAGCTCATCGTGACGGCTCAAACCGGTGCGGTGGCAGACCAGATCGCGCAGTGTCACGTCCTGGTCCGCCAACGGGTCCGAGAGGTGGAAAAACTCAATATATTTGCGGACCGGATCGTCCCACGCCATCTTGCCCTCGTCGACCAGCATGGCCATGGCCGTCGTGGTGAACGCCTTGGTCGTCGAGCCGATGGCGAACAAGGTTTGCGGCGTGACCGGCTTCGTACCACCCCGCTCCCGCACGCCATAGCCCTTCATGTAGACCACCTCATCGCCCTTCACCACCGCAATCGCCGCTCCCGGAACCTGCCAGGTCTGGAGCGCCTCCTGCATGATCTTGTCGATGGCCGCCGTATCGACGGCCTGCGAATACGCCGGCGCCAGCAGCGCCAGCGACAAGGCCAGAATCGCAAAGAATCTCCGGGGCATTTTCATCTCCTTACGCCGCGCAGGACTGTTCCATTGCCCATCGCGAAATCGGCAAACGTCAATCATTCTATAATGTGGCTAGCCTCTCATGAGGGATTCCTACCGGCTGGACGACAGGTTTACGCTCGAAGAGGGCACGGTCTACCTCAGCGGCATTCAGGCGTTGGTGCGCCTGCCGATGGACCAGGTCCGCCGCGACCGCCGCGCCGGCCTGCGCACCGGCGCCTTCATTTCCGGCTACGAAGGCTCCCCGCTCGGCGGCTACGACCTGGCCCTGCAGCGCGCCGGCCGGTTGCTCGCCGAGCACAATATCCACTTCGTCCCCGGCATCAACGAGGATGTCGCCGCCACCGCGGTGATGGGCAGCCAGATCCACCAGATCTTCCCCAACCCTAAATTCGACGGAGTCACCGGCATCTGGTATGGCAAGGGGCCGGGCGTCGACCGCTCGGGCGACGTCCTCCGCCACGCCAACTTCGCCGGCACCGGCAAGAACTGCGGCGCCCTCGCCCTGGGCGGCGACGACCACCTCTCCAAGAGCTCCACCATCCCCCACCAGAGCGAGCTGTCGTTTTTCAACGTTGCTTTCCCGGTTCTATATCCTGGCAATACGCAAGAGATCCTGGACCTGGGCCTGGCCGGCATAGCGCTCTCGCGCTTCTCGGGCGCCTGGACGGGGATTAAGATGGTCACCAACGTCTGCGACGGCGGCGGCACGGTGGAGGTGTCGCCCGAGCGCGGCCCGGTCGTGGCGCCGCAGCTCGAGTTCAACGGCCGGCCCTACGAGAAGGTCCTCCAGGGCATGCTGATCGTGCCCTACACGTTGATGCTCGAGCAGGAGATCCATTACCACAAGATCGAGGCCGCCCGCGCTTTCGCCCGCGAGAACCGTCTGAACCGGATCGTCGCCTCGCACGACCACGACCGGCTGGCCATCGTCACCGCCGGCAAGAGCTACTACGACCTCCGCACGGCTCTGCGCGATCTCGGCCTGGATGACGAAGGTTTGGCCCGCGCCGGCGTGCGGATCCTGAAGCTCGCCATGACCTATCCTCTGGAGCCTTCGATCATCGAGGAGTTCACCCGCGGCCTCGAAGAGATCCTGGTGATTGAAGAGAAGCGCAGCTTCATTGAGCTGCAGCTCCGCGAACTGCTCTACAACCGCCCGGAGCGCCCCGCCATCTACGGCAAGTCCGACCGGCGCGGCGAAGTGCTCGTGCCCACACACGGCGAGCTCGACCCCGACCCCATCGCCCGCGTGGTAGGGCACCGGATTCTGGCCCGGAGCGATCGGAGCCGCGACGCCCTCGGGGCCCGTGAGGGAGCGGTTTTCGAAGGCATCGAGAGGCGCCTAACCCGCCTCGCCGAAATCGACGGCCGCGCCAAGGATCCCATCGTCGTGCGCCCCCCGAGCTTCTGCTCCGGCTGCCCCCACAACCGCTCCACGCTGGTTCCTGACGGCATGCTCGCCGGCGGCGGCATCGGCTGTCACGGCATGGCCGGCCGCCTCCAGCACATTCACCGCGGCTTTTCCTACATCACGCAGATGGGCGGCGAGGGCGCCCCGTGGATCGGCATCTCCCCCTTCACCGAAAGCCCTCACTTGTTTCAAAACGTCGGCGACGGAACTTTTTTCCACTCCGCCACGCTGGCCGTCAACGCCTGCGTGGCCGCCGGCGTGAACATCACCTTCAAGATCCTGTACAACAACGCGGTCGCCATGACCGGCGGTCAGCAAGTCGCCGGCGGCCTGCCGATTCCGGAGCTAACCCGGCAGCTCGAGGCCCAGGGTCTGAAGCGCATCGTGATCCTGACCGACGATCTGGAGCGCTACCGCGACCGCACCGGCCTTGCCGCCTCGGCCGAAGTCCATTACCGCGACGATCTCGAGCCGGTGATGGACGAGCTGTCGAAGGCGCCCGGCGCCACGGCGCTGATTTATGACCAGCAGTGCGCCGCCGAGAAGCGCCGCCTCCGCTCGCGCGGCAAGCTGCCCAAGCCGGAGAAGCTGCTGGTGATCAACGAAGAGGTCTGCGAAGGCTGCGGCGACTGCGTCTCGAAATCCAACTGCCTGTCGCTGCACCCGGTCGAGACCGAGTACGGCCAGAAGACGCGCATCCATCAGTCCTCCTGCAACGCCGATTATTCCTGCCTGCTCGGCGACTGCCCGTCGTTCGTCTCGGTCCTGGTCGAGCCCGGCACGGGCCTGCGCAAGAAGAAGCTGCCGCAGCTCCCGGCGGTCGAGATCGCCGCGCCCGCGTTCCAGGTCCCTGTCGGAGACGGCTACGAGATCCTGATGCCCGGCATCGGCGGGACGGGCGTGGTGACGCTGAACGCCCTGCTGGCGACCGCTGCCCTGCTCGAAGGCCTCCATGTTTCGACGCTCGACCAGACCGGCCTTTCCCAGAAGGGCGGCGCGGTCGTTTCGAGTATCCTGATCGGCTCGAGGCCGGTCGGCCTGGCGAACAAGTCGAGCTACGGCAGCGTCCACCTGCTGCTCGGCTGCGACCTGCTGGGCGCCGCGGCCGCCGAGAACCTGAAACGCGCCGATCCCAACCGCACGATCGCCGTCGTCAACACCGCCGAAGTTCCCACGGGCGACACGGTGCGCCAGGGCGCGGTACACTTCGGCGGCCCGCTGATCGACGCCATCAACCGCTCCACCCGCTCGCGGGCGAATCTCTTCGTGGACGCAACGCGCCTCGCCGAGTCGCTCTTCGCGAGCCACATGGCGGCCAACATCTTCCTGCTCGGAGTCGCCTGCCAGGCCGGCTACGTCCCGGTTTCGGCCGCGTCCATCGAGCGGGCCATCGAGTTGAACGGCGTCGCGGTCGACCAGAACCTGGCCGCCTTCCGCTGGGGCCGTAAGTATCACCACGACCCTGACGCCGTCGAGGAACTCGCGGCGCCCGGCCGGCGCGCCAAAACCGCTCCGCCCTCCGTGGACGATCTGATCGACCGCCGCGCGCGCGACCTGGCCGAATACCAGAACGCCGGTTACGCCCGCCGCTACCGCCAGCGGATCGAGCGAGTCCGCGAGCGCGAGCAGCAGATCCGCCCCGGATCGACCGTCCTCACCGAGGCTGCCGCCCGCTACCTTTACAAGCTGATGGCCTACAAAGATGAGTACGAGGTGGCGCGCCTGTTGACCCGGCCGGAGTTCGAACAGAGGACTCTGGAAATGTTCGAAGCCCCACGCACCCTGGTCTACAACCTGCACCCGCCTCTGCTGCGCGCGTTTGGCCTCCGGAAGAAGATCGCCCTGGGACCCTGGTTCCGTCCCGCGCTGCGCCTGCTGGCCGGCCTGCGCGGCCTCCGGGGCACGCCGCTCGACGCCTTTGGCTGGGCCGAGGTTCGCCGCGGGGAGCGCGAGCTGATTCGCTGGTACGAGCAGACGCTCGAGACCGTGCTGGCCGGCCTCTCGGAGGCCAACTTCGCCGAGGCCGTCGAAATCCTCCGCAGCCCCGAAAGCATTCGCGGCTACGAGCAGATCAAGCTCCGCTCGGTCGAAGCCGTCCAAAAGCAGGTGGCCGAGCTTCTCGAGCCATTCGCTCGCGCCGCGAAGCCCGCGTTACAATAGGCCTGACCAGGGGAAGCCGATGGCTTGCCCCTGGGAGGAGACAAACATGACCCTCGGACGCAGAAGCTTCTTTTCCACCTTGCTTGGCGCCGCCGCTGCCGCACAAGTCTCCAGCCGTGGCGCCCGCGCGGCGACCACGAAGCTTGGCCTGCCCGGGCTGTTCCCCGGCCGCGTGGTTTCCGTCCACCACCCGGCGAGCGTCATCGACGGCAAGTTCCAGGCCGAGCCGCTTCAGGCCATGATGCGCCGGGGCATGGTGGAGCTGACCGGCGCGCCGGACTGGGTCGCCGCCTGGAAGCTGTTCGTCGAGCCGGGCGACGTGGTCGGCATCAAGGTCAACCCCGTTGGCGCGCCAGACGTTATTTCTTCGCCCGAGGTTCTGCGCGAGATCATCGCCGGCCTCAACGCCGCGGGCATTAAGAACAAGGACATCGTCGTCTACGACCGTTACCGCCAGCAGTTCCTGAGCGCCGGCTTCGACAAGTGGCTCCCGGAGGGCGTCCGGCAGGACTGGACCGTGCAGGACTACGACGGCATCCAGCTCGCCATGGACGGCTACGACCCCGACCACTACATGGAGATGATGCTGATCCAGCCCGGACAGAATTCCAGCGACTCCCACGTACGCCGCTCCCACGTGACCCAGTTCCTCACCAAGCGCGTCAACAAGCTGGTCAACCTCCCCGTGCTCAAGCACCACCAATCGGCCGGCGTAACGCTTTCGCTGAAGAACCTCTCCCACGGCTCGGTCAACAACGTCGCCCGGAGCCACTCCAGCTCCACGCTCAACGCCTGCGGCGCCTTCATCCCGGCGGTAGTCAACATTCCGGTGATCCGCGACAAGGTCGTGTTGAACATTCTCGACGGCACCTTGGGCATGTGGCACGGTGGTCCCGGAGGCCGCAAAGGCAAGTACGTGTGGGCCCACAAGACGATCTATTTCGGCACCGACCCGGTGGCAGTGGACAAGGCCGGCTGGCTGGCGCTGGATATCCAGCGCATCGAGAAGGGTATGGCGCCAGTAGCGTTTTCCAAACCCGACGAGGACAGCCACTTCCTCAACTGCCAGCCCGAGCACATCGAGATCGCCGCGGCCCTGGGTCTCGGCGTCTTCGACGAGAAAAAGATCCAGCGGAAGGACATCAAGCTCGGCTGAGCGATGGATCCGGGTTGGTGAGGCGTGATAGCCTCGTAGTATGCGGCGGGTGGTTGCCGTCTTTCTGCTGGCCGTCTCAGCGCGGGCGGCCACGGTCTCAGGAACCGTTTATCTCCGCAGCGGGTCTGCGCGGCGGCCGCTGGCAGGCGTGCGCGTGACGGCGCGGGCGGCCGACGGAGCGCAGCTTCTCCTCACCGCCGAGAGTGACGCGGGCGGCCGTTACGCCCTCCCCGATCTGCCGCCAGGGAAGATCGCGCTCGCCGCCGCGCGCCCCGGCTATGTGGCGCGAGCGGCGCTCTCTGTTGTGCCCTCAGTGCCGCCCTCCGGGCCCGGTGAGCCGCGGCTCCTGGTCCGTCTCGACGCCGACGAGACGCTTCACGGCGCCGACTTTGACCTCACCCCGGGCGCGGTGGTCACCGGACGCATTACCGACGCGATGGGAGAGCCGCTGCAGGGCGTTTCGGTTCGGCTGTGGCGCATCACCCATCTCGGCGGCCGCCATCGCTCGACCGCGCCGGCCGGCGCCGTCACCGACGACCGCGGCATCTATCGCCTGTTCGGCCTTGAGCCCGGCCGCTACATCCTGCTGGCTGGGCCGTTCGAGCGCTGGGTCGAGCAGCGCGTCCTGGCCCGCTATTTTCCCGGTGTGGGCGATGAGGCCCACGCCGAAGAGATCGAGGTCGTCGCCGGCGCCGAGCGCACAGGCATCGACCTCGACCTGGGCGCCGATCCCAGCTACCGCATCGCCGGCAAAGTCGTAGAGGTCGAGCGCGAGCAGCTTCCCCACGTTCGCGTCGAGGCGGCAACCGCCGGCCCCGATGCCATCGCCGCGGTTGCCACTTCCGGGAACGCCGACGGGGACGGCAACTTCTCTCTCACCGCCCTGCCCCCGGGCCTCTACACCGTGACCGCCAGCCTGCCGTCTGCACGAGGGACGGCCAAGGCCCTCACCCGCCAGAGAATCGATCTGCGCGGCAACGTTACGGCTCTTTTGTTGCGGCCCACCCAGGCTGGGCTGATGTCGGGTCGAGTCAAGCTCTCTGGAGCGACTCGGGCGCCGCCTGAGCTGGTCCGCCTCCGTGCCATCGATCGGGCCGGCGGCCCGCCGCGGGAGGCCGACGCCCGAGCGCCCGACTACCACTTTGAATTCGCCGACGTCTGGCCCGGCGCCTACACGTTGGAACTGGTGTCCCCGCCTGCCGCCTACCTGAAAAGACCTGCCGAGGTCACAATCACGGAAGGCGGATCCGCGAAGGTCGAGCTGGATGCCGCCCTCGGTCTGGCGCGCCTGAGCGGAATTGTGAAGGCGGCGGACAGATCGCGCCCCCTGCCCTATGCGCGCGTAGCGCTGGCCGGGGCGCCCTCCGGGCCCGGAACCTCTCCGATCGAGTTCCACACCGCTCAGGCCGATCAAAGGGGGCGTTGGGAACTGCTTCACGTCCGCCCGGGCGAATATCGCATCTGCGCCTGGCCGGGAGTCGCGGTCGAGGCGCTCTACGCGCCGGAAACCTGGTAACAGGCGGGCCGAGCGGTCAAGCAATTCATCGTGGAACCGAGCGCCGAAGTGGAGGTCGACCTGACGGCGGCGGGCGCTGCGGAGGAAAAGCTCCCATGAGCGCCGCACTCCTGCTGCTAGCTCTGCTGCTGCAAGCCAGGGGTCCTGGTGACACCCCTGCCAGCGGCCGTGACGGCGCTCCGGAGCCTCGCGGCGCGATTAGCGGCCGCATCCTCTGCGCCCAGACCGGCGAGCCGGTGAAGGGGGCGAGCGTGCAGGCAGAAGGGTCCGACCAAGACCACTCCTGGCGCCAGGCCGCGCTCTCCTCCGCCGACGGCTCCTTCTCCTTCGAGCGCCTGCCGTCCGGCGCCTATTCCCTGTTCTTAGAGAAGGCCGGCTACCAGCCCTACTATTCTCGCGAGCCTATCTCGCTCGACCGCAACCAGCGTCGATCGGGCATCGAGATCAAGCTGAACCGCGCAGTGGCGATTACGGGCCGCGTCACCGACGCGGACGGCCTCCCCGTGGTCGGCTCCGAGGTAGCGGCCTACCTCTTCGTCTGGTCCAACGGCCGGCGGCGCCTGAACCGCTCGGAGGACGCCCACACTGATGACCGCGGCGTCTACCGTCTGTTCGGCCTTCCGGCCGGCCGCTATCTGATCGGCGCCTCGGCCTCGAACCAGGAGCTCCCGCA
>JBGOUJ010000317.1:0-8864 GCA_041477005.1 Terriglobia bacterium | reverse complement strand
CGCCTTGGCGCCCGGCACCGCCGCGCCGGTTGGATCGGTCACCGCCCCGGAGATGTTCCCCGTGATTTCCTGGCCATAGGCCGGAATCGTGATTGCCAACAAGCCTATGGCCAAGATTAGCCGTAAAGCTCTCTTCGTCTCTCGCATACTCCCTCCAAGTGTGATCTCGTGCAGCCCAAAACCCTTAACATCTGAAGATCAGACCTTTATGAAGAAGATGCGTTTCCGGTCCACAACCCGGAAGGACCGCCCCACAAGCGGCCAGACAGGCGGGTGAACAAAGCAACGGCACATTCGCCGGGCCGGCCAAAGGGAACACCCGTTGATAGATCAGGTTCTTGGAAGAATTGGAAGAAATGGTATCCCCGCTTTGCCAATGGATGCGCCGGCAGGGCAATATGAAATCCGGCCGGGGTGGCCGCTATGATACGGATCAGATCGGGGACGGAACCATCGCAAGAGGCGACATTCAGAATGCAGGCTTCCTTTGCCGGTTCCGTCAGGGGCGGGATGACAGAATTGCTCGTTTCCCGCTTGGGGTCCGCCAGGAAGTCCCCGAGGCTGCATTTCTCGCTTAGGTCGATGAGGTTGCCTGCCGCGGGGCGGCAGCTTGTGGCAGCGTCTTTCGAATTGGTAGCGGCACGCCGGAGGGCGTGATGCCCGAGGACTCGGTCCAACTCCTCGCGCTCTTCCGAGTACATTCCGGTCTCCCCCAAACTTGGGAGGTACTGTACCACATCAGGTTGGGTGCAACAAGACTCATTTGGCGCGCCGCACCGTTCTCGCCGCCGGCCAAGACCAATCGATCTGGACGGTCGTTTCTGCCGGGAAAACGGACAGCAGGATCGAACGCCAGCTTGAGGGATTGGCAGCCGCGTCCCCGCAGTTTCGGTGGGCGCCCCAGGCGTGGAAGTTTCTGTCGTTCCCACGCAAACAGCACTCTGGGAACCGGGCCAACCGCCTTACTGACAGGGACGCAAGCGCGGCAGCCTATCGTTTGTGAATCTTCACCACGCTGGCATCCACCGCCGCCAGGTTTGGTTTCCCGCAAAGCCCCATAGCCAGGGCGAGTTCGGCTTGGAGCATTTCGAGGACCAGTTGCACGCCGTCGGCCCCGTACGCGCCGAGGCCCCACAGCGGCGGCCTGCCTAGCAGGACGGCGCGCGCCCCCAGCGCCAGCGCCTTCAGTATGTCGGTCCCCCGGCGAAACCCGCCGTCAATCAGCACCGGCGCCCGTCCACCCACGGCCGCAGAAACTCGCGGCAGCGCCTCGATCGTGGCGATCTCGCCATCTACAAAGCGCCCGCCGTGGTTCGATACGATGATCCCCTGCGCGCCCTTCTCCACTGCCATCCGGGCTTCTTCCGGGCTCACGATGCCTTTCAGCAGCACGGGAACCTTCGACCAGCTTCGCAACTGATCGAGCATCGCCCAGTTCATCGCCGGATTGGAACGAGTGGCGAGATGGCCGGCATCGGGAGGCGAGCCGGCCCCAACCGGCTGGTAGGAGGCGCCAACGGTCAGGCAGATCGCCTTGCAGCCGGCTTGCACAGCGCGCTGCACGCGCTCGCGGCTGGCTTGGATATTGCTATCTGGATCTATCTGATACCATAACGGGCTTTTCGCCTGGGCGGCGATCTGCTCGATGGGAAAGCCGGAACGGCTGCTGACGACCAGGATGGCCTTGGCGGCTCCGGCTCCGCGGGCGGTGGCGAGCTCCCCTTCCGCGTGGGCGCGCTGGTGCCGCGAAGTCGGGCCGACCAGGATCGGGCAAAAGACCTTCTCGCCGAACAGATCGACGGTCAGGTCCAGGCCCATGACATTCACCAGCACGCGAGGGACGAAGGTGATGCGGTCAAAGAACTCGCGGTTGCGGTGCAGCGTGGCCTCGCCGCCGGCGCCCCTGGCGACGCTTTCAAAGACGGACCGGGAAAGGCGCCGCCGCGCCACATCCTCCACTTCAAAAACGTTGACCAGCTCCTCGCGCGGAGGGAGCCGTTCCGCCGGCGGCTCTTGCGCCTGGAGCAGGGGCGACGCCCCCGCCAGCGCTGAGAGATTCCGCAGGGCTCTTCGCCTTGTGAATGTCCGGCTGGCCATTCGAAAGTAGCCTTCAGCCATCAGCTATCAGCCGTCCGCCATCGGCTATCAGCAACCGGAGCCTCGGGGTGCAGCACGCTGTCAAAACAGCAGGCCGAAGTCTTTGCGCACCGCCCTCGCTTGGTCGGGTGTTCATTCCGGCTTCTGACTTCTGGCTCCTGACTTCTGCCTCCTTCATACAAAGTCCACAGCAACCAAGGTGCGGTCAATGGAGGCAATCGTGGGCCGGCCAGTATCGGCCATGGCTTGGGCCAGCTCGGCCCGCAGGATTTCAAGCACCCGCTGCACGCCCGGGGCCCCGAAGGCGCCCAGGCCCCACACCGGAGCGCGTCCGACCTGCACGCCCTTGGCGCCGAGTGCCAGCGCTTTGAGGATGTCGGCCCCACGACGGAAGCCGCTATCGATCAGCACCGGGGCGCGCCCGCCAACGGCATCCACGATCTCGGGCAGCACTTCCAAGGTGGAGGGCGCGTAATCCAGATAGCGCCCGCCGTGGTTGGAGACGATAACGCCATCGAGGCCCCGCTGCGCCGCCAGCCTGGCGTCTGCGGCGTTCTGCACGCCTTTCAGCAGCAGCGGCACTTTCGTGTAGGAATGGATCTCATCGACCATCTTCCAATCGAGAAAGGCGGCTTGACCGCGGATGTGGTACGCATTCGGCGGTCTCGCCGCCGCCGCCGTGGCCCGGCGGCTCCCGGGGGCGGCTGGCCTTCCGGCCATCGTGACGGCGGGCGGGTTCAGGTTGCGGTCATGCAGCTCCCGCTCGCGATGCGAGTAGTATTGCACGTCGACCGTGAGGCAAACGGCCCGGCAGCCGGCCGCCACAGCTTTCTCCACGCGCTCCCGAGTTTCTTCGGGGCTATCGCTCGCGTAGAGCTGGAACCACAACGGCCCCTTGGCTGCGTCTGCGATCTTTTCGATCGGAAAGCTGGAAGCTGTGCTCACCGACATAGTCACGTTGGCCGCCGTCGCCCCCTGATGAGTAGCCAGCTCGCCCTCCGGGTGCATGCGGGCGTGGCCGGAGCTGGGAGCCACCAGGATCGGGCAACTCATTTTTTGCCCGAAGACCTCGGTGGAAAGATCGATCGAGCTGACGTCAGTCATCGTTCGGGGAATCAAAGTGACCCAGTCAAAAGCCTGCCGATTGCGGCGCAGGGTGAATTCGCCGTCCACCCCCATGGCCGTGTAATCGTAGCTCGACCGCGGGACCTTGGCGTGGGCGGCTCGCTCGAAATCAAAAACACTGAAGATCTCGTTCAGGCCAGGAACACGGCTGTGATCTTCGAAGGGATCGATCTGCGATCGAAGGAATGGCGAGCCGGCGAGAAATATTGCCAATCGCCGCAGCGCTTTGCGGCGGGCCATGGATTCGAGCCACGGCCACGGCTGCGAAATAGGCATTTTCTCCCCCCCGGCCGAGAAAACAGCAACCTGCTCTGCAGCTTCCCACCGAGCCGGATGAATTCTACCACGAATGGCTGGGGCGATTGCCGCGGTGTGGTTTCACCGGTTTCACCGAGCGACGCTCCGAACCACACGCCGTTCCTGGATGCCTGAACGTGGCCGCGCGGGATTCAGTTCGGCCTGAAGGTTCCTTTCCAGGCAGGCTGCTCAAAAACCGATTTGATACACCGCGGAGACGCCGAGCGCGCTGAGAAAACCCTTTGCTATCAGCCTCTGCGTGCTCTGGTCTCCGCGGTGAGATGGGTTTCCGGGGCTGTTTCAGGATCTGCCAGAACCATGCCCGGGACTGGGCGACGGCCTTCG
Source organism: Terriglobia bacterium (assembly GCA_041477005.1). Classification (GTDB taxonomy): domain Bacteria; phylum Acidobacteriota; class Terriglobia; order Bryobacterales; family JACQDG01; genus JBGOUJ01. The sequence goes on along the minus strand of JBGOUJ010000317.1, from coordinate 5,000 downwards.
ACCGAAGGGAAGATGGATGCCGCGCTCGGCCTGCTCGCCAGAGATCAAGCCGGCGCGTTGGGCGATCTCAGGAGTGATCGGATGCACCCTGAGTATGGCCATCAGCTCTTCGACGAAGGCTTGGCGGAGACGGCGCTGCGCTCCCAGCTTCGCGCGCTGGATGCCGTGCGCCAACTCCACGATGGTGACCACCGAAAGACTTGTCTCGGCCTCGCCAAACGCCTCCCGGAGTTGTGCGAGGATCTCAGGAACGCTGTGGCCGCGACGCTCCGCCGTGACGAGGACACTGGTGTCGAGGATCAGTTCCACGACGTCGGATTCCAGGGCTGCCGGTTTTGGACAATCTGGTCGACGTCGGCTGCAAAATCAGGGTCAAGCGTGACGGCATAGCCCCGCTCCTTTTCGCGCTGGACGGCCACCGCGATGCACTCGGAGATGGTCCGGCGGAGCGGCTGCGGTGGCTTGATGACCGCAATCGGTCGGTTGTCCTTCTCAATGATGATTTCCACTCCTTGCTGGACCTTTTCCAGCACAGCCTTCAGGTCGCGGACAACCTCGGCTTCCGTCATGTGCAGAGAGATCATGTTTCTTATGATAGCTCTTCCTCCTGCCAAGTACTTATTCTACTCTGCAACTTCTACTCTTCTACTCTGCAACTTCTACTCTGCAACTCTTTTCGCGTCAGCGTTTTAGTACAATTCAACTGTCGGCAGTGATTCCACAAGCGAAGGGAGGTCCCTCATGAGGACCAGGCGATCGTCCGTGAGCCGCAGGCTGTTTTTGCAAGGCGCGGCGATGACTCCGGTGCTCGGCGGTCTGGCTGCTGTTACGCCCGCCGCAGCCGCCGGTCACAAGACCACCACAGCAGCCCGCAGCATCTACGAGGAGCTCGGCGTCCGCACCCTGATCAACGGTCAGGGGGTCGTGACGTTTTATTCCTGCACGCTGATGCCGCCCGAGGTGCACCGCGCCATGGAGCGGGCGACAGAGCACTATGTGGAGATTGTAGAGCTGCAGCGGGCAGTCGGAGCGCGGCTGGCGAAGTTTGTCGGAACCGAAGCGGCCATGGTTTGCAGCGGCTCGGCAGCCTGTATTGCGCAAGCCACCGCCGGCTGCATCGCCGGAACGGACCCTGACAAAATCCATCGCCTGCCCGATACCGAAGGCATGAAAAACGAGGTCCTCATCACCCACCGCAGCCCCTGGGATCGAGGCATCGCGCTCACCGGCGCCAAGCTCGTAGTGGTGCACACCCTGGACGAGCTGGAAGCGGCGATCAACGAAAAGACGGCCATGATGGAATACACGTACGGCCACAACGGTCCGGTGAAGCTCGAGGAAGCGATCGCCATCTGCAAGCGGCGTGGCGTGCCGCTCATGCTCGACGGCGCAGCCACCTGCCCGCCCTTCGAGCGGCTCAAGACACTGGCATCCTATGGCGCCGACCTCTTCTGCGTCAGTGGCGGCAAAGGGTTGATGGGGCCGCAGTGCAGCGGCCTTCTGTTCGGCCGCAAAGATCTGATCGAGGCGGCGCTGCACAACGGCTCGCCGTTCGAGGGCGCGATCTGCCGCCCGATGAAGGTCGGCAAAGAAGAGATCGTCGGCGCGCTGGCGGCCGTAGAATGGTCCTCCAAGCGCGACTATCAAGCCGACTGTCGCGTGTGGGAGTCTCGCTTGCAGTCGATCGCCAAGACCGTCAACGCCATCCCCGGCGTGCAGGCTGAGATCTATTACCGCAAGGTCGGCAACGAGGTCCCGCATCTCGCCGTGCGCTGGGACGAGCAGGCGTTCGGCCTGACAAAGCAGGATTGCATTGAAGCGCTCCGCAATGGTGAGCCGCATATCGAGGTTTACAACGGCATGGGGCGCGAGCTGGTGAGGCGCGAAGATCCGCAGCCGAAGCAGGAGCGCCGCCCCAGCGATGCAAACTACGTGATCTCCATCACCTCGAACACCCTCCAGCCCGGAGATGAAAAGCTGGTCGCTGCACGGCTCAAGGAAATTCTCAAGCCTGCTTCCGACCGCGCGCGGCGGGGCTGATAGGTAGTGAGCCATCGAGGAGTGTCTGCCGGGTACGATAGGAAGGTCGAGATGCTAAAGACAAGCAGGTGGCTGGCGGCGGTCCTCCTGGTGGCGGTGGCGGCGCCGGCGCAGCGGCGATCCGGCCCGCCCGAGAAGACCAACCCGCTCGGCTCGAGCGAGCAGGCCGTCCGCGAAGGCCACGAGATCTACAACCGCTCCTGCACGGGGTGCCACGGCCTGAACGGCACGGCGGGTGGGCGCGGCCCGGGGCTGGCCGGCGGGCGCGACTACGTACGCTCGAAGGACGAATCTATTTTCGAGGCGATTCAGAAGGGCATCCCCGGCACCGAGATGCCTCCTTCGAGCCTCGCACCCATGGATCTCTGGAAGGTCGTGGCCTATGTTCGCAGCCTGCGCGCCAGCGCCTCGGAGGCTTTTGTGCCGGGCGACGTCGCACACGGCGAGCAGATCTTCCAGGGTAAGGGCCGCTGCGGCTCCTGCCACGCGATCGAAGGGCGGGGCGGCATCGTGGGGGCGGAACTTTCGAGCATCGGCGCCCAGCGCACCCTGCTCGAGATCCGCAATGCCCTGACCCGGCCTCGCCCGCAGATTCCGAGCGGCTACCAGCCGGCCGACGTTGTGACCACGGACGGGCGCCGCCTCTCAGGCATTATCAAGAACGAGGACAATTTCTCTCTGCAGCTTCTGGACAGCCGCGACCAACTGCAACTGCTCACTCGCGGCGAGGTTCGCGAGGTCCACTACAAGAGCGAATCCCTTATGCCCAACGATTACGACAAAACGCTCACGGCTGCCGAGATCCAAGACCTGCTCGCGTTCCTCAGCCGGCAGGCCCGTCACAAGCCCCAGCGCCGGCGAGGCGAGGAGGACGAGCCATGACGAAGCCCGCGAGGCTGATTTGCTGGATCTGCTTTCTGCTGCCGGCGGCGGCCCAGGTGACTTCCCAGGATTTGAAGAAGGCCGATCCGGGCAACTGGCTCACTTACTCGGGATCCTACAACTCGCAACGTCACAGCCTGCTGAAGCAAATCCACACCGGCAACGCCCACACGCTTGTGCCGCAATGGATCTTCCACGTGCCTCGGGCGTCGAGGCTCGAAAGCGTGCCGATCGTGGTGGACGGCGTGATGTACGTCACGCAGGCGAGAGAAGTGTATGCGCTCGATGGCCGCACGGGACGCTTGATCTGGACCTACCGCTATCCGTCCACGCAGGGCCAGGGTCCCAACCGCGGCGTGGCGGTTTACGGCAACCGGGTCTACTTCACCACGCCCGACGCTTTTCTGATTGCCCTCGACGCGCGCACCGGCAGTTTCCTCTGGCAGTCGAAGGTCGCCGAGGCCAAAGACGGCTACTGGTCGCCGGCGGCGCCCCTGGTCCTCAACGGCAAGATCATCGCCGGCGTCGCTCCGGGCGATTACGGCATGAACGGTTTGCTCGCCGCTTTTGATGCGACCACCGGCGAGCGGCTCTGGCGCTGGAACGCCATCCCCGGCCCGGGCGAGCCCGGCAACGAAACCTGGGCCGGCGATTCCTGGAAGAGCGCCGGCGGCGACACCTGGCTCACCGGCAGCTTCGATCCCGGGTTGAACCTGATCTACTGGGGCATCGGCAATCCGGCGCCCGACTACAACGGCGACGTGCGCAAGGGCGACAACCTCTATACCGAGAGCATGGTGGCGCTGGACGCCGACACGGGCCGGCTGAAATGGTATTTCCAGTTCACGCCCCACGACGTGGTCGATTGGGACGCCGTCGAGATCCCCGTGCTGATCGATGCGCCGTTCGAGGGCCAGATGCGCAAGCTGCTGGTGCAGGCCAACCGCAACGGCTTCTACTACGTGCTCGACCGGACCACGGGCCAGTTTCTGCACGGCACGCCCTTCGTCCAGCAGAACTGGGCCAAGGGACTCACCAAGGAAGGCCGCCCGATCCTGATTCCCGGCGTCGAGCCCTCGTTTCAAGGCACCAAGATTTGTCCCTCGGCCGCCGGCGCCACCAACTGGATGTCCCCTGCCTACAACCCGGATACAGGTTACTTCTATCTTGAGGCGCTGGAAGGCTGCGGCATCCACACGAAGTCCACCGAAACGTTCCGGCCGGGCGGCTTCCCTTTCAACGGCACCGGCATGAGCGACGATCCCGAAGACCCGCTGCAGACTTACGTCCGCGCGCTCGATCTGACCACCGGCAAGCTGCAGTGGGAATACAAACTGATCGGCGCGCGGGCCTATGGCGCGGGCCTGCTCTCGACGGCCGGGGGGCTGATTTTTGCCGGCAGCCCGCAGGGCAGCTTCCTGGCGCTCGACGCGAAAACCGGCAAAGCGCTCTGGCACTTCAACACCGGCCAGGCCATAGCGGCTTCCCCGATGACGTACAGCTTTAAGGGGAAACAATATGTGGCCGTCGAGGCCGGGTCGGACGTGGTGGCCTTCGGGCTGTACGACGCCTCCCCAGCCCAATAAAGAGGCGGAGGACCATGAATCCAACCAGACGAAAGCTATTGGCCTCGACTCTCGCGGCGCCGCTCGGAGCCTTGGCGCAGGCTACGGGCCGCCACTGCCCCGGTTGTATCCGGGCGGCTGATCCCGAGGCCACCGCGATCGGCGTCGCGGAGATGGCCGTTGCCCAAGCATCTCCGCCCAAGCCCATCCCGTCGCGAAAGAAGCCGCTGCCGGTTCCCAAAGAGCCGGGAACGTGGTTCAACCTGCTGTTTGGCGGCGAATACTGGTACAAAGAACGCGAAGTTACTTACCAGATGCTCGATACCGTGCGGCAAGTGCGGCCCGACGTGCTGCATGCTTCCATCTTCGGCCCCGAGCTGCTGGGCGCGCTTCCCAGCGGCGGCAAGGTGGAGGGCGTCACTCCGATCAGCCCAAGAGGGGTCACCACAGTCCACGAGTACCTGGCCTGGTGGAAGAAAGTCATCGACGAGGCGCATCATCTCAGAATCAAGG
>JBGOUJ010000316.1:0-8870 GCA_041477005.1 Terriglobia bacterium | reverse complement strand
CGGCCATAAGCTCATCGAGGTGCGGCTCCAGCATGGATTCGAGGGCAACCATGCAATCCTTGATGCGCTCGTTGCACTCCTGAAGTGACAAAAGCGGAGCAGCGGTCAACGTGATATTGAAGTAGTCCCGCTTCCTCGCAGCCGCAAGAGTGTCGCCGGCCATGCGTTCAAGCGGGAGCAGCCTGTCGTGAAGCCGCTGGAATTTGTGTTGGTCAAATCCGCCTGAATCTATGGCACGCTCGACTATTGACAAGATGGCCCAGTACCTCCTTGCGAACACCCAAAGAGTGCGTGCGAGCTGTTTTAGGAGCTGATCCTGCTGAACTGCTGCCGCAGCGTTCTCTCCAGCGACGCAAGCCAGCCGGGTCTGACTATCAAGCTCTTCTAGGTTTGGAATCGCTGACGACATACCACTATTGTCACTCAAAACGGCGCCCTTCCGGGCACGTGGCAACGCCCGCCAGAAAAAAATAAACCACCAAAAACTTTATGCGCCCGAAGCTGAGGCACAGTCCCGCCCCCCCCAACCCCCGGACAACAGGCGCTCCGGTCAGCGTTTGGTCCGGCGCCAGCAGCATGCGAAGGCCGCCGACGGCTCGCAGCAGTCGCCCCTGATGCGGCGTGATCCGGCACGTCGCCCACGACACGCTCTCGAAAGCCGCCCAGCTCAGCCCACTTCCGGGTTGACGCGGGCGTTTTGACGCCGATTCAGGTGCGATACACTCGATGGCATGAGAGCGTCCGCGTCCTCGGTTGCGGGCAGGACCGGCCCGCCGGAAAGTCAATCGCGGGCGCCCCTGACCTGTCATGTTGCGCCATGAGAAGTTTCACCATCCAACAACAACTTAAGAAAATGCAGCAGGATGGGGACGCCCGCGCGCGGCAAAACGCCCGCCACTACGTCGATACTGCCGCAACCGACTGGAGTGACCAGGAATTCTTTGCGTCGGGCGAGCGCAACGTCGCTGAAGAGATTCTCACGGACATGATCAACATTTGCCAGGGCCGCGAGCCGAAGCAGATGAAGGTGCTTGAGATCGGCTGTGGCGCCGGTCGCGTCACGCGCGCGCTGGCCGGCTTGTTCGGCGAGGTCCACGCTGTGGATGTGAGCGGCGAGATGGTCCGGCTGGCGCGCCAGGCGCTCCAGGACCGGCCAAATGCTTTCATCTATCAGAACAACGGTTTTGATCTCTCGGTCGTTCCCAACATCGAGTTCGATTTTGCCTTCTCGACCACCGTCTTCCAGCACATTCCCAGCCGCGACATCGTCGAAAACTATGTCCGCGAGGTGAACCGCCTGCTGCGGCCCGGCGCCCTGTTCAAATTCGACGTCCAAGGTAACACCACCATACAGGCATCGCCGGATGACACTTGGGTGGGCATGCCGTTTTCCGATGCCGATGTAGTCGCGATGGCCGAGCGCTGCAACTTCGAGCCACGCTATCGGCATGGAGCCGGTCAGCAGTACTTCTGTCTCTGGTATTTTAAGCGTCGCTAGAAGGAGTCATCCACGCAGATTCAGCGGAGCGCCCCGGCGATGCTGTGCGCTGATGACACGTGACCTGATTATTTGTGTCCGCGGTGATGTGGTCGGATCACCCCGGTATGCCGTCCGCCGCGAATCCCGGCGAAGGGTCGGGAGAAGACTCGCGGTCCTCGACTGCTATAGCGCAAACTGCGGCGCGAGATGGGACCGTCCCCCCAGCGTGTAGACCTTCACCTGCACGCCCCGGTTGAGTTCCCACGCCTCACGCCCGTCGCCGGACCCAGCGGGCATGTCTTTCCCCGGTCCCTTCCTATGGACGCGATAGACCGGCACTTTGTGGTGTTCGTTGAGGTACCAGACCACGGCGGCGGCGCATTTCTCGCTCCGTGCGGAGTCGCCATTGGAATCTGCCCGGTCCGTGAAGCTGTGCACCTCGATGATCTCGTTTTTCGTGCCGGACAGAGACCCGGCCAGCTCATCGAGTTGCGCCCTGGCTTGCTCTGTCAGTCCGTTCTGGCCCAGAGCAAAATAGACCGCCCTGGAAATCGAAATCTGGAGGTTGTCCAAGTTCTTCAAAGCGGCGATCACCGGCAAAGGTTGTAGCCGAAGCCTCATACACCCCTCCTCCGGCATCTGTGGCAGCAATCCAAAAGCCACTCGACGATTAGAATTGTTTTCAATAAGTTACAGGGCTATAAGACGGCTAGTCCCAGTACTTCTATTACTCGGTCAGGTAAAATTTGCTCGGCCACGCTTCTCCTCTCGATCTTCGCGTCCGGTCCCAGGCGCTCGCGAAGCAGGCCGGCGCCCGGCTCCGCAGTCAGGTACGCGCCGCAGCCGGGCCGGGCGTGGTCGGCATGGGCATGCGTAATGACGGCCCGCTCCACGGGGCGCCAGGGATCGATATGGAACCCGCCGGCCTCACAAAACAGTCCGGCGTCGCTGGCCTGAACCAGAGGTCACAGCTAGCGGCCGGGCGCCCGGTACTTGGCTCTCTTGCGAAGCGCCCGATCGGTCTCCGGGACCGTGAGCAAAGGTGTGGTCTTGGTCCGAACCAGCCCGGAAGCGGAGGCCGCTGCCGAGATGGCCAGCGCGCTGGCGGTATCGGGCAGATCGCCGATCACGATTACGTCGTAGTCGCCGAGCGTGTAGTAAATCGACTCGACTTTGCCGCCGGCGGATGCAAACAACTGGCTGACGGCTTCTTGCCGGCCCGAAGCTTTGTCCTTCAGGAGACCTTGCAGCCCTTCGGCCGTGTAGGTGGCCTGGATCATGTATTTCGCCACGGTGGTTCCTCCTTGTGCGGAAACTTCTGGAAATGGTACTACAGCTTAGGCGGCGCCAGTTGCGCCTGTGGGCGCCGCGGCTCTCAAAACCTGCCCAACGTTCGGAGCAATCGAACCCGCGAGGAAAACTGTGGATGCCCTCTCTGCCGCGCACCCTGGGCATTACGGCTGGCGCTGAGGCTGCGACCGGCCTGTCCTTCGAAAGCAACCCCTACGCTGGGTTCAGCTATCAACCGCCAGCAGCCGCCGGCGAGCGCTCCGGTTGCTGAAAGCTGACGGCTGATAGCTCGCCGCTGCGGCTCATTCGTTCTTTAGCATCCCTCGGAGCTGCTCGCGAAGCTCCGGCGTATTCTGGTGGCCGTGCTCCTCGACGGCGTGCCGGACGGCCATCTTGAGAACTTCCTCTTCGGTGCCGGCGATCGTCAGCGAGCAGTGGTTGGCGCTGGGGTGGAGACGGCAATCGATTACCTTTCTTCCTGCGTCTGCCATATAGGTTGGCCTCCTTTTGATGAGTCCGCCGCCAATTCTACCGCATCGGCGCGGGCGGGATCACCGGAAGCACGATGTGCGACAGGTGAGCGCCCGAGTGATGGATCGTCTGGTTGGCGACGCGCGTTTTGGCGCTCAGGCCGAACGGCTCGCCGGTGTTGGGGTTGCGATCGAATTGCGGGAAGTGGCTGCTGGTGATGTCCACGCGGATGCGGTGGCCGGGGAGAAAACAGTTGCTCGTGCCCACCAGGTCGATCTCCAGGGCGTAGATGGTTCCCGGCTCGAGGGGCCTGGGGCGGCTGAGGCTCTCGCGGTAGCGGGAGCGGACGATGCCTTCCGCCATGTTGTAGGCCCGGCCGTCGGGGTAGACGTCGATGAGCTTGGCGACGAAGTCGGTGTCGGGCGCGTCGGAGGCGGCGTGCAGCACCACCTTCACCGGGCCGGTCACCTCGATTTCACGGTCGAGAACGTCGGACGTGTAGGCCAGCACGTCGCGGCGGCCCTCGATGGGGCGCTGGTCGCGCGGGCCGAAGGGCGTGGGCGTGCCGCAGCAGTTGTTGCCGCCGACGCTGGGGACGGGGTTGTTCGGGTCGTACTGATATTGGTCCGGTTTGGAGCCGGCCGCGGGCGGATCCCAGGAGAGGCGGCCGTCGCCGCGATCGGTGTTGGCGCTGCCGCCGCCTGCGAAGTACATCTTCCTGTATTGCGCGCGGGCCAGCGGATATTCGTTTTCGTAGCGCCAGACGTTCTTGCCGACGACGTAGAGCGTCACCGGCGGCTCGTTCTCGATGCCGGTGTCGATGCCCTGCAGCCAGTAGTCGTACCATCGCAGCTCCACGGCGTGGGCGTTGATGTTGGCTTCGACGCCGAAATCGATCTCGCCGATGACGCGCGAGGGGCCGTGGCCCCAGGGGCCGATGATCATGTGGCTCTTTTGCCGGGCGACGGCGGTCGAGCCCCGGTGGCTCATCCCTTCGTAGCCATGCAGGGTTCCCTGGCTGAAAATGTCGAACCAGCCGCCGAGGGTGTAGACGGGGATGGGAATCTTGTCGAAAACCTCTTCCGCGTTGAGAACCTTCCAGTAGTCGTCGTAGTCGGGGTGCCGGATCCAATCGCGGTAAAACTGGGCGTGGCGGCCGGCGAGTTCCTGCATATCATTCAGGGGCAGGTGCCAGAGCAGTTTGGCGAAGCTGAGGCCTTCCGGACCTCCTTCCATGGTGTGGGGACCGGGGTTCTGCATGATCCGCGACTCCTGCCGCACGGGGCCCCAGCCGAAGTTGAACGACAGGCGCCAGCCGCCGTTGAGCGTCATCCAGTTGTGGTAGAGGCTGGTCGAGGCGACCATCGGAAAGATGGTCACCAGGTGCGGCGGCAGGGACATGGCCGCGCGCCACTGCACGTGGCCGAGATACGAGCCGCCTTGCATGCCCACCTTCCCGTTCGACCAGGGCTGCGTGGCCGCCCACTCGATGGTGTCGTAGCCGTCTTCGATATCGTTGCGGAACGGCTCCCACTTGCCGTCGGACTCATGCCGCCCGCGCACGTCCTGGAACACGAACACGTAGCCGCGCCGGGCGAAGAACATAGGCGCGTCGTAGGCGCTGGGGAAGCGCTCGGTGCTGTAAGGCGTGCGCGAGACCAGCACCGGATAGCGGCCCTCTTTCGCGGGGCGATAGACGTCGGCGTAGAGAATGACGCCGTCGCGCATGCGAATGGGGACGCGGTTTTCGAGCTTGACGTCGTTCGCCGGCGGGCGCGGCGCGGGAAAGTTCACCGCGGCTGCGGCTTCGAAAGCGAACACCAGCAATAGGCCGAATCTCATGGAAGATCATCCTAGCATGGGCAATCCGAGCCGGGGCGCCCTGCGGAGCAATCCGTCCGCACCCCGTGCCGGCCCTCTCCCTGGTGTGGGAAACCAAGGCCAAAATCAAGGAGGATGCATCTTTTTAGTACCCGCCCCCGAGGGACGGACAGACTGCCGCGCCGCGAAGCGGCGCATCCCTGATTTTTGCCTTTTGCCTTTTGCCTTTTGCCTTTTGCCTTGCGGTTTACTTTGCCTTGCCGTTGGTCTTTCTTCATCGTGGAGCCCACAGAGCCGAAGCCTTCTTAATGAGGCTCGCACAATACAGTGACGGGTGCGCCGACGTGGCGCACGCACTCTTGCGTGCGGCGTCGAGACTCGTCTCGACGCCCGGTGGTCCGCAGGCTGAAGCCTGGCTGAAGCCCGCGCCACGTCATCAGCCTCGAAGCCTCCGTCACCCTATTGTGCGAGACGTAATAAGGACGGATTACTGCCAATCGGGCCGGCGCGCCCGGCCGGCCGCCCCAAAACAGAGGATCTTCCTCCTGTGAGATAATTCCAATAAGGCGAATGCGGCTGCTGGTGTTGTTTCTCATCGGAGTGGGCGGGCTGACGGCGTTCCCTGCCGAGACGCGAAGGGTTGACTTCTTGCACGATGTGCAGCCGATCCTGGTCGCGAGGTGCGCCGGCTGTCACGGTGGAGAGAAACCGCAGGCGGGGCTCTCGGTCCACACGCGCGCCGATCTGCTCAAAGGCGGCCAGGGCGGGCCGGCGATCGTTCCTGGAAAAAGCAAAGAGAGCCCGTTGATCCAGCGGGTCTCGGGGTTCAGGGCGCCCGTGATGCCGTTCGGCGCCGAGCCGCTGAGCGAGCGGGAGATCACCATCCTGCGGGACTGGATAGATCAAGGCGCTCCTTTGGGAGATGCCGCGCCGGCTGCGAAGTGGATGCCCCGCCTCGCCCCGCGGCGGCCCGCCGTGCCGGAGGCGACGATTCGCGGCTCGGCGAACCCGGTCGACCACTTCGTGGCCGATTACTTCCAGAAGCACGGCCTGACAGCGCCGGCGCCGCTTTCCGATGCCGGTGTCGCTCGGCGCGCCTATCTCGATGTGTGGGGCCTGCTGCCAACGCCGGTGGAATGGGAGGAGTTCGTCCGCGACGCCCAGCCCGGCAAGAATGACCGGCTCGCCGACAAGCTGCTGGCCAACAACAAGAACTACGCCGAGCACTGGATCAGCTTCTGGAACGATCTGCTGCGCAACGATGAAGGCGTGAATTACGCCGGCGTGCGGCAGTCGATCACGCCCTGGCTGCTGGCGGCCCTCGAAGCCGATCTGCCCTACGATCAGTTTGCGCGGGACCTGCTCGATCCTCGCGGTCCCGCCGACCCAACCGGATTCCTCATCGGCGTTAACTGGCGCGGCGACGTGAGCGCCAGCCAGACGCCGCCCCTGCAGGCGGCGCAGAACAGCGCCCAGGTTTTCCTGGGAATCAACCTCAAGTGCAACTCCTGCCACGACAGCTTCATCAGCAACTGGAAGCTGAAGGACGCTTACGGGCTGGCCAGCTTCTTCTCCGAGCAGGAGCTCGCGATCTATCGCTGCGACGTGAAGACCGGCGAGATGTCGCATCCAAAGTTCCTGTATCCCGAGCTGGGCGGCGTGGATGCGGAAGCTTCTCCGGCCGAGAGGCGGGCGGCGGCGGCCCGGCTTTTCACTTCACCCGAGAATGGCCGCTTCCCCCGAACCCTGGTGAACCGGATCTGGCAGCGGCTGCTCGGGCGGGGCTTCGTCGAGCCGGTGGACGATATGGACGCCGAGCCGTGGAATCCCGATCTGCTGGATTGGCTGGCGTCCGATTTCGTGGATCATCAATACGACGTCCAGCATCTGCTGCGCCAAATCCTGACCTCGGAGACCTACCGGCTGCCGGCCGTCCATCGGACCGAAGGGCCGGAGCGGGAGTACACGTTCCGCGGCCCGGCGGTGCGGCGGCTGACCGCGGAGCAGTACGTGGACGCGATTTCGACGATCACCGGCGAGTGGCGCGTGCTGCGGCCCAAGAAAGCCGGCCTGGGAGCTTACAGCCGCGAATGGCAGCTCAAGTCCACGCCTCTGACGCGGGCCCTCGGCCGGCCGATTCGCGACCAGGTGTTCACGTCGCGGATCAGCGACGCCACCACCCTGCAGGCGCTGGAGTTGGTCAACGGCGAGACCCTGTCCAATGTGCTCCATCGCGGAGCCGGGCGGATGCTCGGCGAGCGGGAGCCGCCGCCGTCCAATCGCTTCGATAGCGGCGATCTGCGCACCGAGAAGGTTGTGGTGGATATTGATATTACCGGCGCCAAGGAGCTGCGGCTGCTGATCGAGGACGTCGATTCCTACGACCCGGCGCGCGTGGTGGCCGGCTGGGGCAACGCCTATCTGGTTGGGCCGGGCGGCGTGACGCCGCTGGCGAGCTTCGAAACCAGGTCGCGCGTCGAGAAGCGGACGCTGCGCATTCAGAAAGAAGATTTCCCGGCCAGCCTCGTGGCGCCCACGCCGTCGGAGACTGTCTACAAGATCGCCGGCAAAGGTTATACGCGGTTCCGGGCCGTGGTCGGCGTGGACGAGATCTCGCTCACCAGCGAGATCGGCCCCCGGATCCGATTTTTTGTGTTTGCGGAGGAGCCGGACCGGCAGAACCTGGTCCGCGTCGGCTCGGACGGGGACCGGGGCGCGGACCCCGGAGGACAACAACCAGGGATCGCGGCCCACAGGAGCGATACCGGGGGCCGGCAGCCGGAGAATATCGTTACGCGGCTCTACCGCCACGCGTTCGGGCGCGATCCAAGTGTGGACGAACGGCGAGTGGCGATGGAGTTCTTAGCGCCCAAGGTCACGTCCGAGGGACTGGAAGACCTGCTTTGGGGTATTTTCCTCTCCCCGGAATTCCAGTATATTAATTGAAGGGACTTATGCAGAGCCGGCGTCATTTCATGCAGCTTTCCACCGGGGCCGCGCTGGCCGCAATGGCGGGCCTCGAGCCGCGCCCCCTTTGGCCGCAGGCTCTTACCAAGGGCGACCTGCCCAAGATCGCGCCGCGGGCCGACAGCCTCATCCTGCTCTGGATGGCGGGCGGCATGGCCCAGACCGAGACGTTCGACCCGAAGAAGTACACTCCGTTCGAGGCGGGTCTGGAATCGAACCGCGTGCTCAGCACCTTCCCGGCCATCGACACCGCCGTCGACAACATCAAGCTCTCGCAGGGGCTGGAGCGGATCGGCCGGGTGATGGACCGGGGCGCCCTGATCCGGACGCACCGCGTGGGTGACCTAGGCTTCATCCTCCACTCGCGGCATCAATACCACTGGCACACCGGCTATGCGCCGCCGCAATCGGTGGCCGCGCCGCACATGGGGGCGGTGATCGCACGGACACTGGGGCCGAAGAACCCGGACGTTCCCGCCTTTGTCGACATCGGACAAAACCTGGAAATCGGCGCGGAAAGCGACGGCCTGAAAGCGTTTCACACGGCCGGCTTTCTGGGCAGCGAGTACGGCCCGTTCTTCATCTCCGACCCCAACGACGCCGCGCGCAGCGTCCGGCCGGCGCACGTCAGCGACCTGCGGTTTCGCGAGCGCTACGAGCGTTACCGCCGCCTGGTCGCGGCGAGCCCCCTGATGAAGTACGGCAGCGACTACCAGCAGGAGTCGCTGCTGCGCTCGGTCGAGAACGCTCACCGGCTGCTGAACTCACCCGCCGCCAAGGCCTTCGATCTCTCGCTCGAGCCGCGGGAAAAATACGACATCTACAATACGGGCCGCTTCGG
>JBGOUJ010000315.1:0-8873 GCA_041477005.1 Terriglobia bacterium | reverse complement strand
TGTGATCCATGGTGGCGGCGTAGATGGTCTGGGCCACGACGGCGACGCCGACGATCAGACCCAAGGCGGCCGCCATCAGCACTGCCACCCCGGCTCCGGTGCTGAACATCCAGTAGTTGCGCGTGCGGCCGCCGAATTCCCCGGTGGTCATCACGTCCACGCCGTCGAGGCGCGAGGCCAGCCGCCGCTGGAGTTCTTTGACGTCCGCGCCCGCCGCGGCCTTGACCAGGATGTAGACCGTCTCGTCTTCGCCCAGGCCGGTGTAGTTCAGGGCGTTCTTGAAAGACGTGAACACCATCGGCATGGTGGTGAAGGTGCGGATGCCGCTGGTGAAGCCGACCACACGCGCCCGTCTGCCTCGTATCTCCACGGTCTCACCCCGGCGGAATACGCCGAGCCTCTTGGCGTAGAGCCGGTCGATGATGACTGTGTCCTCCATCTTGAGATCCGGGATGCTGCCCTCGACCAGGCCCCACGGCCCGCCGGTTCCCGTGTCCGGGTTGAAGCCGACGATCTGGGCGCTCTCCTCGGAGCCATCGGGTCGCTTCCAACGCGAGAACCGAACGATGTATTTGTCGGCGTGGCCGACCCCCGGGGTGGCCAGCACCCGGTAGTATTTCCGCTCCGAGAGGCTCGCCCCCCCTTCGATGTAGGGGACACCCTTGGAGGCGACCCATAGGTCGACTCCTGAGTGATCGATCAGGTTCGTGGTGGCGGTGGCGAAGCCGACGAACAGCCCGATCTCAATCGCGACCAGCACCACCGCAAAGACCACACCGGTGAGCGTCACCGCCAGCCGTACTTTATCGTGAAGAAGGTTTCGGATGGATAACGATGCCATTTCAGCGCCTCGGTTCTCTTGAGTTCTTAACGTTGCTCATAAACATAACGTCGTTAACCTTAAACGCAAAAAAAACTACGCCAACAACCCTCCCACCATCGTGTTCACCAGCAGGTCGACTAGCCGCTCGCGCTCCACCCACGGGAAGCGCCCTTCCGTCAGCTTGCAGTCCGCATCCGTGATCAGCAGCGAGGTCAGCCCGTGGATGGCACTCCAGAGAACCTGGCTGGCGGCTTCCGCATCGCGGTCCCGCAAGCGGCCGGCTTCGATGCACGCCTGCACCGCGCGGCGAAGGTGATCGAAGGCTCTCATCCCGGCGGAGTGAACCTGTTCGGAAGGGTCGTATCCCTGCCGCGGTATCATGAAGACCACCCGGTAATGGTTCGGGTGCGCGAGGCCAAACTCGATATATGCCCGGCAGCCGCGCTTGAGCGCCTTTACCGGGTCTCCGCCCTCCCGTTCCAGTTGTGCGAGCTTGGCGCACAGGCCGGCGAACATCTCTTCACACAGGCTGTGGAGCAGTTCCGCCTTGTCGCGAAAGTACAGGTAGATCGCGGTGGGGGAGTACTCGATCTTTTCCGCGATCTTTCGCATGGAGACGCTCTCGTAACCTTGGCGTGCAAACAACTCTCCGGCGGCCTCCACAATCTCGCGCCGCAGCGATTCTTTGTGCTTGGCTCGCCGTGCCTGTACTCGTGCGTTGGCCGCCATACTTAACACGGTTAAGTTTACGGCGTTAAGCGATCCTTGTCAAGCCTTTTCTTGGCTGAGGACATAGGCTGAATGGAGTCAAAGAAGGCGGAACACGGGCTCTCTAACGGGTGTTTGCAGAAGACGGCGGCGGGCGAGAGGATCGGCCGCCGTGGCTGAAACGCTTTTTGGGCTCCTGAACGAACCGCCGTTGAGATCGGCTATTCCCGACAGTCTGCCGGCAGCGGCGCCACCCCCTGCTGAACTCGCCTATGAAAAGGTCGGGGATCACCTCCGAGGCAAGTCTCTGAAACTCGCAGGATTTGCCTGAGGCTTGGCAGATCGGTCCTGCCTGGTCGCCTGGTGTTGATCGATGCAAAATCAAGGGCTCTGCGCCACCAAGAGGGCTCGAAACCGTGTTGAGGGGAACTCCTTGCAATAAAAGAAGTTCGAGTGTTGAATTGGGGTCGCCCGTAAAGTACAGAATTGAAACGTGGATTTCTGCTGCCTCCCCACCTTGGACACGTTTCGAACTCTCGTGGCCGGAAACACGGACCGCTCGATCCAGCCCCCTTCTTTTAAGCCAATGACCTCCGCGTGAAATCGTCACGCTCATCCGGACTGGGCGCCAGGAGCGATCGCGGTCGAACGTTCCGGTTCGCGGAGATCTTCCGCGTGCGCCCGATCAGGAGCAATGTCCGATGAGGCAGACTGCCTCGATTACCTGTCACGTCGCGCCGGTGGGTTACCGGAGGGCTTGACATTTAATGTTAGCTAGACTAATATCAATTAGCGATGAGAAATGTTGCTCCCAGGAAGCGGTCGTACCGCATGGGCGCCCGCGGCGAGGCGGCGGAGCGCACGGCCCAAAGGATCCAGGACGCGGCCATAGGGCTATTTCGCTCGCGGCCGTTTTCGGAGGTGACGCTGCAGGCTATCGCCGCCGTGGCAGGCGTAACTTTGCAAACGGTTCTCCGGCGCTTCGGCTCGAAGGAGCAGGTTTTTACGCAAGCGGCGAAGAGGCAGATGGTGTTGATCTTCAACGCTCGCAAGGTGAGTGCGTCCGGCGACATCGCCGCGATCGTGGGTACCATCGTTGCGAGCTACGAAGATATGGGGGACTTGAACTGGCGCGGTGTGACGCAGGAGGATCAGTTTCCACTGATCAAAGAGCTGTTCGATCAGGCGCGTGCCCGCCACCGCGAATGGATCGAAACCTGCTTCGCCGGCCTGATCGGATGTGCGCGCGGAGGGGAACGCGAGCGCCGGATACTTCTTTTGTTTGGCGCAACCGACTTCTATGTCTGGAAGCTTTATCGTCGTGATTTAGGGATGAGCCGGGCATTAACCACGGCGCGCATGAGCGATCTGGTGACCGCAATTGCCCGCCACTTTGGAGGGGGAAATGAAGAGATTCCTGTTCGTCATGGTGGAGGGCGGAGGTAACGTTCCAGCGCAGATGTCGATCGCGCGGCGCCTGGCCATGCGCAGTCATGATGTCCACGTCCTGGCCGACCGCTCGGTCGAACGTGAGGCGGTGAGTGCCGGGTGTCGCTTTCACGCCTTCGTCCACGCTCCGCAGCAAAACATGCGCGACCGGCGGGCCGACGTCATTCGCGATTGGGAGCCGGCATTCCCGCCGGCCCAGGTCCGCCGAGTCGGAGAGCGCCTGATGTTCGGACCGGCGGCCGCTTACGCGCGCGATGTAATCGATGCGATCGAGCGCGTTCGCCCGGACGCGCTTGCGGTTGACTGCCTGTCTTTTGGAGCCATGGCCGGAGCGGAGAAGTCCGGGCTTCCGGCCGCGCTGCTCGTCCATTTTCTGATTCACCCTCCGGTTGACGGAGTGACGCCGTTCGGTTTGGGACTGCGCCCCACATGGGCCACTCGGGCGAATGCGTGACCGCGCTCTCCGCGGCGTCATGCGGCGCATGTTCCGTTTCGGGCTTGAGCCGCTGAATGCGGCGAGGCAGCAACTCGGGCTGCCGCTGGTTCGCGACGTCTTCGATCAATTCCAAAGACTGTCCCGCCGCCTCATCCTCACCTCGCGCGAGTTCGATTTCGTTCCTGCGGGACTGCCGGAGCAGGTGCGATATGTCGGGCCCCAGCTCGATGACCCAGGATGGCCGGATCGCTGGACGTCACCTTGGCGCGAGGATTCAACAGATCCCGTGGTCGCCGTCTCGCTCGGCTCGACGTACCAACGTCAGGAAAAAACCTTCGCTGCCATCGTCGAGGCGCTGGGGGCCCTGCCGGTGCGTGGATTCGCAATGTTCGGCGAGATTGATCCACCAGCTGCGCGCTGTCCTCGCAACGTGACTGTCGTCCGATCCGCTCCGCACGCTGCTCTGTTGCCGCTCGTGTCGGCAGTAGTGTGCCACGGCGGTCACGGCACCGTGATGAAGGCGCTGGCGCACGGTTTACCGCTCGTGGTAATGCCGTTCGGGCGTGACCAAAAAGACAATGCCGCACGGATTGAAGTGGCCGGCGCCGGGCTTTCGCTCTCACCGAGTGCGAGCCCCGCGCGGATCGCCGCTGCAATCCGCCGCGTGCTTGAGGAGCCCGGCTTCCGTCAAGCCGCGCAGCGGCTGGCCACGGTCATTGCGCGTGATGTGAAGGAAGACCGTGCCGTCTCGGAAATGGAAGCGCTGGCTGCGCATTGTGGTTTAGGTGCGTAGTGCGGAGTCTCTTCCCTTCGCGCCCGCCCTTGCGAGAGTCGATGTGCTGAGCCTATAGCGCTGTTCTGGCTGGACTGAGAATCGCGTCGGTCGAATCCGAATGTTGGCCATTCATTAAACGGCGAGTTCGAGTGTTGAACTGGGGTGGCTTGTAAGTTCCAGATTTGAAACGGTAGTTTATTTGGGCTCCTCAGGTAGGACTCGAACCTACAACCCTTCGGTTAACAGCCGAATGCTCTACCATTGAGCTGCTGAGGAGCAATGGCAAGAACTTACTATAATAGCGCTCTTCATTTCTTGCAGACCACTCGAAACGCTGTCAACTGGCGGCGGCCTTGCGGAGCGCGGCCAGGGTCTGCTCGGCGGCGCGGGTCCAGGAAAAGTTGGCGGCGTTTTCGCGGCCTCGCTCGATCAGGCGGCGGCGCAGGTCGGCGTCCGCCAGCAGGCGGCGGACGGCGGCGGCGATGGCGTCGGGCGATTGCGGATCGAAGAACAAAGCTGCTTCACCGGCAGCCTCGCGGAGGGCGGGGATGTCGGAGCAAGCCACCGGAATGCCCGCGGCCATCGCCTCCAGTAGGGGCATGCCGAAGCCTTCGAAAGTGGACGGGAAGACCAGGGCGCCGGCGAATCGGAACAGCGCCAGCAGCTCGCGGCGGGGGAGCCAGCCGGTCGCGTGGACGCGCTCGGCTAGCCCCCCGGCTTCGATCAAGCGCGCCAGCTCTTGCGAGTATTTTCCCTGCAGGCCGGCGATGACCAGGTGGTGGGGATAGCCCTCGGCCACGAGCTGCCGGTAAGCCTCCAGCCAGCGCGACCAGTTCTTGTGGGGATGGATGGTCGAGACCGACAGCAAGTAAGGCTGCTCCACCGCCCGGGTCAGCCCCGCATCGCCAGCCAGGTCGAAGAAAGCCGGCTCCACGCCGTGGCGAATCACCTGGACGCGGCCGGGAGCGAGACGGTAAACCGCCTCGATGTCGCGGCGCGAGCTCTCCGAGACCGTGATTACCTGCTTCGAAAAGCGCGCCGAGATCCACACCGTCGCTCGCCAGGCGGCTCGCTCCAGGCGCCCGAAGTTTTCCGGGCGGCGGGCGTGTTGCATATCGTGGATCACCGTGACCTTCGCGCACCCCGGCGTCAGCAGCGGCGAGGTGAAGCCGGGGGAGAAGAGCACGTCGAGCCGGCGGCGGGCGGCTTGCAGAGGCAGCGCGAGCTGTTCCCACAGCAGGCGGGACGGCCGGTTGACAGCGCGGATCGGGCAGCGCACGGCGTGGAAATTGGCGGCCTTCGGCTCGAGCGGCGGGTCGGCCGAGGCGGTCTCGGCGTTCAGGAAGACGTAGTATTGATCCATCGGGTCAATCTCGGCCAGCGCCGCCAGCAGATTGCGCAGATAGATTTCGGTGCCGCCCACGCCGCCGGGGATCAGGTACAGGGCGTTGACACCGATACGCAGAGCGCAGGCCATGACGGGTAGGATGATAATATCCTACTGGTTGGGCCGGCGTCGCCGGACCGGCGTGGCGGGCCAGGAGGCCTACCTTACCCTTGCCATCCCCGCTAGCCACCGTCATTGTTCCCACGCTCGAAGGCGGCGAGAACCTCCGGGAATGCCTGCGGGCGCTCGGCGCGCAGAACTTCCCCGATTTCGAAGTGATCGTAGTGGATAACAGCGGCCGGGGCGTGGCCCGGCAGGTGGGCCTTCCCGATGGCGTTCGCCTGATCGAGAACCGGGAAAACCTCGGCTTCGGCGGGGCGGTGAACCAGGGGATCGACGCCTCCCGCGGCGAATTCCTTTGCACGCTGAACGACGACGCCATCCCCGATCCGCGATGGCTCGAAGAGCTCCTCGCGGCCTGCCGCGACGACCCGGGCGTGGGCATGGGCGCCTCGCAGATCCGGCTCTCGCCGCTGCCTGAGCGGCTCGATTCCGCGGGCATGCAGGTTTACCTGGACGGCAGCAGCAAGCAGCGAGGGTGGATGAAACCGGCCGCGGACTTCAGCTCGCCCGAGGAAGTGCTCTTCCCCAGCGCCTGCGCCGCGCTCTACCGGCGGGCGATGCTCGAGCAGGTCGGGCTGTTCGACGCCGATTTCTTCTTGTATTGCGAAGACACGGATCTGGGCCTGCGGGCGCGCCGGGCCGGCTGGCGATGCCTCTACGCCCCGGCGGCCGTAGTCTACCATCAGTACTCGGGATCGGCCGGCCGCGCCTCCCGGGCCAAGGCTTTTTACGTGGAGCGAAACCGGCTGTACACGGTCATCAAGAATTTCCCGCTCTGGGTCTGGCCGGCGGTGCCGCTGTTTTCCGTGGTCCGCTACGCAATGCACCTGTGGGGCCTGGCGACGGGCCGGGGCCTGGCGGCCGAATTCCGCCGAGGCGAGGAAAAGTGGTGGAAACTTGGCATAATAGTCGCTTCGGCCAATTTCGAGGCGCTGCGCAAGCTGCCGGCTCTGCTCGCCAAACGGCGTCGCGCGGGGAAGCCGGTGCTTTCCGGCTGGGCTTTCTGGCGGCTGCTGCGCCGGCATTCCATTTCCGCCCGCGACGTGGCGTTGCAAGGGTGAGCGAACAAGACCAGCACGCGCTGATGGTGATCATCCCTGCCTACAACGAAGAGGGTTCGGTGGGGGAGGTGGTCGAGGCGGTGCGCCGCGTGGCGCCGCAGGCGCCGGTGGTGGTGATCGACGACGGCTCGATCGACGGCACCGCCCAAGTGGCCCGCGAGGCCGGGGCCGAGCTGCTGCGTCTGCCCCATCACCTGGGCCTGGGCGGGGCGGTGCAGACCGGCTATCGCTTCGCCTTCGAGCACGGCTACGACTGCGTGGTGCGGGTCGATTCCGACGGCCAGCACAACCCGGCCGAAATCCCCGTCCTGCTGGAGAAACTGCGCTCCGACGGCTTCGACATGGTCACCGGCTCGCGCTTCCTGAAGCCGAACGGCTACCGCGTCCAATGGGTGCGGCGGCTGGGGGGCCTGGTGTTTTCGCTGGTGCTGTATCCGATTCTGGGCAGGCGCATCACCGACCCGACTTCCGGCTTCGCCGCCGTGAACCGCCGGGCGCTCGAAGTCTTCAGCCGCAGCTTTCCGCTGGAGTATCCGGAGATCGAGGCCCTGGTGGTGCTGCAGCGCAAGGCTCTGCGATTTTGCGAGGTGCCGGTCCAGATGTTTCCGCGCCGCGCCGGTCGCTCGACCATCGGGTCGCTTCAGGCGGTTTACTATATGTTCCGGGTGTTGCTCGGGGTGCTGGTGAACGTCCTCAAGTACGAGCGCCGCTTCCACATGGGCCGGCGGCGGTAGAGAATGCCACGCTTCCGCATCATCGTCGCCGTGCTGAGCCTGGGGTTGATCGCGCAGGTGGTGCGGGCGGTGCGGCGGGAGCACATCCGGGTCGAATATTCGATGACCTGGCTGGGCGCGGCGCTGCTGCTGCTGGCGCTGTGCCTCTCGGACCGGGCCATGGCCACGCTCGGCGAATGGATTGGCGTTCGCGACCCGGCGCTGGTGCTGGTGGCGCTGGCCGGTGCGCTGTTTCTCTTCACCTTCTTCCGCTACTCGACCGTCGTCTCCAGCCTCAAGGACAACAACATTCAGTTGGCCCAGAAAGTGGGAATGCTCGAGTGGGAGATCGAGCGGCTGAACCGGGAACTGGATAGCCACAAAGACACCGAGACACCGGGCAGGGAAACGAAGTGAGGGTCGTTTACGACGCTACGCCCCTGCTGATGCGCAGCGCGGGGGTGAAAAACTATCATCACTCGCTGCTGATCCGGCTGCTGCCGCGCATCCGGCCGCACAAGATGGCCCTGTTCCCATTTCTCACGTCGCTCGGCCGCAATCGTCATGAGAGATCCAACTACGCCCGGGCGGCGACTGTCTCGCGGCTCGGGGCCTTGCTGGCGGCGAACTACCTGCGGCTGCCGCTGGGGTGGTGGGTGGCGCGGGGAGCCGATCTGTTCCACGTCACGAATCATCTGCTCCATCCGCCGGGCCGCGTCAAGCTGACCTCCTTCATTCACGATCCGACGCCGCTGCTGCTGCCCGAGTTCCACACGGCGAGCAACGTGCGCTACTTCCGGCATTTCGTCCAGGCGGTGCTGCCACGGCTCGACGGGGTGATCGTTCCTTCCGAGGCCGTGAAGCGAGACCTGGTCGAGCGCGCCGGGGCTAAAGAGGAGAACGTGACGGTGATCCCGCACGGCGTGGATGATGAGTTTTTCCCCCCGGGGCCGCTCGAGCCGGAGCGGCGAGCCTACGACCTGCCGGACCGCTACATCCTGTTCCTGGGCGCGATGGAACCGCGCAAGAACCTGGACACTCTGCTCGAATCCTACCGTCTGCTCCCGGAGGAATTGCGCCGCGACCATCCGCTGGTGATCGCGGGGGCGTCGGGTTGGAAGAACAAAGACCTGCGGCGCTCGTTGGAGCGCGAGAAGAACTTCGGGGTGCGGGCCATCGGTTACGTACCCCAGCAGGCATTGCCGCTCGTTTACGCCGGAGCTTCCGTGTTCGTGTTCCCGTCGCTCTACGAGGGCTTCGGGATGCCGCTGCTCGAGGCCATGGCAGCCGGCACGCCGGTGCTCACTTCCAACGTGTCGGCCATGCCCGAGGTCGTCGGAGACGCCGGCTTGACGGTGGACCCCCGCAGCCCGCAGGAGCTGGCCCGGGCGATCGAGC
>JBGOUJ010000314.1:0-8888 GCA_041477005.1 Terriglobia bacterium | reverse complement strand
GGGCGTCTTCGATCTCGGATTCGGCTTCGGCCGCAGGCTGCCCGGCTTCGGTTTGCTCGGCAAATTCACTCCACACGCCAACGTTGTCTGGGAGAAATCAACAGGTATAGAAAGGGTCGTGTCGGTCTTTGAGGGTGTGGAGTACCAGATGACCGAGCGGCTGGCCTTCGACCTCTCCGGGCAGCACTTCAGCGTGGCCGGGGGCGCGCCCGATCACCAGGTCGTCTTCGGGCTGACGTTCAATTTGGGCAAGCTGCATTAGCCTGCCGCGCGAGCAACCCAATCCGCCCCGTAGTATTCCAGATCCCGAAAAACGCCGGTTCGAGGAAGGTGACCAACTTCGATGCTGAGGCCTCCGAGTCCTGACTCAGGGTGACAGTTCCGCGGCCGGATCGAGCACCGTGAGTCCCTCCTGCTCGGCCGCGCCCAAAAGTTGACGATCGGAGCAAACGAACGACGGACGCTCACTCAGCCGCGAGCGCAGCGAAAGACAG
Source organism: Terriglobia bacterium (assembly GCA_041477005.1). Lineage (GTDB taxonomy): Bacteria > Acidobacteriota > Terriglobia > Bryobacterales > JACQDG01 > JBGOUJ01. Next base: position 8,394 of record JBGOUJ010000314.1, on the reverse strand, counting down.
CCCGCCAGTTGCACGGCGGCGTAGGCCCTGAGAGGGTGCCGATCCAGAAGCGCGGCCGCTTCCTCGATGACCGCTTCCATGACCGGCTGCACCAGGTACAGGTTCTGCAGGTGGTTTTCCATTCTGGCAAGCAGATCCTCCGCCGCGTCGTGCGGCACGTCACCGGTCCGCTCCCGCTGTCGGACTGCGGCTCGGAATTCCACTCGCGCCAAACCGAGAACGGCCAGCGTGTGACCGCTTGAAGGACTCGCGAGCCGGATCATCTGCTCGGTGCCTGGCTCGCGCACGTAGAGCTTCACCAGGGCGCTGGTATCCAGGTAATAGACGCCCAAAGCCTACCTTCGCTCTCGCAAAACAGTTTCGGAGAGTCGCTCGCCCGGAATCGTGATCGGGGAGAATGCGGAGCCGAAGCCCGCTTCTTGATCCAGGATCTTGCGCACGTCGGCCAGGGGCCGATTGACCCGGATGGCCGTAACCGGATACCGCGGGTTCTTCGGGTTCGGAACCTTGCTCGTCAGAATCCAATTCCGATTAATCGCCTCCGCCAACACACGTTGCCGGTTGTCCGGGGCAACGGCCCAAGCATAGCCCTGCGGCGGCAGGTACGTATCGCGGAACCACTTCAGCGAGACGAAACCGAGCTGAGGGTCCTGCTCGGCCCTCGCCAGGACCAGCACCAAATCCCGTGCGGGATCCTCCGCGGGTGGGGGCGGTGGCGACGCATCAGCAGGCGCCGTCTGTGCGGCTTGGGTCTCCAAGGCATTCGCTTCCTCGACTGGCGACGTGTCGTAAGAAATGGACACCAGGCCGGAGTCCGGGGACCAACTGTCTGCCGGCGCATTCCGCCTAACCTGCCTTTCGGTCCTGGCATGACGCAGGGAGACCTGAGCGCGCGCCCCTTTGGGTGGAGCGAGCCACACGAGCGGCCGGAGCACATCGGGAAGTTGGGCTGCAAATCCCGCGAGACGCTGCAGGGCCATCTCAACTTCGGATTGCACTTCCAGAATGGTTTTTTCTCTATTCAGGTTTTTCTCTTCCTCTTATGTAGCCCGCATGGCTTGGATAAGCGGTGAACAGTCCACTCTGCATTTAGCTATAACTATATTATAACAGAAAAGTGCCCTGTGTCAAGGATTTTTTTTCACCCGGCACCCGAGTTGGCTGGAGCGGATCGCCCGCGACGGAGCCGCTCGGGCCCAAGCCCCATTGCATCAGCAGTTTGCCGACCTTGGCGCAAATTTGCGCCAAGGTCCGTCGCCTTGCAAAACGAAGTGGCCCACTACCCAAAATTGGCATGGCGAGATCGGTGGGCTGCGTTAGGCTCGCGTTCCGCCCCCAAACCTGTATGATTGTCCTGATCCGAGACCCTGGCCCTTATGAGCCGCCGGCCCAACTGGTACCTGGACCCCCTCGTCGCGAGGCAGAAGCGCGCCGTGCATCTGGATTGGATCCGCCGCAACGTGCCCTGCCCCAGCGTGCCCGTGCTGCTCAAGACCGATCTTTTCGAGGAAGCTCACGGAGAGGATGAGCTGCTGTTTTCCCTGCCCTTCGAGGCCGACCTGAAGATCGGGATCGACATCGACCCCGCCACCGTCCGGCTGGCCGCCTCGCGGCCTTGCGCGCATGCGGGCCGCTTCGTGGCCGCCGACGTCCGCGGCCTCCCTTTCCCGGACCGCTCGATTGACGTCGTCCTCTCGAACTCCACGCTCGATCACTTCACCGCCGCCCGCGATCTCGAAGCATCCATACAGGAGCTGGCGCGCCTCCTGAAACCTGGCGGGCTTCTGTTGATCACACTCGATAATCCGCACAACCCGCTTTACCTTCTGTTCCGCGCCGGCGCGCGCTGGTGCGGCATGCCGTTTCGCCTGGGACGCACGGCGAGCCGCCGCCAACTGGCGCGCCTGCTCGACGCTGCGGGACTGCAACTCCTCACCACCGATTGGCTGATCCACAACCCGCGTTTTGTTTCGACGCTCTTGTTCCTGGCGCTTCGCCGCCTCTGTGGGCCATACGGCGAGCGCACCATCGGCGTCCTGCTGCGGGCGTTCGCAGCGTCGGGCCGGCTCCCTACCAGAGCTTACACAGCGGCCTTCGTCGCAGCCTGCGCGCGCAAACCGGTTGAATCCGATTCGCCAAGCTGACTCCTATGTGCGGCATCGCCGGTATTTTCAACGCCGCACTGGACCCGGATTCCTGCACCCGTCTGCTCCAGAGGATGGGCGAAGCGCTGGTGCACCGAGGCCCGGACGGGGGGCCCGTCCGGTTCTTTCCCGAGAACGCCGCAGGACTGGCGTCACGCCGGCTCGAACGATCATCGATCTCACTACCGGCGCCCAGCCCATCGCGAACGAAGACGAGAGCATCCTGCTCGTCTGCAACGGCGAGATCTATAACCACCGCGAGCTGCGCGCCGGCCTGGAATCGCGCGGCCACCGTTTCCGCACCCGGACCGACGTGGAGGTGGCGCTGCACCTCTATGAGGACCTGGGCGAGGGGTGTCTCGACCCGCTGAACGGCATGTTCGGGATCGCGATCCTGGACCTGCGGCAAGGACGGCTGCTGCTCGCGCGCGACCGGGCCGGCATGAAGCCGTTGTATACGGCCTCGACGGCGCAGGGATTCCTGTTCGCGTCCGAGCCGCGCGCCCTGCTTTCTTCCGGTCTCGTGGAGCCGTCCCCCGATTGGGCGGGCATCGACACCTACCTCGCCGTCGGTTACACGCCGGCTCCTCGCACCTGTTACCGAGGCATTGAGAAACTACCGGCCGGGCACTACCTGGTCATCGACCGCAACGGGGTCCGGCGCCAGTCCTACTGGAAGCTGCGGTATCGCTCCGACGGGCCGCGCCGGCCGGATTCCGAATACGCGGGCGAGTTGCGGCAACTCCTCGATGCCGCGGTTCGTACCCACCTGGATGCCGACGTGGAGCTGGGTGCGTGGGTCAGCGGTGGGTGGGACTCCTCCCTGGTCGCCGCGCTCGCGGCACGCCAGGCGTCGCGCCCGCTGAAGACTTTCTCGATCGTGTTTCCCGACCACCCCGACGTCGATGAAGGCCGGTATGCGCGGGCGCTGACCGCCTCGATCGGGAGCGACCACCACGAGATCGAATTCCGCGCCGAGGATGTGCCACGGCTCTTCTCCACTGCGGTTTGCCGCTTGGGTGAGCCGTGCCTTGCCTCGCCCTGCCTGCTCCTCTACGCGCTTTCGTCGCTGGCGGCGCAGAGCGTAAAGGCCGTTGTTTCCGGCGAAGGCTCGGATGAGTTGTTCGCCGGCTATGAATGGCTCCAGCACGATGCGGATGTCTATTATCGCTTGCGGCGCGTGGTTCCACCCTGGCTCTGCCTCTTGCCGGCGGTCCGGGCCACCGATCTGCGCTGGCGCCGGCTTTGGCGCGTGCTCGCCGCGCCCGACACCCTCGCGGCGGACGCCGAGTGGTACCGCGTCTTCGCTCCCCGCGAGATCGACTCGATTATTTCCCCGGAAGTTCGGAACGGCCGCCCCGACGTGTCGCCCCTGCGTCTGGACCCGGAAACGCTCGACTCCTGCCGGGACCCGCTGGAGCGCCGCCTGGCGCTGGAGTTCACGCGGCGCCTGCCCGAAGGCATCCTGATGGTGGCGGACCGCATGAGCATGGCCCACTCCCTCGAACTCCGCATGCCGTTTCTGGACGCAACCATCCTGGAGTTTTCCGCCGCACTGCCGCCGGACATGCGGCGCCGCGGATCCCAGGAGAAATACATCCTGTCCTTTATGCGCGACCTGCTCCCACCAGAAGTTTCGAGCCGGAAGAAGTTCGGGCTACTGGCCCCCATGCGCCAATACCTGACTGGGTCCCTGCGGAATTTCCTGTTCGATCTGCTGCTGGACCCGGGGGCGCTCGGAGGCAGCCTCGACCGGAAGGCGCTCGAAAGATGGTTGCGGCGGTGGCTGGCTCGCCCGGACCCCTACTTGCGCCGCCCCTGGTCGCTAGCGATCCTGGCCGGCTGGTGGAATTCCTGCCTGCGCCGCTGAGGCCTCCGCCCCCTCGGAAGTGGGCGGCCGCCAGGCTTGTACCACGCGAAGCTTCCCCGCCGGCGTCAGTTCCATCTCCTCTACAACCTTGATCTCCAGGCGCATGCCGGCGGGCAGCATCGGCACGAAGTTCTGTCGCAAGCGCCGCACCGAATCTTCGCCGAACCCCTTGCCGGGCTGCACCTTGAAGACGATCTCCGCGGGGCCCGTCTGGACGCACTGGAACCGCCGGATGCCGGGAACCTCGTCCGTGACCTCTTCGATACGGTGTGAGCTGAGCCAGGCGCCGTTCGGCAAGGGAATGTAGTCCGCAACCCGGCCCAGGATCCGGTCGATCGACCCGAATCCGATCCGGCAGGGCGGCGCGCTCGCGGGCCGCCGCACCACGTCGCCGACTTCGTAACGGATCAGCGGCATCGCGAACGAATGCAGCGCCGTCATCACCAGCCGCCCTTCCTCGCCTGGACCCGCCGGACTGCCGTCCTCTCGGAGCACCTCCACGAACACGCTATCGTCGCAAGTGTGGTACAGCCCGCATCCCCGGCATTCCCAGGCGATCAGGTTCACCTCGACGGAGCCGTAAAAATCGACCACCGGGCAACCAAAGACCTCGCGGAGCCTGGCGCGCGTGTTGCGGTTCAACAGCTCGGCGCCGCTGAAAATCAAGTGCGGGCCGAGCGCCCGCAAGCGGGACTCCTCGACCGTCTCCAGCAGCAACTCGAACATCGTCGGACCGGCGTAGAGCACGCTGGGCCGCCGCTGTTCCAGCCGCCTGAGAATCTCTGCCAGCGGCAGATCGTCAGCCAAATTCGCGCAGCGAAACAGCCCGATGCGGTGCGGCCACAACTGCACCGGCGCCGAACCGACCTTAATGCGAGTGTGCCACGGGCGCAACCCGGAGAGAACCTGTGCCCGCAAGCGGTAGGCGAAAAGGGTGCGCTCCTCGGCGGGCGTGCGCACAAGGCGCAGGGGCTCGGCGCTGGTTCCCGACGTGCCGTGCATCACGCAGGACGCGATGTCGGCGCCGTCGGCCACCAGGTCTTCCAAACTGGCGTCCAGCAGATCCGACTTGCATAGGACCGGGATGCCCGCGAGATCCGCAGCTTCCCGGACCTGGCCCGGGCGGACGCCGCAGGCTTCGAGCCGCCGGCGGTAAAACGGCACTCGTTCCCAGGCGTGGTGCACCAGGCGGCGGAGGCGGCGGTCCTGAAAACGGCGTAGGGCTGCCGGCGAAGCGCGCGGCCGTTGCCAAAAGGTCAGCCAGTCCCTGAGGTCGGCCGGGTTCATTCCGCCAGCGCTTCCTCCAGAAATCCGGCCACCCCGGCCACGTGCGGCTCGCGGAGGGCAGTCAGATGGCTGCCCGGAACTTCGCGGACCTCGACCCCGCCCGCAAATACGTCTTGCCAGCCCATCGCTTCGATGTCGTAGGCGCCGTCGCGCGGCTCTTGCACACGGAACAGCAGGGCGCGCCCGCTCCACCGGTGTGGTTCGTAGCGGCTCACCGCGTCGCGGCAGGCGTAGGTCGGCCCCTGGAGCGCCCGGGGCAGCGGCCGGCCCGTAGCGGCCAAAGCGCCATACAGCGCCTGGCCGAAAGCCTCGCCGCGCTCCCGCCAAAACGCCCGCCACCGAGGCATCAGGTATGCCGGAGCGCCGGCGGGACGCGTCCGGCGCAAATGGTTCCAGTGATACGTGATTCGTTGTTCGAAGTGTTTCCACCGCAAGACAGCCGTCTCTGCGGCGGTCAGCCGTCGGAGAGCCGTGAGGTTATAGCTGTCCAGCATCGCCGTCAGCACGACCGGCTGACCCGCCGCGCTGAGGCGTTGCGCGATCTCCAGCGCGACCGGCGATCCGGAGCAAACTCCCAGCACGGCGCACGGTCCCTGTCGCCCGGCCGTGCGCCACTCCTCCATGTACGCTTCCGCGAGGTCCTCCACGCGATAGCGCACGAAGCGCCCGCTCGCCGGCGGCAGCCGGAGGCCGTACACCGGCCGCTCGCGCCGCAGATATCGAGCGAGGTGATAGAAGCCCGCCAGATTGCCGTGCGCGCCTGGAACGCAGATCAACGGGGCCAGCTCGCCGGCCGGGCGTATGGCCACCAGAAACCGGTCGCCGGCCGGCGCCGGAGCGACGTCTTCGAGCGCCGCCGCCAGGCCGGCCACTGTGGCGTTCGCGAAGAACCGCTCGGGCGCAATGGCGATTCCGGTCTCCTCTTCCACGCGGACCAGAAGCGTGGCTGCCGCCAAGGAATCGCCGCCGAGCGCGTCGAAGAAATCGTCGTGAATGCCCGGCGTTTCTTTCCGGCACAGCACTTCACCGAAGCAACGCGCCAATTCCGCCTCGCGCTTGCTTGTTGGCTGCTCGAAGCGGCGCGCGCGCCCGGCGTGCCGCAGGTCCAATTCGGTGACGCCCAACTTCTCGGCCAACCCCGCGCGCTGCAGCTTGCCCGTGGGTCCTTTGGGCAAGGTCTCGACCGTGAATACGCGTTCGGGGACCTTGAAAGGCGCCAGGCGCTGCGCGGCGAATCCCCGCAGTTCCGACTCATCCGCATCGCCCTCGAGCACCACGGCGGCGGCGACCGCTTCGCCCAGCTTCGAGTGCGGCACCGCGAAAGCCGCCGCCTGCGCCACCGCCGGATGCGCGACCAAGACCTCGTCGATTTCGCGCGGTGCGATCTTTTCTCCGGCGCGGTTAATGAGTTCCTTCAACCGCCCGGTGAGAAACAGGTAGCCCTCGGAATCGAGGTAGCCCTGATCGCCGGTGCGGAACCACCCATTGGTGAACGCCCGGGAGTTGGCCTCCGGGTTGTTGTCGTAACCCGCCGTCACATTCGGGCCGCGTATCACCACTTCACCCGTTTGTCCGGGGTCAAGCAGGCGGCCCGACTCGTCTATGACGGCAAGCTCCGTCCCCGTGGCGACACCCACCGACCCGGGCTTCCTCACGTGCGGCGGCAGCGGGTTGGAGGCGATCTGGTGCGCCGCCTCCGTCATGCCGTAGGCCTCGATCACGGGAGCGCCGAACGCCGACTCCAGCGCGGCCATCAGCGCCGGCGCCAATGCCGCCGAGCCGGAGCGGATAAACCGCAGACGGTGGCGGGCCAACCAGTCTCCGCGCTGCCGCGCCTCGCGCAGCACGGCCTGATGGATGGCCGGCACGGCCGTGTACCAGGTGGGATCCATTTCTTCCGCCCATTTAAAAAACTCCCCAAGTCCCGGACAACACGCCACGCTCCCTCCCGCTTCCAAAGAAGCGAGCAGCGCCGCCACCAGCCCGTGGACGTGGAACAGCGGCATCACATTCAGGCAGCGATCCTGCGGCGTCAGTTCGAGGCTCGCGCCGATTTGCCGGGCGGAGGTAACCAGATTGCGGTGCGTCAGCGGTACGAGCTTCGGACGGGAGGTGGTGCCGGAGGTGTGGAGCACCAGCGCTTCCTCTTCGGGGTCGGGCTGCCGCTCCGGGAAGGCGACTGTCGCCGGATCTCCCCTGAAAGTGAACTCGCCGGCGGCCGCCGCAGCGTCCGGCTTCATTTCGATGATCCTCAACCCCAACCGCTGCGCGACTGCCGTTGCCGCGCTCGCCGCGCCTTCGGCGATCACCAGCGTGCTGGCGCGCAAGTCTTCCAGGTAGAACGCGAATTCCTCGGCGCGATACACCGGGTTCAGCGGCGCGCAGGAACCGACGGTCGTAATGGCGAGAAACGCCGCCGCCATTTCCGGGCCATTGGGGCCGACCAATGCGACACGGTCTCCCCCCCGCACGCCGAGCCGCCGCAAGGACGCCGCAGCACCCTCGACAAGAGAGGCCAGACGGACGTATGTAAGAGGCCGGCGCCCCGGGGCAGCCAATGCCGGATCGCTCGGCCTTACAAGAGCTCGGCGCAGGAAGCAGTCCCGTATGCACGCCGGCGCTTCCGCCACTGCAATGCTATTGGTAACAGGCAAGGCTCCATGGTAACCCGAGGCTGCCGCTTCGTAGCAGATGTTTCTTCGCCGCCCGGCCCAGGAGCCTGGTTCTGCTGAAGGAGCGCAACCCCCGACGCGGCGGGTCCCTCGTATAAGTTCGCCGGAACTTGGGGCGCAAGGTTAGGTATCGTCCAACCTCACTCTTCGGCATCGATCGACATCGAGGCGACAAGGGCGGCCGCGGCGCAGGCCGCCTAGCGAGCATTGCCGCGCCGACCGAGTGACACCGCGACCTTATCGCCGCAACCCAAAAATGCAAGGCAAAAGGCAAATTGCAAAAGTCAAAAATCAAAAATCAAGGTGCGCGGACTCCGTCCGCGAGAATGTTTTTTTAAAAAAAATGCCCCCTTCTTTGATTTTTGCCTCTTGCCTTTTGCAATTTGCCTTTTGCCTTGTTCGGTGCACCGCCAGGATGCCG
>JBGOUJ010000313.1:0-8892 GCA_041477005.1 Terriglobia bacterium | reverse complement strand
GTTACCGGCTTGCCGGGCCGTGACGTAGTCTTTCTGCCAGCGCAGGAAGACGCCCACATCGCCGCGGGCGTCGGCGTCGCGGTCTATGGTCAAGGTCACGGCGTTGCCGGTAGCCTGACTCGGCGGAGTGGCGCGAAAGGTGGCGCCCCACTGGGCGAGGACCATGGCGCACTGGCGCGGGGAGCCGTCGGGGTTTAAGATGCCGTAGTCGTCTCCTGTGTCCACCCGCCAGCCGCCCGGCATCCACCAGACCGCGGCCGCGCTTGATCCATCGTCGTTGATGAGCCGCATCACGGAGTCGCAGATGGCGGCCTGCGTTGCCAGGCCCGTGCCGTCGGCGCCGATATTGATTCCGTATTCGGACCAGTAGAGCGGCTTGCCTCCGGATCGGTAGCGGGCGTAGGCGGCGGCGAAGCCCAAGCCGCGGCCGGCGGGCCAAGGAATGGGGATCAGGTAGGCGTGCGGCGACAAGAAGTCGAGGTGAGCCGCGGCCGTGCCGAATTCGTAGTACATCTGGTTTAACATGGCTGCACCCGCCGGCGTCAACGAGTAACTGGCATCCACCGCTGCGCCGCCGCCGTTGCGGTAGCTTAGAAGAGTGCCGGGAGAGGCGCTGCGAATCAGCCGGGCGGCCGCGCCGAAGGAGCGGCTCAGATAATCGTCGACGAAGCGGCGGTAGGCCGCTACCATCACACGCCAGGAGCCGTCGTTTTCAATCTGGCTGTCGAGCGGATTGGAGATCTGGCCCTGCGCATCCCGCGGCGCGGTGAAGCCCCAAGTGTTTTCGGCGTTGGCGAGGGTTCCATACTGGTCGGCGATCCATGCGCGCCAGGCGCTGTCGAGGGCGAGACGGACGCTGTGAAGGCCCAGGAGGGGTTCCCAGAGCAGGTCATAGGCGAAGACACGGTCGTGGCCCGGAAGAAAGGCGGCCTGGAGGAAGGAACCGATGTTGGAATTGATACCCTGAACATTCCCATGAAACAGAATGGCAGGCGGAGCGCCTAGGATGAAAGCGTCGATGTAGATGTTGGCCCAGAGGCCGTGATTGCGGCAACGATCCAGGAAATCCACCAGGGACCGGGCCCCATTGATGTCCCTGTATTGGATGCTGACGAGGTTGAAGTTGAGAGAGGCGAGAAGGGAAAGATCGGCCTCGATGAGATCGGGGTCGTAGTTCTGAGGCAAGAGCCAGGATTGATAGAAGCGCGTGGGTTCGAGAGCGGCGGCGGAGCGCGGCCAGTAGTTGACGCCTTGTAAAAACAGGGCGCGGCCCCCTGCGGTCGAGAAGGAACCGTTGGCGGCGACGATGCGCTGATCCGGCTGGAAAGTCAGAGTCGGGTCGAAGACGCGAACGCGGCTCACAATCCGGTCGATTTCCTCGGTTCCGGTCACGAGGCTCTCACCCGATCGGCTTCGAAAAGGGAAGCCCGCCCGGCGCTGGATCTCCTGGGCTGCGACGACGAGGCTGGCGGTGACCGTGTAGTCGCCGGACGGCAGTCTACCGAGGTCCGCGGCGGGGACGCTTTGCAGTTCGCCGGCGGCGAGGCTGAGCATCGCTGTGGATTGGGCCGCCACCGTGCCGGCGGCATCCGCAATCGACCACACCAGCCTGGCCTGCGCCGGGGATCGCGCCGCGTTGATCACGCGGGCTCCGACAACGACATTTTCCGTGGGCAGTGTCACGATCCGGGTAGGGCCTGCATTCAGAAGATACAAACGATTGCGGGCGGCGCTGAGCAGCGCCACGAGCTCGGCCCGCTGCGGGTCTTGGAGGTGGGGCCACGGCAGCCAAATAGTAACGCTTCCGGTCGTGCTGACGTACCAGGTGGCAGCCGGCGCCTGCAGATCGCCGATGGCACGGAATCGGCCGTCCGGGTCGGGTGTGGCGGAGAGGCCGCGCCCGCGGGCGAACGGGACGCGGACAGTCTTTCCGCCCACCTGGGTCACGTATTGTTTGTAAGAAGGCGAGAGAGTTTCCAGCACGGGGGCAGTGAACGACTGCAGATCCGGCGCGGTGGCGACGCCGATCGCGCCGAGGGCGAACTCCAGAGGACCCGGCTGTGCGTCCTGACCGGTGCTCACCCCGAAATACAGCAGGCTGGCCTGGACGGGGTTAAAGGTGGTGGCAGCACGGGCGGGCACGGAGGGCCAGTAGTGGAAGTCAGCGGGCAACAGGACCTGCTTGGTCCACTGGGCGGTGAGGGGGACGGTCGCAATCCAACGGGAGCCGTCGGTCTCGTCCCACTCGAACAGCATGGACTGGCCCGGAGTTCCGCGGGTCCAAACGATGGTGGCCGTCTGCCCCGGCGCGAAGACCGGCTTATTGAGCGGGGCGGTCAGCAGGTAGAACTGTGTCTGCGGCGGCATCTGGAGCTGGAAGTCCAGAGCCTTGGATTGACCGTCCGGGCCTGTGATTGTGGTTCGCGCCACGGCCTGCGGCACGTAAATGATCTGGGCCAGAGTCGCGGTTGCCGGATCGAGGACCGTCTTGGCCGGCGCCAAGGCCTGCAAGATGGAGGCGCGGTCCAGCCACTGGCCGTCGGCGGTGCGGTAGGACGGGTTGCGAAACGGCTGGCCACCGCTGGCCATCAGGCTTCCGCCGGCGGCCAGGAAGGCCCTGATGGTCTGGAAGTTGGCCAGAGGAAGGCTCTCGAGGCTGGGGACCGCTAGGAGAATGTCCGGCGTCGGAGCGGCCGCGGGCAGGTCCACGGGTGAGACGGTGCTCACCTGGTAGCCGGCGTCCGTGAGCAGGCTGGTGAACTCGGTTACGCCGAGTGTCCAGTTCGCATCGCGCCATGGTCCGGCGCCATCGAGCACGATGGCGCGCGCGGCAGCCGGTGTCTGCGCCGTACAAAAAGGAGCCGCAAGGGCAGCCATGATGAGCAAGGATGCTCGGGCCAATCTCCTGCCGGCGATGAACAGACGACCGTACTGCATGGTCCCCTCCCAAAGCGCGTCAGCGTGAAGATCACCAGCATCTTCCGCTCGCGGTAAATGCAATTCGCACCCAGATTATATACTTGACCTACCGCCCGCGGAAGAAACTGTATGCTCAGGTTCATGGACAACCTGAATGAGCAACGTCGCACCATTGACGCCCGCCTCGCCAAGTCCGAAGCAGATTTCAAAAAAGGCCGCACCTTGGGTTCCTTCAGCACCGCCGAGTAGATGATTGCTTCGATGAAGGAGCAATTGCAGAAGGGAGCTGCCCCTAAGAAGGCCAAGCGTTCTCGATGAAGATCGACCACCTTCCCCAGGCCCTGGTCGCTCTTGAAGAAGCTCCTACGCCGGTGGGAAGGGGTGCCGGCCAGTGCCTGGTGGTACCAAGACCATGCAGTACGGAAAAATTTGGTCGCCGCCAGGGTGGGTAGGTGTACACTGTGCACGTCCAGGACGCCAAAATGGGAATCCAGCTAAAAGCCGTGCAAAACTGCGCACTAGCGACCGATCGCTGTCTGGTTGATGAGAGCCAGGCTAAATGTGGTCGCTCCAGTTGACGCCTTGATCTCCTGCGTTTGACGCGGGGAGGAGGGATGGGTCTACATTTGCTTTTGAACCCGAGCGAAAAATGAAAATTCCAGGTTACGTTTCTCTTCGTGCTCCCCGCAGCGGCGACTTTGCCCGCCGTAGCGGGTGGATGATGTCCCTGGTGTTGGGTCTGGCGCTGACGCCGGCGACAGCCACGGCGTACAGCCAGGACGTGATCAATTCCGACCGGGGATACACACCGGTTCGCTGGGCAGACGGCGCGGTGATCCGCTATGCCTTCCAGGAGAGCTTCGCGCCCAACAACAACAGAGAGCTGGTCCGGGCGGCCTTTCGCCAGGCCGTTGACACCTGGATGGCGGTCATGCCGCTCCAGGATGGCAAGCCTGTGGTGAGCTTCGAGGAAGTCGGCACTACTGTGGTGAACAAGATCCAGTGCGATCACATCAATATGATCTCGTTCACCGATACGGCGGATCCCATTTCTGCGAGTGTTGTCGGCACCGTGAGCCGCAGGTTCACTCCGGCGGGCTTTACCCACTTCGTCTGTGACAGCACCGGTGAGGATATCTTCACACCCGTCGGCCAGATTGTCGAGGCCGACATGGTCTTCAATCCGGCGTCGCGCTTTTCCACGGATGTGCAGGCGGCGAACACTTACGACATTCAGGCGCTCGCCCTGCACCTCGTAGGCCATTGGCTGGGAATCGGACACACGGGGATCGTGGGGGCCGCCATGGCGCCTTCCTGCGATTTCGGCCTGGCGTGCTTCAGGCGTCTGCATAGCGACGATGTGGCCGCGCTGTGGGCGATTTACGGCCCTCCGGGTCCAGCCATCAGCGGAGTGGTGACCAACACCTCCGGCACGCCGGTCAAGAGCGCGCACGTGGTCGCGACGCAGGCGGTCACAGGTCTCACTACTGCTTCGGCGATCACCGACGAAAAGGGTGGCTATCGCATTGCCGGTCTGCAGCCGGGGACGTACCGGGTGTTCGTCGAGCCGCTGGATGGACCCGTCCAGATGTCGTCGCTTTCCAGCTTTTTCCAGAACGGCAATAACAATTTTGCCACGACATTTCTCTCAAACCCGGTGACCGTTTCCACAGCCGAGGTGGGCAATGTGAATGTACAGGTCTCGGTTCCCGCGGCCGCCAACCTGCAGTTCGTCGGAGTCGGCTCCGGCGGCGCCGGCACGCTGCCGGCTTCGATCCGCCGCGGCATAGATACCTCCGTCAACCTGGGTGGCGTGAGTCTTTCCGGCAGTGTCAGTTTCTCTTCGCCGAAGATTACGCAGCGCAATCCGCTGCGGACCTCCGGCAATTTTCAGATTGCCGACGTGCGGGTGGCCGCCGATGCGCCGCTGGGGCCGACCGACGTCTACTTTGGGTCGTCCTCCTTTACCGGGGGCTTGATTGTGACGGTGAACCCGCAGGTGTCGGCAGCCGGTATTGTGGACGGCGCGGCGTTCAACCGCAACACCACGCCCCCGCATTTTGCGCCGGGGAGCATGATCTCCATCTTCGGGCAGGATCTGGCGGAAGCGACCTCTACGGCCGACCGCACTCCGCTGCCGACGCAACTGGCGGGCGTTTCGGTGCAGGTGGGCGATCGTTGGGCGCCGCTCTACTACGTCAGCCCCACTCAGATCAACGCCATGATCCCCTTCGAGACCTCGGGGGCGACTGCGGCCGTCACGGTCGTAACCGGGCGGCAGACGGCGAGCGCGGCGGTCACCCTGACCCTGGGCGCTTCGGCCCCGCGGGTCTTCGCCAACGCGCAAGGGCAAGGCGCCATTCTCAACGGCTCGCGGAACTATGTGCAGGTGGATGAGGGCAACCCGGCCAAGGCGGGCGATGTAGTGGTGATCTTTTGTATTGGCCTCGGCAAAGTGCAGGGCGATCTGGCCAGCGGTCTGCCTTCGAACGGTGAAGCGGCGCTGGCCCAGGTTCAGGCGACGATTGCCGGACGCGCGGCTCAGGTGATATTTTCAGGCTTGGCCCCGGGTTTCGTGGGACTCTACCAGGTGAATGCGTTCGTGCCGAGCGGCGTGCCACCCGGCCGCGCGGAGGTAGTCCTCAGCACGGCCGCCGGAGTCAGCAACAAGACACTGATCTCGGTTCAATAGCCCCCGCAGCTCTGCCTGGCGGTCGACGCGCTGCCTGGTGGGTTAGGGCGCGGTTCCCGCTTTACCTGCACGGGGGAGACGCAAGTGTCCAGTTCGTATCGCGCCATGGTCCGGTGCCATCGAGCACGATGGCGCGCGCGGTAGCGGGTGTCTGCGCCGTGCATAACGCAGCCGTGAGGGCAGCCATTGATGAGAAAGGATGCGCGGGCCAAAGCGCTGCGGCCGACGAACAGACGACGGTACTGCATGGTCCCCTCGCAAAGTGCGTCAGCGTGAAGGTCACCGGCACCCCCTCGCGGCAGTGCAATTCGCACTCAGCGGGGATTTCCATCTTGGCTCCCGGTTGCCAATCAGTATACGCCCGGTTGCCCGCGGAAGTTGCGGTTCCGGCCCGTCCGAACGAACCAAAACCGAGAACCCCACCGTTCGCGACAATTTCACGAACTGGCGAAAGGTCGGATCTTGCGAGAGCCGTTCCGCGTCGTTCACGTCTTCATAACCGGCCAAACGGCTGTACACCGACTGGCGCAACAGGTCCGCCGGCGGAAACGAAGTAAGGGTCAAAATGGAAATCCAGGCTGAATTGTGCCCATCCGGCGCCCCGCCGCCCAGGTCCCCGGCGACGACGTCTCCTGCCGCGAGGAGCCGCCGCACGGCTGCTTCCTCCAGGCCCCTGGCCGCCAGCCTCCGGCGCCTGCTAAGATGGCATTTACCGTGAGTGAAGCGGCGCTGTTTTTCCTGTTCAGCATTCTGGCGTTTTTGTTCACGATCAGCGTGCACGAGTCGGCTCATGCGCTGGTGGCGGACCGGTGCGGCGACCCGACGGCGCGGCTGGCGGGCCGCATCTCGCTGAACCCGTTGCGCCACATGGAGTTGTTTGGGACCGTGCTCCTGCCCGTGATGACCACCCTCAGCGGGTTCACGGCGTTTGGCTGGGCCAAGCCTACGCCGGTCGATTTAAGCAAGCTGCGCAAGCCGCGCCGGGACGACATCCTGGTCTCGGCGGCCGGGCCGGTGAGCAATCTGCTCACGGCGGTGGCTTGCGTGCCGGCGCTGCTGGGAATCCGCTGGAGCTCGGCGGCGGGGGCGCGGGCCGTGGATCAGCTCGTGGCCACGGGCTCGGTGGCGCTGGAAGGTTCGTCGGTGATCGATCCGCTGGCCTGGCTGCTGCACCGCGTCCTGGTAGTGAGCCTGGTGCTGGGCATCTTGAATCTTTATCCGGTGCCGCCGCTCGACGGCAGCCACATCGTCTACCAGCTTCTGCCGGCGCCGCTCCGGAGGTGGTATCGGAGCATCAGCCGGTTCGGGTTCGTGGTGCTGCTGTTGCTTCTCTGGTACACGCCGCTGGGCCGATGGACGCTCGAACCGCCGTTGCGGCTGTTCGGCTCGCTGCTGAAAATGTGACGCCCGTGGACGCCTCCCCGCTCAACGTGCACCTGGAGCAGTACGACGGTCCTCTGGACCTGCTGCTCGATTTGATCCGCAAACAGCAGATCAACATCTACGACATTCCGATCGCCAGGATCACGTCGCAGTACCTCGACTACGTGCACCACGCCGAATCGCTGAACATCGACCTGGGGGGCGAGTTCGTGCTGATGGCGGCCACGCTGATCCACATCAAGTCCCGGCTTCTGCTGCCCGCCGATCCGGTGCTGCCCGGCGAGGAGCCGGAGGACCCGCGGCAAGAGCTGGTGAACCGGCTGCTGGAGCACGAAAAATACAAGAGCGCGGCGCAGATGCTGCAGCAGAAGCGGTTGATCGAGGAGAACGTGTGGTCGAACCCGCAGATCTCTTCCTTCCTCGACGAGGATGAGGAACCGGGGCTGGCGGTGACGCTGATCGATCTGGTCCGGGTTTTCGACATCGTGCTGGAGCGGGCCAAGAACCGGCCGCAGTTCGAAGTGGCCGGCGAGGATGTTTCGGTGGTCCAGCAAATTCAATATCTGAAGAATATTCTGCTGGCGAGCGACCAGCCGCTGCTGTTGCAACAGATTTTCGAGAAGCAGCCGGGGCGCCGGCCGCTGGTGGCGCTGTTTCTGGCCGTACTGGAGCTGGTGCGCATGCAAGCCATCCTGCTGCGGCAAAGAGAAATTTTCGGCGACATCATCATCCGCAAACACAAGATGTTCGACCTGGTATTCCAGAACGAGGAGCCGATTTTGGCTGCCGACGAGGGTTATGTCTGAGCGCCGCGCGTTGCTGGAGGCGATTCTTTACGTCACCGAGGAGCCGCTTTCGGTGGACCAGTTGGCCAGCGGCCTGGAGTGGGACAGGGCCGAGGTGGAGACGCTGATCGGCGAGCTGGTGGCCGATCACCAGCGTCCGGAGCGGGGCGTCGAGGCGCGGGCCATCGCCGGCGGCTATAAGATCTCCACCAAGCCCGAGCATCACGACGCGGTGCGGCGATTCGTCAAAACGCTGCGGCCGCCGCTGAAGCTTTCCATGCCGGCGCTGGAGACTCTCGCTGTGATCGCGTATAAGCAGCCGGTTACGGTGCCCGAGATCCAGGAGATCCGCGGCGTCAACGCGGCGGGAGTGATCCACACGTTGCTCGAGCGCAAGCTGGTCACCACGGCCGGCCGCAAGCAGGTGCTGGGGCGGCCGATCCTCTACAAGACCACCCGCGAGTTTCTGGTGCAGTTCGGGCTGAACGATCTGAGCGAGCTGCCGACCTTAAAGGAGTTCGAAGAGTTGAGCCGCGCCGCCCTGGGCGAGGGACCCGCAGAGGCAGCCATCGAAGGAACGACCACCGAAGGAACTACAGATGAACACGGATAAACGATGAACACGGATAAACACAGATAAAACGCATTTTCCGATCGGTGTGCATCTGTGTTCCTCTGCGGTTTCACTCCCTATGCAAGCCCGGCTGCAAAAGATCATTTCCCAGGCGGGGGTCGCTTCGCGGCGCAAAGCCGAGCAGCTCATTCTCGAAGGCCGCGTAACCGTCAACGGGCAGGTGGTGACCGAGCTGGGCAGCAAGGCCGACCTGGCGAGAGATCACATCAAGGTGGACGGCAAGCTGCTGCGCGCGCCTCGCGAGCTGGTCTACCTGATGCTCCACAAGCCGAAGGGCAGCGTCACCACCACTTCCGATCCCGAGGGGCGGCCGACCGTGATGCAGTTGTTGAGCGGCATGAAGCAGCGGGTCTATCCGGTCGGGCGGCTGGACTACGCCAGCGAAGGCCTGCTGCTGTTCACCAACGACGGCGAGTTCGCCAACGCCATCCTTACGGGCGGGCAACGCGTTCCGAAAACGTATTGGGTGAAGATCAACG
>JBGOUJ010000312.1:0-8953 GCA_041477005.1 Terriglobia bacterium | reverse complement strand
CTGCGCCTGGCGCTTCTTGGACTCACCCTTGTTGCCGTTCCGTCTCACCTTAGCGCCGCCATTCAGATCCTCGCGGCTACCAATCCTTGCGGCTAGCTCTTACTCCTACGGTGAATTCGAAGTACAGATCTTTCGTTTTTGATCTTTGCTCCTGGATGGTCTCGTAATCGCTGCCCCGGCCTTTCTGCAAACCGAAGTTCACGCCGACCGGCGGTCTCTCCAAGACGATCCGAAGCGTCAATTCACGTTCCATATTTACTCCTGTCAGAGGCCGGGTCGGCTCCTCCAAGCGTCAGGCACGCTCTGGCCGGGCTCGCCTGGCCCTGTCCGATGCCATTATGGCCGAATCCGTGTTTTCAGATCCAAGGCGATACCGTCACCCTTTGTTCTAAAGAACGCCACGATAGGAAAGTGATCGGAGGTGAGCTGCACTTCAGGGTCGCTGGGATTATCGGTGAGAATGTTCGTTGATACCCGTCGCGCCTGCACGAACTCCTTCATCGTGTCCGCTGAGAGAACGCAGTGGTCGTAGTTGCTTACGGGTACGCCGCCGCTTGCCGCCGAACCCCGTGAAGTCGGCTCGTGTACGGTAACAACAAAGCGCCGTTCGCCCTGCTGAAAGCGCGGGTCCTGATCAAACAGCGCGTCCAGCGTGATTCCGTTTTTGCCGGTTTGGCCGCTCAAAGCGGAAGGCATGTTGAAGTCACCGCACACGATCACGTCAGGATCATGGTCGGGCTGATTAAAGTACCAGTCCAAGTAGTCGAGGACATTGTGCAGTTCTCTGGCGGACTCCGCAGTGTCGCCATCGGCGAATGTGAGGTGAACGGTGATGAGCGTGAAATCAAAGTCGTCAATCTGAAACTGGGCCACCTGCGGAGGGTGCTGCGCCCGAGAGGTGTCGGCAATGAATCGCCCGCTGGCGTCAGTTTGACCAGTCACAAACAGGCTGAACGAATCTCGGAGGACGGTGCTTGATCGGTACCAGAATCCGTTGTCCATCGAGTCGGTCGTATCAAAAAAAGACGTTTTCCACTCAGGACCGCCCCCTGGGAGCAAGTTCCGCAACAACTCAGCGGAGTCTTTGTTCGGAATCTCCTGCGCTGCGAGGATCTGGTATGTGCCGTTGAACAAGGTGGACAACGCCGCTTTGACCATGGGTGGACGAGTGGCGTCCACGGAAGTGGCGGTAGCGCCCACCTGCGTGTTCCACGAAACCAACGCCAGCCAGGCGGGCGGGATTGGGGATCGGTCCGTCGGAATCTCAGAAAGCGGAGCAACTGTCGGGTCATGTTTGAGTTGATCGAGCTTTTGGTCGATGAAGGCTCCAACCCCAGGCTGACCGGAACCGGGTCCAGCGACGGAAACGGCTACGCCAGGCTGGCTGCCGGCCCCCCCCACAGTAATGACCATCGGACTCGCGCCCCCTGGAGCACTGTCCGGAATTCTCGCGTTAATCTGGACAGCGCCGCTGACCAGACCCGGTGCGGCGCCTGTGTACAGAACCTCCGCATCGAGCCCGGCTATCTTCACTCTTACCGGGAGAAGCAGTTTTGGGAGGTCGGCCCCAATAACTCGTCCATCGTCTCCGTCCGGAGTCGTCTGGCCACCGCCAGTGGCGTAGATAGCGACCACCGACCCCCTTGCGGCAGGGTTGGACGGGCCGTTGACGGTATAATCCTGGTTGAGAACCGCCGCCTGCCCCTGCCCCGACGAGCCTACAGTGAACACGCCAGGGGCGCTTGGTGCTACCGCCAGTGTGACAGCGTTGGACAATTGGCCGTTGTATTCGACCTGGACCTGTGTTGTAGCTCTGCCTGCGAGTGGATAGGGCGCGATGGCGCTGACCTGACCCGCTAACGTATAGATCATCGGAGAGGCCACGCCGTCGAAAAGGACCCGTGTTCCGGCCAGGGACTTCGTGACGTACTGCCTGTCCACGGTTAGTTGCAGAGCGGCGAGAGACGCCGGACCAAGGCTCGACCCGAAAATAGTGACTATTTCGCCGGGCGCGACCGCGCCTGCCATGAAGCTTGCTGCGTTTGTAATGCCGCCATTCGAAATCTGCGGCCCAACGGGGCCGCAGGGATTCAGTGATGACCGCGTGTTGCGGGGGCTCGGTGCTCCGAGAGCAAAATCAGCTTGGTTGTTGTTCGTATCTGCACAGCCTCCCGAACGACGGATTGCAGCCGACGTGTTGTTGAGAGGGTCAACTGGTCTTCCTTCAGCAAAATCGGCGCCGCCATACCCGAGGAAGTCCACGACTTGCGCCCCATTCGGAGCGGAGCCGTTCAGGGCAATCGAGTTATTGACGAGGGCGACCTTCCCCGAAGTCGCACTCAGATTGATGCCGCCTGTTGCCTCGGGTGCGGGCAGCGACGTTGAGCCGCCAGCGCCCTGTGCCTCTTGGATGAGGTAATATTGGCCGGGTTGGATGAATCCGCCAAGAATTGTCCGGTCCCAAGTCGTGCCAGTTGCAGAAGCATATTGGACTGACCAGGCGGTCAAGTCTACTGCCGCATTTCCACGATTGAAAATCTCGATGAAGTCGTTCCGAAGGCTTGCTCCAGCATTGCCGCCACCGCCGTACACTTGGCTGATCACGACCGCGGAGGACTGTCCACTCAGAGAACTGACTGCGCCAAAGCCCATCAAGCAAAGAGCCAGGCACGTCCGAATGCTCCGGATTCGTCCGAGGCACATTTCGGACCTATACTCAGCACGGACTTGCATCTTGGCGTCCCAGACGCGCCTAGTATATACCCGGCCGCCACGGCGCGACCTGATTTCTTCGTACTGCATCGTTCCAGCACCCCCTGAGACAGCGGGCCGTACCCCTTCCGGGGCAGAGAGCTGACCCGTTTGAGGATCTTCGGACGCGCTTTCTGATCTACATCGAGTTCATAGAACGAGGAAAGGGCAGCCGGCCGGCCAGTCTGGCATCATATGGGAATGGCTCAGATCGTTTTTGCAGGGGCATTCGGTGCGCTGCTCGTTCTTGCGGGGGGACCGCCTGCAACTGCGCAGAACCACAAAACGTGGCGCGACTACGGAGGCGCTTCGGATTCGGCTCAGTATTCCGCACTGACGCAGATCAATCGCTCGAATGTGAGCAAACTTGAAGTTGCCTGGACTTACCCGACCGGGGACAACAACAAGTACTTCTTCAATCCGATTGTGGTGGACGGGGTGATCTATGTTCTCGCCAGGAACAATTCCATCGTCGCGCTGGACGCGGCGACCGGCAATGAGATCTGGACCCACGCGGCTGAGCCGGACACGACCATCATCACCAACCGGGGGATCAACTACTGGGAAAGTAAGAACGGGTCCGACCGCCGGCTGTTATTTGCGAGCAACCATTTCTTGCGAGCGATTGATGCGCGGACGGGACGGCCGATTCTCTCCTTCGGCAACGGTGGGCGCGTCGACCTGAAAGAAGGACTGGATCGCGATCCCAAGACCATCCGGCTCGTGCAGTCCACCACGCCTGGACGTGTGTTCGAGGATCTTGTGATTCTCGGTTCAGCGACCAATCAGGGATATGGCTCGGCTCCCGGCGATATACGTGCTTTCGATGTGCGCACCGGGAAGCTGGTCTGGACCTTTCACACGATTCCGCGTCCCGGCGAGTTCGGATATGAGACGTGGCCGAAGGATGCGTGGAAGCGCGTCGGCGGAGCGAATGTTTGGAGCGAATTCTCGGTCGACGGAAAGCGCGGCATCGTCTATGCGCCGACGGCGAGCGCGAAGTACAACTTTTACGGTGTGGATCGCAGTGGAGCCAATCTGTTCGCCGACTGCCTGCTCGCGCTGGATGCCCGGACCGGCAAGCGCCTCTGGCACTTCCAGATGGTTCATCACGACATCTGGGACTACGACAATCCGACGGCTCCGAAGTTGCTGACGGTGCAGCACGAGGGCAAAGCGGTCGATGTCGTCGCGCAGGTGAGCAAGCAGGGATTTGTCTGGGTGTTCAATCGAGTAACCGGCGAGCCGCTGTGGCCGATCGAGGAGCGGCCGACGCCGCGCTCCGACATGCCGGGAGAAGAAACGTGGCCGACACAGCCGTTTCCGGTGCAGCCGCCGGCGTTTGCGCGGCAGAAATTTACGGTGGACGATTTGAGTCCGTTTCTGAACCCGCAGGACCGCGCGCGATTCCGCGATGAGATCCTGAGCGCGCGCAACGAAGGTTTGTTCACGCCACCGGGACAACGCAACACGATTCAGATGCCGGGCAATAACGGCGGCGCCAACTGGAGCGGCGCCGCGGTGGATCCGGCGAAGGGCACGTTGTTTGTCGTGTCGAAGGATCTTCCGGCGATGCTCCGGCTGGCCAAGAATCCGCAGGCCGACAAGGCGCTGGCGGCTTCGGCGGGTGAGCGCTACTACAGCGGATTCGGCTTCATGATTGCGAGTGATGGGCTTTCTCCGATAGCTCCGCCCTGGTCGTCGCTGACGGCCTACGACCTCAACGAGGGAACGATCAAGTGGAAGATTCCGCTGGGCGACGTTCCGGAACTGGCAGCGAAGGGTTTCAAAGGCACGGGATCTCATTATCCGAAGGTGGGTCCGGTGGTGACGGCGGGAGGGTTGATCTTCACCGGCACGCGCGATCGCCAGGTTCGCGCGCTGGATGTCGAGAATGGGAAGGCGCTGTGGGAGTACCAGTTGGACGCCGCACTCGAGGGGATACCGGCGGTTTACGAAGTCGCCGGCCGGCAATTCGTGGTGTTCTGCGCTTCCGCGCAGGTGGGGCTTACTCCGGCGACCCAGGTGAAGATACGCGGCGCTTATGTGGCATTGGCGTTGCCCAAGACCTCAGCACAGGCGGCCGATGCGCCCTAATGAGACCGGGTGAGCCGACGTGGCGCACGCCTCATTAAGAACATGTCATTCACCACGAGCCGAAAGGATGCCTGATAGTCGGCTTATCGGAAGCTGGCCACTTCCAAGCTGCCCGTTGCAGTTGACTTTGAGCCATGTCCCATGTTGCAATCCCCGGCCATGAGTCTCCGTTCTGCCCAGGCGCCCCAGGCGGCGCTCTCGCACCAGCCCGCCTCGCGGCTTCGCTGGCTCATGATCTCGCTGGCCTTTCTGGCCACCGTAGTCAACTACCTGGACCGCCAGACCCTTTCCATCGTGCTGCCGGCCATCACCGAGCAGTTCCATCTCACCGACGTGTCCTACTCGCGCATCGTCTCGGCGTTCATGCTCGCCTACACCATCATGAACGGCATCTCGGGCCCGCTGATCGATCGGCTGGGAACCAGGCTCGGCTACGCACTGTGCATGGCGTGGTGGTCGGCGGCGGGCGCGCTGCATGCGTTCTCGCGCGGGGCGCTCAGCTTCGGCGTGTTCCGGTTCCTGCTGGGGATGGGCGAGGCGGGAAACTGGCCGGCGGCGCTGAAGGTCGTCGCCGAGTGGTTCCCGGTAGAGGAGCGCGCGCTCGCCTCGGGCATTTTCAACAGCGGCTCGTCGATCGGCTCGGTGCTGGCGCCGCCGCTCGTGGCCGGATTGGCGCTCGCCTGGGGCTGGCGCGCGCCATTTGTATTGGTAGGACTCTGCGGCTTTCTCTGGCTGGCTCTCTGGTGGCGCCTCTACTACACGCCGGCCGAAGCGCAGGCGGAATCGCGGCGCGCGCCGATGCCGGCCTGGCGGCTGCTCCGCACGCGCTGGGTGGCCACGTTCACGGCATCCAAAGTGTTCAGCGACCCGGCGTGGTATTTCTACACCTTCTGGTTTCCCAAATACCTGAGCACGGAGCGGGGCTTCGACCTGGCGTCGATCGGCAAGTACGCCTGGATCCCGTATCTGACGGCGGGCGCCGGCAATCTGGTGGGCGGAGCGTTTTCGGCGGCGATCCTGCGCTTCGGCATGAAGCCGGTGCGGGCGCGCAAGCTTTCGGTGGTGTTCTTCGCGGCGCTGATGGCGGCGGCGATACCGGCCGTGCTCGCGCCGACCGCCGCCGGAGCCATTGCGCTGGTCTCGGTGGCGACGTTCGGGTACACCGGCGCGCTCGCGAACCTGCTGGCGCTGCCCATCGACGTGTTCCCAAAGAACACGGTCGGCTCGATCTGGGGACTGGCCAGCATGGGTGCGGGATTCGGCGGAATGCTGTTCGCCCTGCTGACCGGCTGGGCGCTGAAGCACTATTCGTATGTGCCGGTCTTCTTTGGATTCGGCGTGATGCCGCTGGTTGCCGCGGCGATGGTATGCACGCTGCCGGCGACGGTGGCCGGCATCTCCGATGCAGCGGGCGAGGCCACCCCGGAAACCGGCCGCTGAGCCGTCCCTGGCGCCGCGGTCGTGCCAGCAGCGAGACGCGGAAGATCAATCCACGGTAGGCGCCGTTTTCAAGAACCTGGCGATCTCCTCGTGGGTGGCGAACCAGACACCGGGTTTCGACTTCATGTAAGCGACCAGCTTGCCGAGCCACAAGGCGCGCGAACGGTGGCCTGTGTAGTGCGGATGCATCGTTAGCACGAACAGGCCGCCCTCTTCGTAGGCGACATCAAACTCGTCACGATAGATTCTGTCCACCAACTCCGGCGACGGCAGCGAGCCGCTGGCCGCGCCAAAGTAAGGCGCGTCGTCCAGGATGCGCTCGATCGGCAGCTCCACGACGCCGGTCGATTTCCCGTCGAGCGAAATGTCATACGCATCGTCGCTCGCCATGAGGCTGCTGTCGTATAGGAAGCCGGCTTCCTGGACCTGCTTCATCGTGTAGGGGCTCATGGCCCAAGACGGGGCGCGATAGCCGACCGGCTTCTTTCCCAGGGCTTTGGTCATCCACTCGATCGACTTGTTCAGAAGATCGCGTTCCTTGGCCTCGTCGTTGATCTCGACCAGATTCTCGTGGATCCACCCGTGAATGCCGATCTCATGACGCCCTTTGGACTGAATCGCCGGAATCATCTCCGGATTCAGCGCGGCGCTCACCGCGGGAATGAAGAACGAGGCTGGGACATTATTCTTATCCAGGACCCGCAGAATGCGCGGCAGTCCATCAATAGCGCCATATTGGCCCCGCGACATCGGCTCGGAGCCGGGAGTGCCTCGCGCGAGCGTAGGCGAGGCGTTGTCGATGTCGAAGCTCAGCGCCACGGCGACGCGAGCGCCATTCGGCCATTTCTTGGGCTTGAGGCGCTTGCCGACGTAGACGTTCTGGTACTTAGCTTTCAGTTCTTCCAGGCTCAGGCTCAGCCCCGGAAACGCGCTCGCCGGCGGCCGCGTCTGCGCCGTGCTCCCGCCAGACGTACAGCCGATCAGAAGAGCTGCGCTCAAGATGAGGGGCACGCCCGCCACCGAAAAAAGGATGCTCTTCACGGATCACCTCCTGTTGCCTACTTCCGCGTGTATTCCAAAAGTCTCTCCCCGTACTACACCGGGAGAAGACCCAGCTCAGATTCCCTCGAAGGACGCGCGCAAAAACCGTCCTGGTATCGCGCGTTTTTCATCCCCCCGAGGTCCCTAATTTACCATCAAAGGAAGGAGCACCCGGCCTCGCTCGTGTGGTCTCCCGTTCATTTTGCGGCCAAGCACGATGGGATAGCCTTCAGGCCGGTTCTCGACAGCGACCGTCCTCAGCCGTCCGGCGCCACCGGTCGACTGATGTAGGATGGAGAGTAGCAGACTCAATGAGCGACTCGCGACTGCTATTGCTCGCCTTTTCGTGTGTCCTGGCCACGTCCTCGGCGGCGGGGCAGAAGGCAGCGGAAGGAGAGGCGCCGCAGCCGCTGTTCCGCTCCGACACCCGGCTGGTGCTTCTCAATGTGATCGCGCAGGACAAGTCCGGGCGGCCCGTGCGCGACCTGCGCCAGGAAGAGTTTGAGTTGTGGACCAGGGTCGCCCCCGCCAGATCGCGGTCTTCTCGCTCGAAACCGAACGCCCGGCGGGCCGGACTCCGCCGCCGAGCTTCTTCAGCAATCAGCCCACCGATGGACGCCGGTTGACGGCTGTCATCCTGCTGGACTGCCTGAACACGCGGTTTGAAGACCAGGGGCGAGCGAAGCGCCGGCTCATTCAATCGCTCGATCAACTGGGGCCGGACGCTCGCGTGGCGGTCTACACGCTCGAGCGCGAGATCCGGGTGCTGCACGCTTTTGGGGACAGCGCGGAGCTGCTGCCTGCGCGTCTGGAATCGTTCGTCCCCCAGTCAGGACCCGAGTTGGACGCATCCGACCGGGAGCGCGGGCCCGCCCCAGGCATCCCGAGGGCCGGCGCCTCGACGGGGACGGCGAACAGCCGCCTGGAAGCGGAATTTTATCGAAGACGGCGCATTGAATATACCTTGAAGGCCCTGTCCGGGATAGGGCTGCAACTTTCATCGGTTCCCGGCCGGAAGATTCTGATCTGGTTCTCCGCCGGTTTCCCGCTGACCATGGGGCCGGATGGGGCCGGGTTCCGGATGTTTTCCCCGGAGATGACTCGCACCATGGCCGCGCTGAACGATGCCAATGTGGCGGTTTATCCCATTGACCCGCGAGGCCTGCCGCTGGACGCGGACCGTCAAACCATCGATACGATGGTCGAAATCGCGGAGCGCACTGGCGGGCGCGCCTTCTACAACCGAAACGACCTGGCTTTCGGCGTGCAGTCCGCCGTGGAAGAATCGCTTGTCAGCTATACGCTCGGCTTCTACGTGGACGATGAGGGCCTGCGATCCGAGTTCCGGCCGCTCCAGGTGCGGGTGAGCCGCCCCGGAGTGACTTTGCGCTATCGCCAGGGTTACTACACCGAGCCGCCGGCTGCGAAGAAAGCCGCCAGCCTGGCGCAGTTGATCAAGGACGCCGTCGCCGGTCCGCTCGACGCTACCTCGCTGCCGGTCGCGGCGAGCGTCGATCTAGCCGGAGGGAACCCGTCCCGGGTGCTCGTGAAGGCCCGGCTGGAGCTGCCGAGCCTGCAGATCTCCCAGCATGGAGCGCGCTGGCGGGGAGACATCGAGATCCTT
>JBGOUJ010000311.1:0-8953 GCA_041477005.1 Terriglobia bacterium | reverse complement strand
TCCGTCACGCAGCACTGGAGCAATCTCGGTGACCACAGCTTGGACGGCGCCGGGCGGTACGGCGAGGAAGACAATGTCTCCCTGTCGCGCGCCCTCGATGTTGCTCTCCAGTACCCGAATGTGGTGCTGGCTGCGCAGCACCTCCAGTCGCTCCTTGTTGATGTCAGTCGCCACGACATGGCCAGGCTCGGTGACTCGAGCGTTGAGCAGCCGCTCAATGAAGACTCCCGCGATGATCCCGCCTCCGAGAAACGCGAACTTCTTTGGGCCCAGCTCTTCGACCTTCATGGCTGACCTCCGGCCGGCGCGGCCTCGTATGGCTGTGCCGCCAGCAGCTCTCGGATCGTCTGTCGCAGCTCTTCTTTGGTGGGGAAATGGATCGCCTCAACCGGGCAGATCTGAGCGCAAGCATTGCACCCCAGCACGCAGTTGTAAGGATTCTCGACCAAGGGGTGCCCCAGCACCTCATCCCAGGAGAAGACGTTGTTCTTACAGAACTCCAGGCATTCCCGGTCCCCGGTACAGGCGTCGTAGTCAATCGTCGGGAACCAAGGGATCTTCTCGCGGGGCAGTTTGTGCTGCTGCATGGCGGCCTCCTTTAGCGAGACGCACTCGCCGGAGTTGGCTGGGCTTTCGCCAAGATTTCTTCCACCTTCTGCTTGAGCCTGGCGAGGATGCCGTCGTTATCGGTCCCGCGAATGTCGATGGTGATAAAGCGCTCGGCCGGAAAGCCGGTCACCCGGAGCAGCTTCTTGAACAGTTTCTCCTGAGCCTCGGGGGCACAGGCACCGCTCAGGATGTAGGTGTCCTCGTCGGCCGACTTCAGTGCGTCGGCGAGAGCTTCGTTGCCGCCCTGCCCGCAAAGCTGGGGGTGCAGGATCGTATATTGCACGTTCAGCTCGCTTTCGATCTCGAAGGGCAGCGTATTCATATCGCTGCTTTTGAACGAAGGGCACAGCCCTTTGCAGTTGCATAGTAAGACCTTGATTTTCATGATGCTTCTCCTATGACGACGAGCCGGTCGGCCGTCTTGCGCCGGCGCCTCTGGAGGTCTTCGTCGAATGGCTCTCCCCGGAAGGCGCGGCGAAGGAAAACACCCAAAGCCTGCGCCTTCTCACTATCGAGAGCAACCGAGTAATTCACTCGTGTGCCCGACCGGCGGTCGTGGACCAAACCGACACTTCGCAGGTAGGCCAAGTGCCGCGAGACCAGCGGTTGAGGCAGTCCGAGCGTTGCAGCCAGGTCACACACGCACGCCGGTTCGTTCAACAACAAGTTGAGGATACGCAGCCGAGTAGGATCGGCCAGGGCTCGAAATGTGCGGTGTAGGTCCATCGAGACATCCCTTTATTCGCATAGGCACATACAGGGCCAAGCGAGGGCAGTCTGCCGTAAGACTCTCGGCACAGCCACTTACGGGTTGCGCTTTGCGACCGGCGGCGTTTTTGGGTGGGGCATACGCCCCACACGACTCTCTGATTACCCACCGCTGGCGGCATGCACCTTGGGGTCGGGGGTCGTCAGTGCTGACAAGGACGCTGGAGGCGACAAGACTCGGACGAGGACGATTCGCCGATACGGAACGGGCCCGCAGCCGCCGTGTGGTGAATGCCGCAGTTACACTCTGCGCATCCTGGCCAGTGTGAATCGAAAGGTTGGGGGACACGTAGGATACGCCGGGCCAGCGGTCGCAACCTTGAGTCACTCTGTATAACGAGGACCAAGAAGACGTGATTTGGTTGCGCAATTACCCACAGCGGTGTAGCAGCCTTGCGCAGGGACGCCCCAGTGGCGGATAGCTCATTAAGGTAGATAATTCAAGAACCTGACACCCCGACCTAGTATGGATGCCGGCGTGCACACTCAGCTTAACAAAGACGCAGTGTCGTCTTGAATGTCCTTTATGAAACCAAGGATGTCTGTTTCGTGCTGTATGGCGCTCGCGGCTTTGCTCTTGATAACGGCCGGCGCGCAGGCCTTGTACGGACAAACAACAGCCTCGATTTTCGGAACTGTTACGGACGAGAGCGGTGCGCTAGTCGTCGGGGTCCGTCTCACCAGCACCACTGTGAACACGACAGCGGCTCCCGCGGCCCGCCGCGAGTCCCGCATCTTTCAGTTCGGACTGAAGTACGTCTTCTAGCCTCGACCGAAGCACTTGCAGCAGTTCGAGAGATCGGATCGTGAGAGCCTCAAATCCACCACCGAAAGGATGGTCCGCATGAAAAAGAAGAGCGGTTTTTCCCGCCGCACGTTCCTGCAAGGAATGGGCGTGAGCGGCGGCGTGGCGGTCGCACGGTCGGATGCTGCGAAAGCGGCACGGCCGGGCACGGTCGGCCCAGAAGCGGTCCGCGTCGAGCTGCGAGTCAACGGCAGGATTCACAACCTGAACATCGAGCCGCGCGTCACGCTGCTTGACGCGTTGCGCGATCACCTGGACCTAACCGGGGCCAAGAAGGTGTGCGACCGCGGCGCTTGCGGCAGTTGCACAGTGCTTCTTGCCGGCCGTCCGGTGTATGCATGCAGCGTCCTCGCCATCGAAGCCCAAGGCAAGGAGATCCAGACCATCGAAGGGTTGTCATCGGGGGGAAAGCTGCATCCGCTGCAGGCGGCCTTCGTAGAGAACGACGCCCTGCAATGCGGATTCTGCACACCGGGTTTCGTTATGGCGGCCAAGGCGTTTCTCGACAAGCATCCCAATCCGACTTTGGAGGACGTCAGGAAGGGACTGGGAGGCAATCTTTGCCGCTGCGGCACTTATGTGGGCATCCGGCAGGCAGTAGTCGACGGATCCCGAGACAGGAAAGGAGGTAGACGTGCCTAGCAAATACGATTGGCCCCCTGCGGAGAAGCGCAGCCTGATCGGCCGGCGCGTGAACCGGCTGGAGGGCCCGGTCAAGGTGACCGGGGCCGCCACATATTATTACGATGTAAAGCTCCCGGGCATACTGATCGCCAAGCTGCTGACGAGCCCGTGCGCACATGCCAGGGTGAAGACGATCGACGCGAGCGAGGCCGAGCAGCTTGTGGGCGTCCGGGCAGTGCATATCATGTCGCCGCCCGGAACCGAACTCCAGTGGGAAGGCGCGGAAGTTGCTGCCGTGGCCGCCGATACTGAGGATCTGGCGCGAGATGGAGTCCGCAAGATCCGGGTGGAGTACGAGGTTCTGCCACACCTGGTGAAGGAAGAAGATCTGAACAAAGCTGCCGGCATGACCAAGCCCTCGGCAACCCAAACCACGGGCAACCCGGACCAGGCTTTCGCGGCAGCGGACGTGGTTCACGAAGGCTACTACGGGCTGCCGACGGTCACCCATTGCTGCCAGGAGGCGCATGGCCAGGTGGTGCAGTGGGACGGCGATAAGTGTACCGTCTACGCGACGACTCAGGCCGTGAGCAGCATCGGTGGCGAGCTGGCCAAAGCGTTGTCTTCGGAACCGGGCATGGGTAATGTCAAGCCATCCAACGTCCGAGTCGTTTGCGAGCACATGGGCGGAGGATTCGGGTCGAAGTTCTCTCCGGAGCGGTGGGGTGTAGTGTGCGCCCTGCTCGCAAAGAAGACCGGCAGACCCGTGAAGCTGATGCTGGACCGGGATCAGGAGCTGCTGATGGCCGGGGCGAGGCCTTCTGATTACGCACGCGTCCGGGTGGCCGCCCGCAAGGACGGGACCGTGGTGGGCTGGGAATCTGAGTCGTGGTCGACGGGAGGCCCATCGGGCGGCGGTATGCCGCCTATTCCTTACGTATTTGAGATTCCCAATCAGCGCAAACGCCACGTATCGGTGGCGACCCACACCGGTCCGACCCGCGCCTGGCGCGCTCCGAATCACCCGCAGGCCTGTCTACTGACGATGTGCGCCCTGGAGGACCTGGCGGCAAAACTGAACATGGACCCGCTCGAGTTCTTCCTGAAGAACGTCGGGCTTACCCCGCGCGGGGAGGTGTATCGGGCCGAGCTGCTCAAAGCCGCCGAACTGATGGACTGGAAGGCAAAGTGGCACCCCCGCGGCCGGGCCGGCGAGGGTCCCATCAAACGTGGTGTAGGCCTCGCGCTGCATACGTGGGGTGGGCGGGGTCACGACAGCGATTGCCGCATGAGCATCCACACGGACGGTAGCGTACAGGTGCAACTCGCCAGCCAGGACCTCGGTACCGGCACCCGCACCGTGATCGGAGTGGTAGCGGCGGAGACTCTGGGGCTACCCCTGAGCGCGATCCAGGTGCAAATTGGTGATACTAACTATCCGCCCTCGGGCCCCTCGGGTGGATCGACCACGGTCGGCGGCGTCTCTTCGTCCACTCGCCGGGCTGCCGTGAAATCCTTGGACAAGCTCTTCGAGGTGGTGGCGCCATTCCTCGGCGTCCCGCCCGACCAGTTGGCCGCGGTCGATGGGCGAATCCAGGTGCAGGGTGACACATCGAAGAGTCTCACCTGGAAGGCCGCCTGCTCGAAGCTCGGCGCCAAGCCGATTTCGGAACTCGGGCGCAACCCGGCGCGCGACGAGGGCAACCTCATCGACAGCGGGGTGGGGGGCGTTCAGATGGCCGAAGTCGAGGTGGACACCGAGACGGGCATCGTCGCCGTGAAGAAGATGGTCGCCGTGCAAGACTGCGGCCTCATCATCAATCTCAAGGCGGCCGAAAGCCAGTGTTATGGCGCTATCTGCATGGCTATGAGCGGCGCCCTTTTCGAAGAGCGGATCTACGACGAGCAAACCGGCCGAATGCTCAACGCCGATATGGAGTTCAACAAGCTCACCGGCATGGGAGAGGTGGGCGAGATCGTGATCCACATGATGACCGGCCTTTACGATAACCGCGGCGTGATCGGCCTGGGCGAGCCGCCCGTTATTTCCCCGATCGCCGCTATCGCGAACGCGGTCGCCAATGCTATTGGCGCCCGCATTCCAACGCTTCCGATGACCCCAGACAAGGTGCTGGCCGCCTTGGAGAAGGGAGGCAGAGCCTGATGCAAGCCTTCGAATATGCAAGTCCAAGAACTCTGAAAGAGGCATTTAGCTTACTGGGTCCGCAGTGGGGAGAAGTCGATCTGCTGGCGGGAGGCACCGATCTTCTCAGTCTGCTTAAGGACTACGTGCACACGCCCAAGCGTGTGGTAAGCCTGAGTGGCATCAAGGAGCTCCGGGGGATCCGGACGGCAGGGGACGGACTGCACATCGGCGCCATGGTCACGCTCGAAGAGCTTCTGGACAATGCTCGGCTCCTCCGGGATTTTCCAGCGCTCGTTCAGGCCGCGCGCGGCGTGTCAAGTCCCCAAATCCGGGCCATGGGCACGGTTGGCGGTGATCTCTGCCAGCGTCCTCGCTGCTGGTATTTCCGCAAGGGGTTCGGCTTGCTGGCACGCGACCCACAAGGTCGCGAGCTGGTTACGAACGGCGAGAACCGGCACCATGCCATCCTCGGCAATCGTGGGCCTGCCAAGTTCATCAGTGCCTCCAGCTTGGGGCCGCCATTGGTGGCCTTGGACGCCAAGGTGTTTTTGGCATCGGCTTCGGGGAAACGCAGCGTCGAGCTGGGCCGATTTTTCCTGGCTCCCGACGATCCGACGGTGCGCGAGGTGGACCTGAAACCCAACGAGATTCTGACCGAGATCCTGGTTCCACCGTCGAGCGGCGTCCGGAGCGCCACTTATGAAGTCCGTCAGCGGGAGAGTCTGGATTGGCCGCTGGCGACGGCTTCGGTGACGCTCAAGCTGAGCGGGGAGACTGTCGAGTTCGGGCGGGTGGTGCTGGGCCATGTAGCGCCCACGCCCTGGAACTCGCGGGAAGCGGCGCAGGCGCTGATAGGTAAAGCGGTCAGTGAGTCGACCGCCGCGGCGGCTGCGGAAGCCGCCCTGGCGCCGGCCGCCCCGCTTAGCCAAAATCGCTATAAAGTCCAACTGGCCAAGGTTGCCGTCCAACGCGCGCTCTTGGCCGCTGCCGGGAGGGCATGATCATGGACGACGCGGGATGGAAATCGCCGCCCGACCGTTGCGGGAATATCCGCTGGAAAGGCATGTTCGTCGAAACCGAGCAGGACCCGACGGTCCCGCGTTCCGGCGATCCTCTGTGCTGGTGCGTGCTCACCCAGAATTGCCTGGGTCCCGACGGTCAGGTAGTGGACGAGCGGGCCTGCAACCGGGCTCGCTCGTGCTATCAAGAGTAGTGAGGGGTTACCGCTAAAGGGCGAGCCGCGTTCGCAAACCGGGCGCGTTATTGTTCGCGGGCTTGTGCGGCTTCCGTGGAGAGATCGGCCACGTCGATCAACTCTTCCCGGCGGACCGAAAGGTGGCCTGCGGCTGGCCGCAACAGGCTTGTTCTCAGCGCCCTCGCCTTGCTCTCCAGTATCTACTTGTACCGATCAACCTGCGCTTTTGTTAGCCGCTTGCTCATGGCTCACCATAACCGCCTCCTGTCGCACCCGCGCGCGAACTGTCCTGAAGACCAAGTTCTCTACCCGCCGCTCTGGCTTTGAAGCCTACAGACGTGATCAACTCGATCAAGAAGCCGATGATCAGACCGCCGACCAGCGGACCCACGAAGCCCGGGTACCAGCCCATGCCCACCCACAGTCCGCCGAAAGCTGCCGGAAGGCTGAAGATCAGGCCAAGCAGCAGGCCATGGAGCCACCAGGCGACTCGCCACGCGCTGAGGCCAATCGCAAAGCCCAGGACGGTGCGGCTGAGGACAATGGCGAGAACTCCCGACCAGGGGATCGCCTCAGGAGCCACGGACCGGGCGCCAACCCAGGAGAGCAAACCACACAAAAAACCGAGGATCGTGGCTATCAATAATCGCTTCGCGCTCAACATAAGATCACCTCCTTGCTCCCAATTACTTTCCCCGGTAGTCGCTTTTTGCAGTCAAACTGCCGCCTTCCGGGTGTTGCGTTCCAGATTGGTTCGTTGCGAAGCCGCCTTCCAGTGCGACCAAGCCAGGCGAACCACCCGCGAGACCTCATTCGCGTCAAAGGGCTTCAGAAGCACGTCATACCCGCCAAGGTTGAGCACTTCAGCCCACAGATACTCGTCCGCCAGCCGGGAGGTCACTATCAAAAAAAGCGGACCACCTAAAAGCGAACTCTCGTTCAGGATGTCCCTCCAGTCGCCGTCCGGCAACTTTGACTCACAGAGGAGGATTGGCGCCGGGTTCTCACGCAGGACGGCCACCGCCTCGTGGCAGGTTCGAGCGCCCTGCATTTTCCACCCTGCTGGATCGAATATCTCCCGAAGGGAAAGGAGATCCTCCTCAAAGGGAGTCACGACCAGAACAGCAAGCGCCTGTCCGGATGGGCCACGCTGGCTGCTCGGGCCGACTTTGGGGAAACGAGGCTCAGCGGGCGCGTAACTTGCGGCGCCAGCTGGAACATTAGAGAGGGCCGGCGGCTTCTTCGGGGGGAACACGGCCTCCTCCTTTCAAGGTCTCGCCAGCCAATGGGTCGCGGCATCGGCGTGAGAGTGCGAGGGTCGTCCAAGTCGGTGTTGATGATCCCGTTCAGGAAACAGATCGCTGAACGGTTGAACTGCCCGTTAAGGGAGGGGTTGGAAGAACTGGCGCCCGGGATTCCAACCGTCGCGCCATCGTGGTAGGCGATCTCCGCTCCCTGGCTGGTGCTGACCGGGTGGCGCCTGGTGCCCGCGGGCAGACATTCGAGCCCCTGCCAGTCGTTCTCGCCGCGCGGCGATTCCTGCCTGGTACCACCCGCCCGCTGAGATCCCGAGGTGCGTCCCCGCTGCGGGCGCCGCGCCAGCTAAACTGCTACTACCGCTCCAGCGGGCATCGTTACGACCCTTGGCCGTCCAGCGGCCCGGTGCCCGCAGATAGCTTTCATGGTGTTCACCACATCCTCATATGAGATGTCCGCAGTCTTCTTGCTGGCGGTCTTCTGCGCTCGAAGCGCAAGCTCATCCAGGCACACAATCCCTGCGAGCCTGCCATCTTCATCGACCACAGGCACTCGCCTGATCTGGCGCTCGCACATCATCTCAAGCGCCTCGTGCACATCGCCGTTAGGCCCGCAGGTGAATACGGGCTTCAGGGCCAAGTCGCGGATGGCGAGGTCGCTGGCTCTCCAGTTCCTCGTGCCTACAGCGATGCCGATGTCACGGTCGGTGACGATCCCAATGAGTCTGCCGGCTGAGTCCAGCACCGGCAGCGTGCCGCAGTTGTTGCGCCACATGATCTCCGTGGCCGCGGCTAGATTGGTGTCCGGACCACAGAACTTCACATCCACGGTCATGATGTCTCGAATCTTCACACGCACCTCCAGATTGGTGTGAGCGAACCGTCAGGACGAAGTCAATTGCGCCAGCACTTGCCGCCTTAATTGGCGACCCGCCGCCCGCTCCACGGAGGCGATGTTTTCGTTCAGCTTGTCGCTGGCGCCGGCCTCGTCCTCGATTCGCACCGTGGTCATCACGTGGGCAGAGCCCTTTCGGGCGTAGTCATGACAACGTTTCACCAGTGCCATGACCTCATCCCATTCGCCTTCGATGCACGTGCCGGAAGGCGTCAGGCAGTATCTCAACCTACTATCGTCAACAATCTTCAGAATCTCCGCCAAGTCACGACTTAGATGGGTGCCGCGTCCCAACGGGCTGATACTCAACTCGGCCAGCATAGCGCCTCCTTTCGCGTCCTGTCGGCGCGCCAGCGAAATATCGTTGCGTTTGGAAGAATCGGCTGCAAGAATTGTGCCGAATTCAAATCCGCCCACCTGTTGCTTCAAGAGGAAGCCCGTTGAGCGATATCGCTGCGCACTATCGCTCAAGTGAGTCGAACCCCGCACCCACAAGGCCTGTTTTCAAATCGTCCTGGCCGGTCTGTAAATCAAGACTACCACGATCCCCAAAGAATCCGAGGACTTGGCCCACCACAAAAACAGCGCGGCTGGAAAGCGATAAACCGCTTAGCGTTCATGGTGCACTCCTTTCGGGGCAGGGGTGCTCAGGCAG
>JBGOUJ010000310.1:0-8981 GCA_041477005.1 Terriglobia bacterium | reverse complement strand
TCCGTGAACACCTGCCTCGCCAGTATGGAATCCTGCCGATTCCGGTTCCCTTCGTAGTTCGCGAAAAAGAAAAGCTTGTTCCGGGCGATAGGGCCGCCGGCGCTGGCGCCGAATTGGTTCCGTGTGAATTGCGGCTTCGTCGCCGTGGGCGAAGCGAAGAAGTTGCGTGCGTTCAATTCCCGGTTCCGTAAGAACTCATAAAGCGAGCCATGGAAGCTGTTCGTGCCGGACTTGATGGTGGCGTTGACTACCGCCCCGCCGAGACGGCCGGTGTCCGCCGTGTAGTTGTTCGTTTGTACCTTGAACTCCTGCAGCGAATCGACCGGCGGATGCGCTTGGGCGCCGCCGCCAATGACGAAGCTATTATTATCGGCGCCGTCAATCAGGAAGTCGGTCTGGGCGGTCCGGTTGCCGCCGAGATTCATGACCTGGGACTGCGGGTTGTACGAGTCGTACGTGCCGTAACTGACCGCGCCGGGCGACAAGAGGGCCAACTGAAGCCAACTGCGCCCGTTTAACGGGAGTTCCACGATCTTTTGGTTATCGACAACCTGCCCTACCGTGGCGTCCTCGGTCTGGAGCAGCGGTGGCGCTCCGGTCACTATGACATTTTCGGTCACGGTGCCGACCTGCAAAGCCAGATCAACCCGGAGCCGGTCGTTGACACGGGCCTCGATTCCCTCCCGCACGACGGTACTGAAACCGTCTGCGGTCGCCGAAATGGTGTACACCGCCGGGCGCAATTGCGGCGCGCGGTAAAAGCCGTCCGAATCGGACACGCTGACAAACGAGGCGCCGGAAGCCTGATTCCTGATCGTGACACGCGCCCCTGGAACCACAGCTCCGGACCGGTCTGTGACCTGGCCGGTGATGCTGGCACTCTCCTGCTGCCCGGAGAGCGGAACAGTGTGCAGACAGAGAAAGATTGCCAAGGATACGACCGCTACGTTCAATTTGTTCGACATTCGAGCCCCCTTCCTGAATCCTTGCTCCAGCCGCTCATGGGTCCCCTCTTTTCCGCAGAGCTGCTCAGCCGAGCCGATGATAGCAGAGCGGCGATCCCCGTGTGCTCACAGCGTATCGCTAGCAGCCGCCTTACCTCGCCTTTCGTTTGAGATGTACCATGGCGTAACCCACGATCACATTTGTCGATGACTTTCTTGATGCCCGGAAAACCGGCCGCCATCGCTGACGCCGAGCAGAGCTGGGGCCATCCCCGCCCTGTGTAGAATCTCCACAACTCGGATCGCCTCTTATTGTCACGCCGCTCGCCAAACCGCAATCTGCTGAAAAAAAAGAGGCTAAGGGACAGGCTCCGGCTGGGTGGGAAAAATTTGGCCGGCTGGCCTCGAATCCGGGTCTTCCCTCAGCTCCAGTAGCTCCGGTCCAGGCTCCGGTACTGCACCGCCTCGGCGAGGTGCTTGGCGGAGATGGAGGGCGAGCCGTCGAGGTCGGCGATGGTGCGGGCGAGCTTGAGGACGCGGTCGTGGGCGCGGGCGGAAAGGCCCATCCGCTGTACGGCCATCTCCAGCATCCGCTCGCCCGCCTCGTCCAGCGGGCAATGCTTGCGGATCAGGCGGGCGGGGAGCTGGGCGTTATAGTAGCCGCGCGCTTTCTGAATCTCCCGGGCGCGCACCACGCGCGCTCGAATATCCGCCGAAGGCTCGGCCGCGCCGTCCGAGCGCATTTCCTTGTATCGGACGGCGGGCACTTCGATGTGAATGTCGATGCGGTCGAGCAGCGGGCCGGAGATCTTTCCCATGTAGCGCTGGATGAGCGGCGGCGTGCAGCGGCACTCGCGCGTCGTGTCGCCGTAATAGCCGCACGGGCAGGGGTTCATGGCCGCCACCAGCATGACGCGCGCGGGGAACGAGAGGGTCATGCCGGCGCGCGCGATCGAGACGCTCCCCTCCTCGAGCGGCTGCCGTAGCACCTCCAGGGCGTTGCGCGGGAACTCGGGCAGCTCGTCGAGAAACAGGACCCCGTTGTGGGCCAGGCTCACTTCGCCCGGCTTCGGGATGCCGGAGCCGCCGCCGATCAGCCCGGCGTCGGAAATAATATGGTGCGGCGCGCGAAACGGCCGCTCCTGCAGGATGCCTTCCTCGTGGCCCAGCAGCCCCGCCACGCTGTGGATCTTCGAGGTCTCGATGGCCTCGGCGAAGGTCAGCTCCGGCAGGATGCCTGCGAGGCGCCGCGCCAGCATGGTCTTGCCCGACCCCGGCGGCCCGATCATGAGCAGATTGTGCGCCCCGGCGGCGGCTACTTCGAGCGCGCGCTTGGTGGCCTGCTGCCCCTTTACCTCGCGGAAATCCACGCCCGCACCGTTCGAGCCGGCCCGTTTGGGCGGAGTACTGTCGAGGGGCGCAAAGCTCTCCCAATGCCCGATCCTTTCCACGACCTCGCCCAAGTGGCTCAGGCCATGCACGCCAATGCCCTCCACTACCGCCGCCTCCGGGCCGTTTTGGCGGGGCAGGATCAGGTGGCGGATGCCGCGCTGCCGCGCGCAGACGGCAATGGAAAGCGCCCCGCGAATCGGCCGCAGCCCGCCGTCGAGCGACAACTCGCCGGCCAGCAGACAGTCTTCCACTCCCTGCGGCGCGAGCGCCCCCATGGCGCCCAGGATTCCCACCGCCATCGGCAGGTCGAAACCCGCCCCTTCCTTGCGCACGTTGGCCGGCGCCAGGTTGATCGTGACCGACTTATTGGGGTAACCAAAACCGCTATTGATGAGCGCGGACTTGATGCGCTCCCGGCTCTCGCGGACCGCGACATCGGGCAGCCCGACGGTGATGAAGTCCCGCGCCGAGCCGGCGTACATGTCTACTTCCACATCGATCAGATGCGCATCGATGCCGTAGACCGCCGCGCTGCGGGTCTTGAACAGGGCCATCGCGCCCCTTTCTGGCCGCCCCAGCCCGCTCAATCTTTCTTGCGGGAAACAATGCGGACATAGTAGCAGGCCCAGACGGAAAGCAGACCTATTATCAGGAAAAGTGTGATAATTTTCTGCATGACGCAAGGAATTATACCCCATTTCCGGCAAAAGCAACAGGGGTCAGCTTCCGAGCCGGGGCGCTCTGTGGCGCCGTAAGGGAACGGCTTCGCGAGTCGCGGGAGCGGTTTTGCGAGTAGTGGATGCGGTTCGCGACTGGTGGGAACGGCTTCGCTAGTGGCGGGGGCGGTTTGCGAGTCGCCGGAACGGCTTCGACGAATACGGGGGCGGTCGCGAGCAGTGGGAGCGGGTTTGCGAGTCGCGGCAGCGGTTTTGCGAGTAGTGGATGCGGTTCGCGACTAGTGGGAACGGCTTCGCTAGTGGCGGGGCGGTTCGCGGGCAGCGGACAGCCACTTCCTCACGGGCCCGCAGGGCGCCCCAGTTCGGAGCAACCAGGCCCGGCGCGAAAAAACCCGCAAGATCCTACCGGCGGCTCGTTCATACTGGATAGAGGGGCAATGCTCCCCTCAGGAGGCGAATATGTTTCGCGAGATCCTGGCATTGAGCCTGGCGCTCCTGCTGGCAGTCCCGGCAGCGCCGGCCGCCGACCTGGCCGTCCGAAAGGTCGTTCTCTACAAGCACGGCATCGGTTTCTTCGAGCGCTCCGGCCACGTGCCCGCCGGAGAGGCCGCCCGGTTGGACTTCAAGGCCGACGAAATGAACGACCTGCTGAAGTCGCTGACCATCGAGGAGCGCGGCGGCGGTAAAGTCTCCGGAGTGCGGTACGAAGCAAGCGAGCCGGCCGACCGCCGGCTGGAGCAGTTTCCCTTCGCCATCAAGGCTTCCGCGTCTCTCGCCGCCATCCTGGATCAACTGAAAGGCTCGCGCATCGAGCTGCGGGTCGGGGCGCCCTCCGGGGCCGATCGCGTCCAGGGGGTGGTCGTGAGCGGGCGAGTCGTCCCCGGTTCGGAGCGCCAGGGCGAGAAGCAGGAGCTGGTGCTCCTACTCGACTCCGGCGAGATTCGCACGGTCGATCTTCTGGCCGCCTCCGCCACCCGGTTCCTCGACCCCAAGCTCCAGTCCCAATTTCAGGACTATCTCGCCACCCTCAGCCAATCCCGCAACCGCGAGAAGCGCGGTGTGGTGATCGAGTCCTCCGGCGCCGGGCCGCGCGACCTGATCGCCGATTACGTGATTCCGACCCCGGCCTGGAAGTCGAGCTACCGGCTGGTGCTGGACTCCTCAGCCGAGCCGCTGCTCGAAGGCTGGGCCATCGTGGACAACACGACCGGCGAGGACTGGACCAACATCTCGCTGTCTCTGGTGTCCGGCCTGCCGGTGTCGTTCATCACCAAGCTCTACCAGCCCCGTTTCGTGACGCGTTCCGAAGCAGAGCTGCCCGAGGACCGGGCGGAGCGTCCCATCCTCCACTCCGGCGCGATCGAACTCCAGGAGGCCGCTGCGAGCGCGGGCATCGCCTGGGCCCTGGCGCCTCCACCCCCGCCGGCAGCGCCCGCGGCCCTGCGCAGGCAAATGGCCCTGCGCGAGGGCAACTTCAAGGATGTCGCGCAGAAAGCCGAGCCTCCGGCCAACCGTCTCGAGTTTTTCTCCTCGCTCGCCCAGGTCGCCGCCGGCCGCGATCTCGGGGACCTGTTCGAATACCGTATCGACCATCCCGTCACGGTCCACAAGAGCGAATCGGCGATGCTGCCGTTCCTCCAACAGCGGGTGAAAGGCCGGCGCCTCTTGATCTATTCCGAGTCCTACGGCTCGCAGCATCCGCTGACCGCGATCGAGATCAACAACTCCACCGGGAAGACGCTGGACGGCGGCGCCGTCACCATCCTCGACGCCGGCGCCTACGCCGGCGAGTCGCTCATGGAAACGCTCAAGTCCGGCGACAAGCGCCTGATCAGCTACGCCGTCGACCTTGGCGCCCGCGTCACCACGGCGTTCGATTCCCAAAGCAACTTGCTGCGCGAGTTTCGCTTCCGCCGGGGCGTGCTCACCACGCGCACCGCCCTGCGGGAAGTGAAAACCTTCACCATTCGCAACGTCGACGCCCGGGCCAAGACCCTCCTCATCGAAGCGCCCGTCCGCCGGGAGTACAAGCTGGTCGGCGCCACGCCCGCCGAAACCACCGCTGCGGCTTATCGCTTCGAGGTAAAGCTCGCCGCCGGAGCGACCGAGAAGTTTCCCGTCACCGAAGAGCGCGTGATCGAAAACTCCATCTCGGTTTCGAGCCTCACCCCCGACGTGCTGGTCACCTATGTCCGCAACAAGGACCTGAACGAGGCAAGCCGCAAGAAGCTCGAACCGCTGGTCCTGCTCAAGCAGCAACTGGCCAAGGCCCAAAGCGACATCCAACTCACCGAGAAGCAGATCCAGGACCTCATCCAGGACCAGAGCCGCCTGCGCCAGAACATCTCGAGTCTCAACCAGGTCAGCGGACAGCAGCAAAAGGTGCAGGAATACGCCCAGCGCCTGGCGGCCCAGGAGATTCAACTGGCTGGCCTCCGCGACCGCGAGGCCGAGATCCAGAAGCGCCGCGCCGGCCTGGAGCAGCAGATCAACCAATTGATGGACACTCTCGAGATCTGACCTCGGTTTCCCAGCCGCGACCGGAAGGGGGCGGTTTGCCGCTACCCGGAAACCACCCTCGCTCGGTCGCGGAAAGGCCCGGTTCAAGCGCCATCCGGCCTTGTCCGCCGCCCCGCCTTGCGCTACTATCTGAAATCCGCACAAGGTGAGGCATATGCCGCTATTAGCTTTCTTCGCTTTTGCAGCAGTTCTATCGGCCCAGGCCCGGCCGGCCACCGATTGGCTCACCTTCGGCGGCGACCCCCAGCGGACCGGCTCGGCCGCCCAGGAAAAAACCCTCAACAAGAGCAACGTCTCGAAGCTCGGCCTGAAGTGGAAGACCCAGCTCGACAATGTTCCCCGCGAGATGGCGTCTCTCACCGCCCCCATCGTCGTCGAGAACGTGATCACGCCGCGGGGTTTCAAAGACCTGCTGTTCGTCGCCGGCAGCTCCGACAACCTTTACGCCATCGACACCGACACAGGCAAGGTTCTGTGGCAGAAGAGCTTTACCAACGAGCTGACGCCGAAAGGCAAACCAAACTGGCTGTGCCCCAACGCCCTGGTTGCCACCCCGGTGGTGGACAAGCGAGCGCGGAGCGTCTACCTGATCACCACCGACGGCAAGCTGCGTGGGCTGAACATCGTAAATGGAGAAGACCGCTTCCCGCCCACCCAATTCGTGCCGCCCTTTTCCAAGAACTGGAGCCTGAACCTGGTGAACGGGGTCGCCTACACCACGATCTCCCAAGGCTGCGGCAGCGCGCGGTCGGGCGTCTACGCCATGGACTTGCGCGATCCGGCCCGGCCGGTCACCCAGTTCTACACCAGCACCGGCGGCGGCGGGGGGATCTGGGGGCGCGCCGGCGCCGCCATCGCCCCGGACGGCAAGATCTACGCCGAAAGCGGGGACGGCATCTGGGACCCGGCCAACGGCAGGTACGCCGACACGGTCCTGGCGCTGAACCCGGTCGATTTGAAGCTGCTCGATTACTACACCCCGGCTAATCGCGACTTTATAACCAAGAAAGATCTGGACATGGGCTGCATCAGCCCGGTGGTCTTCCCGTTCAAGAGCTGGCAGTTGGTGGCGGCGTCGGGCAAAGAGGGCGCGATCTTCCTGCTCGATGCAGCCGCGCTCGGCGGTCCGGATCACCGCACGCCTCTGTTTCGGGCGCGCTATTCGAACGATGACATTGACTTCGCCGGCCGCGGCGCCTGGGGCGCCATGTCGACCTGGGAGGACCCCGAGGGCCGCCGCTGGCTCTACGCTCCCACCTGGGGGCCGCTTTCTAAAGACGCGCCCAAATTCCAATACACCAACGGCCCGGCTCCCAACGGCAGCATTATGGGCTTCGAGCTGGGCGTCGAGAATAACAAGCCGGCGCTGATTCCGGTCTGGATCTCCCGCGACTTCAGCCTGCCCGAGCCGGTGGTGATCGCCGGCGGCGTGGTCTTTGCCCTTTCGAATGGAGAAAATGCCCGCCAGGTGCGCGACGACGGCGCTCTGTTAAGTTCCCCCGAGCGCATCAAAACCAAGACCGGCAACGCGGTCCTCTACGCCCTCGACGCCCCCACCGGCAAGGAGCTTTACTCGAGCGGCGGCGCCATCGATAGCTGGACCCACTTTAGCGGACTGTCCTTGGCTGACGGAAAGATCTACGTCTCGACCTACGATTCCCGAGTCTACGCCTTTGGCCTGAAGGAATAACGGATCCACGGCCCTCCAAACGGGGCCCGGTTCAGCGGCTGCCGGTCCGCACCATCGC
Source organism: Terriglobia bacterium (assembly GCA_041477005.1). Classification (GTDB taxonomy): domain Bacteria; phylum Acidobacteriota; class Terriglobia; order Bryobacterales; family JACQDG01; genus JBGOUJ01. Next base: position 1,700 of record JBGOUJ010000310.1, on the reverse strand, counting down.
CGCTTCCCACCGCTCGCTGGCGGCGGTCGCGCGGTCGATGGCCTCGAGCTCTGCGTCCACGATGAATCTCATCACCGACTGGCCGACGTGCGGCCCGCGCTTTCCCTGGATTACGCTAATGCGCTCAAACATCTCCCACCGCCGAAGACTGTCTGGGGAAATTCCGTGCCTGAACTTCATGCTTGGTCACCTTCTTTTCTCCCCGACCTCAAGACCCATCCCGGGGAAGACTCAGCAAGAATAGATCAGTTGTCCAGAGGACCGCAACATATCTGGTGTACCGGGCTCCTAGGGTTAAGGGCCTAAGGTGGTACGGGTACTGGGTAGGGTCCTTCCAACCTTATTACCCTACCTCTCGGCATGGGAAGCCAGGAGCCGGGAGCCGGAAGTGCCGGCGGTTTACGGCTGGCGGAAGCGAGAACAGAATTCTCGTTACGCTACGGATAGCTTGGGAGTGGCACTAGGCGCTGCGCAGGGATTGGAGCGGGGCCTCGGGCCGACTTCCGAACGCAAGGTGGTGGGCCAGAGGGACCCGAGCGGCGCAGCCCAGGATGCGGCTGACCTCGCTTTCCTCATACGGCTCCACCAAAACGTCGAAGCCGCCCGCTTCGAGCACCTTGGTCCATAGCCGCTCATCGGCGATCCGCGCGCAGACCACGACCTTGGCGCCGGGGTGAAGGTCGCCGACCAGGTTGAGGACGTCGAACCAACTGCCGTCCGGCAGCGACAAGTCCGTCAGCACCAGGCTGATATCCGGGTCGTCGCGCAACTGTGTCGCGGCTTCTTCACAACTGGTAGCAGCCCAAACTTTGCGTTTGATGTCCACCAGTTGAGCCATCAAGCCGGAAGCACGCTCGTGCGGCATCACGAGTAAAGCGTTCGATCGGTGCTGCATATGGTCCTCCTCGGCACCAGGAACCGTGGCTGGGCCTTGCAGGCTCCCAAGGGGGGAGCAAAGTCTTCTCCAGGCTAAAGCCGATCCAATTGGTAGTCAATCCAGCTAGGGTCATACGACTTTGGTAATACGGCTCAACCAATCCCTGAGCGAATACCTGCTGAACTGCAACTGCCGCATCGCGCTGCAGGTGGGGTTGGCTGCGGGTGGAGTTGATAGTGCCGAAGGCGCCGCTGCCCGGACTTGCCTTGCCGGAGGCGTCCACGCGGCTGTCGCCCAGCGTGAGGCTCGGGTCGCCCCAGTTCGGGTGATTTCAGGAAGTTGAAGGCGGGTGGGGGAGAGGTCCGAGAAAGAATTTACAGGGCAGAGAATTTTACAGACCCCTTGTGCCCAAAACGCCGCCCTGGGGGTATAATGTCTGGGTCGGTACACCCCCTGGTGTACGAGTCTCGCTGTCGAGGAGAGTATATGCGTATACGCCGTTCTTGGGGCGCTCTATGGGCGCTTGGGTGCCTGCTGCTCGCTGCCGCTTCCCTGTTCGCGCAATCCGAGCGCGGAACGATCGCCGGCTCGGTGCGTGATTCCTCCGGCGCCGTCGTTCCGGCCGCCACCATCACGGTCACCAGCATCGCCACCAACACGACGACTACTCTGGCTAGCAATGAGGCCGGCGAGTATACGGCAGCCAGCCTGCAGGTGGGCGTCTATACGGTCCGCATTGAGAAGGAGGGCTTTCGGCCGGCCGTTATGTCAGGCCTTACGGTAAACGCGGCATCCACCATTCGAGCCGACGCCACGCTGGAAG
>JBGOUJ010000309.1:0-8992 GCA_041477005.1 Terriglobia bacterium | reverse complement strand
TCACACGGATCACACGGATATAAAAGAAGATTTCCAGTAAATCGGAGGGAATCAGGTAGGGGGGAGAGTTCCCGGCGGGCCGCCGGGGCAGGGCGCCGAGGAAGTGGAGGTGGCGCCAGCGCGCGCGCTCCACAAGCGTCCGGCAACCGCTCAGCAGCCGCAGCGCTCGTATCGCCGGCAGGGGCGACGTGGATCCCATGCCCGGCAATCGGATTGTATGCCAAAGCCACGTCGCCAAAGGCGATGCGGCGCCCGTTCGGTCGGGTGCCCGCACCATTGCGGAAACACAGGCCGCCGCCCGACGAAGAAGATATCTTCTGTAATTCCCGGCTTTTCGCGAATAGGCTCATTGCAACACTTGAGAATTTGCCAACAAATGCAGTCGTGGTACGAGGCACTGGCGAAGCGCCAGAGATGCATTCCCGCGCGTGCCCAGCATTTCCACCGAAGACCGCCGGGTTGTATGTGGCTATGCGCAGCGCTTCCATGGGGCGAAGACCCCTTTTTGTCGCTACCTTTCTGGACTCGGTGGCGGAGTCCGGACGGGCTCCCACAACTCGATCTTGTTGCCGTCGGAATCGTAGATCCAGGCGAACCGGCCGGCGCTGTCGGTTTCTCTATTCGGGTCGATCGAAACCCCTTCCGCTCTGAGCCTTTCCAGGATCGCATCCAGGTCGTCTACGATGTAGTTGATCATGAAGCTTGCTTTGCTCGGATCGAAGTACTTTGATTCTTCGGAGAAGATTGCCCATACGGTCCGATGCCGGAGGCCCGGCTTTTCGGGCTGGATCCATTCGAACACAACACTCTGATCCAGCTTGCACTGGAAGCCGAGGTGCTGTTCATACCAGGAGGACAGACCGTCCTGGCGCGCCGACTTGAAGAACACTCCACCGATCCCGATCACGCGGCCGCGCTTATCCTCTGGTGGCATGCAGTCCTCCGAAGTTAATGCCATGACTTCTGGCGGGCCGGGAGGAACTCGTCGCCGGGCTGCCAGGTTGGGAGCTGGGAGAGGCCTGCGATCCCGACGCCCAGGCGGAAGCCGAAGCGGGCGAGCTCGGCCAAGCCGGAGAAATCCCAGCTCGGATCGAACTGATCCGACGGCTGGTGGTAGTGCTTGTCGTTGTATTCGTCGTAGGCTTTGGCGCCCCAGCCCGGGGGCTTGCCGATAAAATCCGTTCCAATATCCAGGGAAAAAGCGGGGACGCCGACGCGGGCGAGGCTGAAGTGGTCGGAGCGATAGTAGTGTCCCTGCTCGGGGCGGGGATCGGGCTTGATCTTGAGATTGAAATCCCGGGCGGTTCGCTCGACCAAATCGCGCAGGGTGGTGCGCTCGTAGCCGGGCAGGGTGATGTCGGTGGTGCGGCCGAAGGGGAAGATGCCGTCGTAGTTCAGATCGGCGGCGATTTTGCCGGCGGGGATGGGAGGATGCTCGCCGAGGTACTCCGAGCCGCGCAGGCCGCCCTCTTCAGCCCCCACGGCGGCGAACAGAAGGGTGCGGTCGGGGCGGGGATTGAAGGTCGAAAAAGCGCGAGCGGTTTCCAGCAGGATGCCGCAGCCGGTGGCGTTGTCGACGGCGCCGTTGTAGATGGCGTCGCCGTTGACGGGGATGCCGACGCCGAGGTGGTCCCAGTGGGCGGTGTAGAGAACGGCCTCGTCCTGGCGCTGGGGGTTGGCGCCGGGGAGGCGGGCGACTACGTTGCGCGTGTCGGTCTGCGAGAGATCGCTGTGGATGCGGCCGCGAAGGCGAATGGGGAGCGGGATGGGCTGGAAGTCCCGGTGATTGGCGGCTTCGAGCATTTGGGCGGCCGTTTTTCCGAGCTTGGCGAAGATCTGGTTGCCGGCGGCCTCGGTGACCCAGCCGGCGAAGGCGAGAGCCGGCTCGCCCGGGCCGAGCTTGACGAACGGCTGCTTGCCCGACCAGGAGTTGCGAACTACCTGCCAGCCGTACCCAGCGGTCTTGTCGGTGTGGACGATGAGGCAGCCGAGAGCGCCCTGGCGGGTGGCCTGCTCGTACTTGTACGTCCAGCGGCCGTAATAGGTGAGGGCGGGGCCGCCGAAGAACTTGGGGTCGGTCGAATCGGGCTCGTTGGTAAACAGGACTACGAATTTGCCCTTCACGTCGACGCCTTTGTAGTCGTCCCACTGGAACTCGGGAGCGACGATGCCGTGGCCGACGAAGACAGCGGGGGCGTCCAAGACGGCCTCGGGCTGCTGGCGCTGGTTGACGCCGATATATTCGTCGGCGAACTTGAGCGAGTGATTGTCCCAGGTCATGGTCGAGGCGGGGTTGGTCTGGACGCCGACCAGTGGGACGCGTTGATAGTAAGTGCCGTTGTCGCCGGCCGGCTCGAGGCCGTACTCGGCGAATTGGGTGGCGATGTAGAGCGTGGCCAGGCCTTCGCCGCGGGTCGAGACGCCGCGGCCTTCGAGCAGGTCGTCCGACAAGAAGCGGACGTGGGCGGCGATGCGGGCGGCGGAGAAATCCGGCTCCGATGGCGGAGCTTTCTGGCAGCCGGGAAGGACCGCCAGCAGGAGGGCTAGTATGAACCTGCGCATAAGGGAGAAGGGTAACACGGGCAGGCCATCGGGAAGCGACTCGAGCAACGGTCATTCGTGATGGGCACGAGGGAAGCGGTCTTGGCGGGGCGCCTGGCTGGAGAGGCTTTAGATCCCGGGGATCGTTTCGGAGATGGAGGAGTTTACCCGGGCCGCGACTTTACTGATGGGCTATCGGCCTTCAGGCGAGGCCGACAACCGCTCCCTTACGGTCGCGGCTCGGAAAGAAGAGTGGGATTCGACGCGGGGCGGTGAAAGTGGTCCCCGCGGCGTGCGCTGCGCTCCTGCGTGAGAGCAGGATTCAGAAGGATGTAGCCCTCGTGGTTGTTCACATAGATGGAATGAAAAAGGCGGGCGGGGAACAAGCCGTCCTCTGCGGTGCTCGCGGCCTCTGGAAGGCCCTGGAGTAAGACAGCCGGGAGGTAGCAAAAGACCTGGCCCCCGATCTTCAGAATTCGGATCCGGCCCCGGGTGGCATTGCGAGAGCCTAGATTGGTCGCTGCGCGGGCCGTCGTTTCGAGCGGCTCAAAGCTTTCCACGTTGTGGAAGAGCACGAGGTCTGAGGCCCCGGAGTCGAGAATCCATTCGAGGGGCCGGCCCCGGCCATGCGGTGGCTCGGAGAAGAACGTGACCCGGCCTCTCATCTTCTCCTGACGGAGCCGGCGGTCCTCCGGCTTGGTAAGCGCTTCCGCACCTTCCTCGAAGACGATTTTGCGGCCGTCGAAATCCAGCAGATAGTTGAAGCGCGAGAGGAAGTTCTGCCCAAGTACGCCGCGAACCCGTCCGCCCAGGCGTGCGGCCGGCATGTCATACCACACGACTTCCAGATCCCGAGCTGCGAGGCCGCCCAACCCGATACTTGGAATCACGGCTCCGGGCGCCTCTCGAGCGCCCCCGGCCGTCACCGCAGTGACCCGGAAGCTGGGGCGCAGGCCGAGCTCCCGGGCAAGCTCGGAATCGACTATAGTGGATTCGGACCCGGTATCCAGGAGAAGATTGTAAGGCCCCTTTCCGTTGATGAAAACTTCCCCTACCACCGGGTAGCCGCGTATGAGGCGGAGTGGGATGCTGACCGCCGCGGCAGCCGTTCCGGAGTGGAAGGCGGCCCCGGCAGACAAGGCTAGAATGATGTATTTGACTCTCGGCGATTGGCCCATGGAGGGATGCTAGGGGCACGGGGCGCTGAGCGTCGTTACGTTCGCGTGATGTTCGCGTCTAAGTCTGTTAGGAAATCGTGATGGAGCCGGCCAAACGTGGTTACCAGTTCGATGACGCGGTAGTAGACCTTCGCAACTTCGAGGTCCGCAAGGGTGGCGTGGCCCTGGACTTGGAGCCGAAGTCCTTCAAAGTGCTGGTGTTCTTGATTGAGAACGCCGGCCGGGCGGTGAGCAAGGAAGAGCTGTTCGGCGCCGTCTGGCAAGGGGCTTTCGTCACCGACAACGCCCTGACCCGCGTGGTCGCGCAACTGCGCAAGGCGCTCGGGGATAACGCCAAGCAGGCCAAGTACATCGAGACGATCCCGACGCTGGGCTACCGCTTCGTTGCCGATGTAAAGCCGCTGGATGTGCCGGATGTGGACGCCCCCCTGGGCGCTGGACAGCTTCCGGGTGTCGGCAAGCCGCCGGATGGCGGCAGGCCTGGGGACCGTGGGTCTAGTCCGGATGGTGGGCAACGTCCCGGTAGTGGGCCGCTGGATGGCGGGAAGCCTTTCCAGGTGTGGCCGATGGCGACCCCCTCTGGGGTCGGGCGGAGGGCGGCTGTGGCGGCGGCGCTGGTTGTCGCGCTCGTGGCCGGCCTGGCAATGTGGAGGCACGCCGGGACACCGTCGGGCCAATTCCGATCGAGCTTCCGATCGAGCCGTCTCTCGCACCCGGTGCAATTCACAACCTCCGTCGGGCTGGATCTGAATCCGGCATTTTCTCCGGATGGCGGCGCCATCGCCTACAGCTCAGACCGCAGCGGGCGCTTCGAAATCTACGTCAAAACGGCGGCGGCGGATGGGCGGGAGATTCAGGTGACCGAGGACGGCGCTCAGAATCTTGAGCCCGCCTGGTCGCCGGACGGCCGCTCCATCGCCTATTACTGCGCAGGGCGCGGCGGCATCTGGGTTGTGCCCGCCGGGGGCGGCCTCAGCCGGCAAATCAGCAGCTTTGGCGCGGCGCCGGCCTGGTCGCGGGACGGCTCGGCGATCGCTTTTCAGTCCAATGCGCCTGCTTCGCTCGTGCCGATTGATCTAGCGCCGAACTCGCCCACGACGATCTGGGTGGTCTCAGCGGAGGGAGGCGCGCCAAGACAAGTCACGCTTCCGGCGAGCGCGCCGGGCAAGCACTTTTGGCCGGCCTGGAGCCCCGATGGCCGCTGGATCGCTTTTGTGACCTTCTCCTCCGCCCATTCCCCACAGATCTGGGCTGCTTCGGTCAACGACGGGCGAGTGGTTCCTGTGGCTTCCGGCGCCAGAATGTACTTACATCCCGTCTATGCCCCGGACCAAAGGAGCATCTACTACGCTTCCTTTACCGAGGGTGACGACTTCGGGATCTGGCGGCTTTCCATAGACCCCGGAGGCCAGCAGCCCGCCGGCCGGCCGGTGGACGTGCAGCGCACCGGACTCGATTTGCCGAGGGATTTCGCCCTTTCCCCCGACGGCAAGCATCTGGCGTACACGCTCTCGACCATGACCAGCGATCTGTGGTCGCTGGCGGTCGAGCCGTCGTCGCTCGAAGCGAAGAGCACTCCGGTCCGGCTGACCAAGGATACGCGCTTCCGCAAGATGCATCCGGTCTTTTCGCCGGACGGCTCCCGGATCGCCTTCTACTCGCAGCTCAAAGGAGCTTCCGGCGACATTTGGGTGATGAACGCCAACGGGAGCGATCCGGCTCCTGTTACACGGCGCTCCGCCGGCGAGTACATGCCGAGCTGGCTGCCGGATGGCAAGAGCCTGGTCTATGCCTCGCACCGGGGCGGGGCCTACAATGTCTGGCTCACGTCGCTCGATAATGGCGCGGCGCGGCCGTTTTCGAATTTGCCGGATCTCATGGGCGCCGTGCATCTTTCTCCTGACGGCCGCGAGCTGGTTTTTCACGCCTCGAAAGGCAGCGTCAACAACATCTGGAAACGCTCGGTCGAGACCGGAAAGCTGACGCAGCTCACCTTCGACAGGGAATCGATGGGTTTTCCCTGCTGGTCTCCCGACGCGAAATGGATTGCCTTCGAGGTGCGGCGCGGCGACAGCACCTATCTTGCCGTAATGCGTAAAGACGGCGGCGAGTACGCGCTGCTGGCGGCCGAGCGGGGGCATAGCTGGCCGTTCAGTTGGTCGCCCGGCGGCGACCGCATCGCGCTTGCGGGATTTCGCGACGGCGCCTGGAACGTCTGGTGGATTTCGCGATCGACGCGGCAGGAGAAGAGGCTCACGGACTACCGGTCGCTGCGGTCCTACGTGCGGTATCCGGCCTGGTCGCCCAAGGGCGATCAGATCGTTTACGAGTTCGCCGAGACGAAGGGCAACATTTTCCTGGTCGACCTGCCGTAGCGCCGGGCGGGGCCGGGAGGCCGGCGCCCCAGGATCAAGTCTTACTCGTAGGATCACTTTCACCTAAGCGTGGTAACCGCTCCCTTACGGTCGCGGGAAGAGCCATGGGGCGCCCGAACCAAGCAAAAACCCGGGTACTCCCGATGCGGGTCACGGCGGTAACGGAAAAATTTGGCTAGTAGAATCAGCAATGTAGGTTTACCATTTGCTGGAACCCCAGGAACGCTCCGTTAAGCTTGAAGGGAGAGACGTTCCGACCCAACCCGAGCCTGACCGGCTTGGGTTTTTCATTTTTGGAGGCCCGGGGCATGAAGAGACGTGGATGGCGTTTGGTTGTCGGCCTGCTGTGCTGGCTCCTGATGGCGCCAGCGATCACCAGGACCAGGATTCAGGACACGCTTTACAATGCCGATGGGACGCTGGCGAGCGGCCTGATTACGGTGAGCTGGAGGGGGTTCACGGGGACCGATGGGAGCACCGTGGCCGGCAACTCGATCACGCTGCGAGTTGTCAATGGCGTGCTGAAGGTGGACCTGGCGCCGAACCCGTCGGGAACCAGCTACGCAGCGCTCTATTTGCTGGACGGCAAATCCACCTACACCGAGACGTGGGTGGTGCCGCAGAGCGGGGCGCCGGTGCGGCTGCCGCAAGTCCGCGTGGCCGGGCCGCCGGCCCTGGCGGGGGGGACGGGGAGTGGCAGCCCTGCGAACATTTACACCGCGGGCGGAAACACGGGGGTGGGGCCGACAGCGTTCACGCCTTCCAGCACGCTGGAAGTCTACGACGCCACGGCGGCGACCGGGGTGACGCGGCAGATCCTGCGAGGCGGGGCGGGGCAAGGGAACAATCCGCTGCTCGAATTCCACTTTGGGAACAGCTCGAATGCGGTGGGGTTCCGCGTGCCGCCTCTGAGCAGCAGCACGACCTATACACTCCCGGCGCAGGACGGGCTGCCGGGAACCCTTCTGCACACCGACGGGGCCGGGAACCTGAGCTGGAGCCCGGGCCAGTCGGCGGTGACCGGAGAGTTCTACCAGACGTTTCAGAATGCCGCCGCGTCGCTCGCGCAGCGGCACACCGCCAACTTCCGGAACGGGCTGCAGGCGGCCGACAACGCCGGCTCGGACCGCACCGACGTCAGCCCGGTGTACGGAACGGGGCCGAACACGATTGCCCAAGGAAACGACACGCGGTTCAGTGATGCGCGGACACCGCTGCCGCACGCGGCGACGCACGGGGCGGGCGGCAGCGACCCGGTGACCCCGGGAAGCATCGGGGCGCTGAAAAACACCAGCGACACGATTAGCAGCGCGGCGCCGAGCAGCATCGGCCTGGTGGTGAAGGGCGCCACGGGGCAGGTGGCGAGCTTGCAGGAATGGCACGACAGCAACGACAACCTACTGGCTTCGATCACCTCGACCGGGCGGGTGTTTTTCCCCGAAGCTTTCTTTTCGGCGCGGCCGGGGGACACCGCGACGAGCCTGTTCTATCAGGTGGGCGGGCTGAACCGCTTCTCGACCACGACCTTCGCCAACGCCTACAACTTCAACCGGTACGACGATAACGGAAATTTCAAGGATACGCCCCTGCAACTGGCGCGCTCGGGGGACATCTCGATCAACACGTCGCTGATCGTGACCGATCCGACGCCCTCGACGGGGGCGACGCGGATCCGGGTGACCGCGGGGGCGGGGCAGGGGAGCACGAATCTGCAGGAGTGGCAGAACAACTCGGGGACGCTCTTGTCGAGCGTGGCGTCGAATGGGTTCTTCCAGTTTCCTTCGGGCCAGAAGCACGGCAACGGGGCCCAGGCGCAGTTCTTCACTGGGACGACGGCGACCGGCGACTGCGCGAGTTTTGACGCCAACGGAAACATTGTTTCGGCCGGCGGGAGTTGCGGGAGCGTCAACGTGCCGGTTTTCCAGGACGCGGTGACGCCGGCGGGGACGATCGATGGAACCAACGCGGTCTTCACCTTGCCGGCGGCGCCGAGCCCGGCGGGCAGCCTGGAACTGACGCGCAATGGGGTGGTGCAGAAGCCGGGAGGGCAGTTCAACCTGTCGGCTGGGACGATCACCTTCACCTCGCAGGCGATTCCGCAGCCGGGGGACACGCTGCTGGCCTGGTATCGCGCCGGGACTTCGGCGCCGTCCAGCGCGGCCGGCGGCGACCTGGGGGGAACCTATCCGAATCCCGGCCTCGGGGTGCTGGTGCGTAACTGCAAGACCTGGGACGGGGTGAAGGGCGACGGGGCCACCGACGACACGACCGCGATCAACACCTGCATCACGAATGCGAATATCGCTGGGACTTTGGCCTATCTGACGACAGGGACATACTTGATCGGAACGGGAATTACCACAGGAAACATTCTCACCCTTGGAACATTGACAGGGGCCTGCCTGGTTGGTGATGGCTGGGGCAAGACTAATTTGCAGATGGCTAGCAACATCGCTATCACTGGGACGATAAATACCATTGACATGAATGGCCCGAATCAGTGCGTCCGCGGAATCAGCCTACTCGGCAGTACAACGGGGTGGAGTAACAACCACCCTGTCAAAGGCATCTTCGTAGATGCCGGGGCCACGTTTGCAGACGTGGGGTACAACGAAGTTACAGGTCTCTACGGGGCCGCTAATTCCACCGATACCCATGGCATTAGCCTCTACAGACTTTTTAGTCAAAGTGATGTGAGCACGACACTCGGGACCGCGATTGCGGCAGGGACGAGAACTGTTACACCAGGCAGCATGTCCCGGATCTATATCGGGAGGCTGCTGGCCATTGGAGGAACACCGGAGAACGTTGTGGTAACGGCCATTACGGCAACAACATTTACTGCCGTGTTCGCCAATGCACATGGAACATCCGATTCTGTAACGGGCAACAGCGATG
>JBGOUJ010000308.1:0-9000 GCA_041477005.1 Terriglobia bacterium | reverse complement strand
CCTGCTCGCGCTCGGCTTGCGCCCACCGCTTTCGTTAGGGCCTCCTCGCGCGCAGGCGCTGGCGGTCTTCGAAGAAGTCATTGACCTCGGCGGCGTCTTCTTCAACTCCGGTTTTCGCCTCCCCCGGTTGGGGCGCTCGAGATGCCTTACGGACGGATTGCGCTAGCGCGCCGGTAGCTCAGCGGTGCGCACCGCTGTGCTATCCTACCCTTTTCATCCCCCGACATGGCTTATCGAAGTGACTTCCCGAGAATTTGTGTTGCGCTGGGGTGCGCCGAAGCCGGCAAGCTGGAAAAGCTGGCGGCCGAAGCCTGCGACGCCGGCGAGCAGTTTCTGGAACTTCGGCTGGACATGCTGGATGACCCGCGGCAGGGCCTCGCGGTCGTGCGCAAGCTGCGGGAGCGCCATCCGGACGTCTACCTGCTGGCCACCTGCCGGCGCAAGCAGAACGGGGGAAAGTTCAAGGGGAGCATCGAAGAGCAGTTTCAACTGTTGGATGCAGCCGTGGAGGCCGGTGTGCAGGCGGTCGACGTGGAGATCGAAACCGCGGCCGACGCGCCCGAGGGGCTGGCGGCCTTTCGGGGGCGCGCCCGGCTGGTCGTGTCCTACCACAATTTTCAATCCACGCCCGCTTTGACGCCGATTTTACGCAAGCTCGAGAAGACGCCCGCCGACGTCCACAAGCTGGTGACGATGGCCCGCAAGCCCACTGACAATGCCCGCATATTAGAAGTGGCCCGGCTGGCCAACAAGCGGCCGCTGGTCGTGCTGGGCATGGGCGAGGTGGGGATTCCCAGCCGGGTGCTGTCGCTCTCGCGTCACTGCCCGTTCACCTACGCCTCGCCGTCTTGCCACCTGCCGACCGCGCCGGGCCAGGTGTCGAGCGCGCTGCTGCGCCGGCAGTACCGCGCGGAGCGGCACACCGGCGAGACGCAGGTTTACGGCGTGATCGCCAACCCGGTGGGTCATTCCATTTCACCGGCCGTACACAATCGCGCTTTTCAGGCCCGTCACGTCGACGCCGTCTACCTGCCGTTTCTGGTGGAGGAAGGCCGGCTGGGCGACTTTTTTGCGCTGGCAGCGCAGTTGCCGGTGGCCGGCTTCAGCGTCACAATTCCCCACAAGCAGAAGGTGCTGCGGCATCTCGACGTCGTGGACGACGTGGCGCGGCGGATCGGGGCGGTGAATACGGTCTACCGCCGGCAGGGGAAGCTGCGGGGCACGAACACCGACGTTGCCGGCGTGACCAAACCGATCGAGAAGCGGCTCAAGCTGAAGAACGCCCGGATTCTGATCGCCGGCACCGGCGGCGCCGCCCGCAGTGCGGCCTTCGGGCTGGTGGAAAAGGGCGCGCAGATTTTCCTGACCGGGCGGAATCCCGACCGCGTACGAGCGTTGGCGCGGCTGTGCGGCGCCGAGGCATTGAGCCGCGAGAGCCTGGCCGGCCGGCGCTTCGACGCCCTGGTGCATGCCACCTCGCTGGGCATGAACCCGCGAGTGGGCGAGTGCTTTTTCGCCGACGAGATCCCGGCCGATCTGGTCTTCGACATGGTCTACAACCCGCTTGAAACGCTGCTGCTCCAGAAAGCTCGGGCAGCCGGCAAACCGTTCATTTCGGGCCTGGAGATGTTCCTGGAGCAAGCCGCCGCGCAGTTCGAGATTTGGACCGGCATGGCGCCGCCGCGCACGGCGATGGAAGCGATCGCCCGCGAAGCCCTGGCCGTTTGAGGACGCCCCTATGCTTCCCGATCTCGAAACCTTTCTCGCCCATGCCCGCGAAGGCAATGTCGTGCCGGTCTACAAGGTCGTGCGAGAAGACCTGGAGACGCCGGTTTCCGCCTACCTCAAGCTGGCCGCGGACCACCGCTATTCGTTCTTGCTCGAGAGCGTCGAGGGCGGGGAGCGAATCGGGCGCTACACCTATCTGGGAGCGGATCCGTTCCTGATCGTGCGGGCGCGCGACAACCGGGTCGAGATCGCCCGGCAAGGGCGCACCATCAAGAAGCGCGGCAATATCTTTCAAATTCTGCGGGAGTTGGCGCGGCAATTCCGCCCCGCCGGCCAGCAGGGCCTGCCGCCCTTGAGCGCCGGCGCCGTGGGCTACGCCGGCTACGATCTCGTACGGCTGGTCGAGCCCAAGGTGCCGCCATTCGCCAAAGACGATCTGCCGATGCCGGATGCGGTGTTTGTTTTCTTCTCGACCCTGCTGGCCTTCGACCACGTCCGGCGCCAAATCTGGATCATCGCCAACGTGCGGTGCGACGAGTGGAAAGGAAAGCTCGAGAAAGGCTACAAGCGCGCCCTGCAAGAGATCGCCGCCATCGAGAAACGGCTTGCGCGGCCTCTGCCGCGGAGCAAAATGACGGCTCGGGGAGTCACGGTCCCAGCGCCGCGCTCCAATGTCGGCCGCGAGAAATTCTGCCGGGCAGTGGAGAAAGCCAAGGAATACATCCTGGCCGGCGATATTTTCCAGGTTGTGCTGTCGCACCGGCTCGATCTGCGCCTGGATATCGATCCCTTCCAGGTCTACCGGGCGCTCCGGACCATCAACCCTTCTCCCTACATGTTCTACCTGCAGCTCGACCGGGAGATCGTGTTGGGCAGCTCGCCGGAAATGCTGGTGAAGGTCGACGGGCGCAGCGTGGAGTACCGGCCCATCGCCGGCACCCATCCGCGCGGCGCGAGCGAGGCCGAGGACCAGGAGATCGAGCGGCGGCTGCTGGCCGATGAGAAGGAGCGCGCCGAGCACATCATGCTGGTCGATCTGGGCCGCAACGACGTGGGGCGGGTCTGCGAGTTTTCCTCCGTCCAGGTGAAGGACCTCATGATCCTGGAGCGCTACTCGCACGTGATCCACATCGTCTCGCGCATCGTGGGGCGCCTGCGGCCGGACGCTGACGAGTTCGATGCCTTGATGGCCTGCTTCCCGGCCGGAACGCTGTCCGGAGCGCCGAAAGTGAGGGCCATGGAGATCATTGCCGAGCTCGAGCCGACCCGCCGGGGCGTCTACGGCGGCAGCGTGATGTACCTCGATTTCTCAGGCAATCTGAACTCGTGCATCGCCATCCGCACCATGGCCGTGCACGGCCGCCAGGCCCACATCCAAGTAGGGGCGGGCATCGTGGCCGATTCGGTGCCCGAGCGGGAGTATGAGGAGACGATGAGCAAGGCCGGGGCGCTATTGCGGGCCGTCGAGGAGGCCTCCCGTGATTCTAGTGCTCGATAATTACGACTCGTTCACCTATAACCTGGTGCAGTACCTGGGCGAGCTGGGGGCCGAGCTGGAAGTGCGCCGCAACGACCAGATCACGGTGGAGGAAGTGGAGCGGCTGAGGCCGGAACGCATCGTCATTTCGCCCGGCCCTTGCACCCCGCGGGAAGCCGGCATTTCGGTGCCGCTCGTAAAGCGGCTGGCCGGCAAGTTCCCGATCCTGGGCGTGTGCCTGGGCCACCAGGCGATCGGCGAGGCCTTCGGCGGCCGCGTGATTCGCGCGCCCTACCTGATGCACGGCAAGACGAGCCGGATCCATCATGATGGAAAGACGATCTTCCGGGACGTGCCGCAGGATTTTATCGCCACCCGCTATCACTCGCTGATCGTCGAGAAGAGTTCGCTGCCGAAGGCTCTCGAAATCTCCGCCACCACCCCGGACGGCCTGATCATGGGCCTGCGCCACAAACAGTTCCCGGTGGAGGGCGTGCAGTTCCACCCCGAATCGGTGCTCACCGACACCGGCAAGACCATCCTGCGGAATTTTCTTGCCCTCTGAGCAGCGATCTCCCTCCGGGCCGGGGCGCCCTCGCGCCACCGCTACAGACTGTTGGGGAGGATGGAGTTCACAGACGGTTCCTCAGCGCGGCGGAGTCAGCCGGAGCAGTGAATCCTTGGCGCGCCTGCCGCTCTCCGAAGCTGGGTCACTGGCAACGGCGCGTTCCCAATATTGGCGCGCCAGTTCGTTCTTCTGGAGGTTTCCATAAATGGCGCCCATGTTATACAGGGCGTCGACGTGCTTGGGATTCTGGGTGAGCAGCCGATTGGTTTCCTCGATCGCACCCTGCACGTCGCCGGTTTCGTAGAGCACGCGTCCCAGCTCCAGCCGGGCTTCCTGATTGGCGGGTTCCCGTGTGAGGATCTGCCTCAGGTGGTTGGCGGCCTCCGCCGGCTTTCCCATTTCCCGCTCCAGTTGCGCCATGCGGAACAGAATCGGCGTGTGATCCGGTTTCTTCTTCAGTTCCACCGCGAGGGCTTTCGCCTCGTGCGCCTGGTCCGCGGCGGGATTAGCCCCGGGAGCGGGCAGCTCCTCGTGGGACGCGCGCGGGGGTGACGGCTGTCTTCTGTTGACCGCGAACAGGCCGAGGAACAGGACACCGCCGGTCGCGCTTGCAGCCAGGATCTTTTGGTGGGTTTTGCTGAGCGCCATAGGTTAGGCGGAAATCGCTTTCTCCACAATCTCGACGCCGGTCTTGCGCAGGAACTCCTCGGGCGATTCGCCGCCAATCAGCACGAACACGAACTCGTTGGGGAGCTCCACCGTTCCGCTGCCATTGGCGGCCACCACCACCGAATCCGGGCGGACTTCCTGCACTTGCGACTGGCGCATGACCTTCAGCCGCCCCTCGGACTCGGCCTTCTTCAGCATCTCCAGGTTGCGGTCGCGAAGCCGCGTGAATTGGTCGCCACGGTAGCACAGGACCGTGCGGTTCCTCCCGCCTTTGCTCACGGCCACGGCTGCTTCCACCGCCGCATCGCCGCCGCCGACGATGAGGATGTCGTTGGCGCTGTAAGTCTCCGCCTCGATCAGCCGGTAAGCTACTTTGCTCAGCTCCTCGCCCGGCACGCCGAGCCGCCGCGGAGTGCCTCGCTTGCCGAGCGCCAGCACCACGTTCCTGGCACGATACCGGCCTTTGAGTGTTTCCAACGCAAAAAGCTCCTGCTCGCGCAGGATGTGGACCACGCGCTCGTTGGTGCGGACTCGCACGCCGGTATTGGAAATGATTGTCTCCCACACCGAGAGCAGTCCTTCCTTGGTGCCGTCGCCAATGTAAAGGCTGCCGTAAAGCGGCATCTCGATCGGCTCGGCCATCAGAAATTTGTGCCGCGGATAGTTACGGATGGTGGCTGCGATCTCGCCCTGCTCGACCGTGAGGTAATGCAGCCCGCATTGATGCGCCGTAAGCGAGGCGCTCAAGCCCGCCGGGCCCGCTCCGACGATGACAACGTCGTATGGCTCCGGCCGGTCCGCCGGAGGCGCCACCACCGCGCCGTGCTCGTCCCGCGCCGCCTCCCACTGGCCGGAAGCCTCCAGCCGCCGGCGTATGTTATCGACCACCAGCCGGCCTTCGTTGATCGCGGTCTTGATGAGTCCGAACCCGCCCAACTCACCGATGATGAACAGGCCGGGAATATTCGTCTCGAAATGTTCATTGAGGCGCGGCACTTTGATCGTCTGGAGCACGTTGCCGAAGGCCAGCGTAATCGCCGAGGTTGGACAGGCGGTGACGCATTGGGCGTGACCCGTGCAGCGCTCCGCATGCGCCAGGATCGCCTTGCCACTGTGCACTTCCAGCGTCCCGCTCTCCGGGCAGACCTCCACGCACCCGCCGCAACCGATGCACAACGAAGCATTGATCACGGGCTTGGGCTTTCCCTTTTCCGCGGGATTTCCGCCCGGCTCCTGGACTTCGGCGCGATGCACAGTCCACATTGCAAGCGCCGCGCCACAACTGGCGCAAAACGACGAGCCCTCCGGAACCGGCTTGCCGCAGCGCGGGCAGGGCGCCGTCTTCATCACCACCGGAGCCGGTCCGCCCGGCGCTTTCTTCAACACGGTCAGCTTCCGCACGTACTGCCGCAGGAAGAAGAACGTCACCGCCGAAGCGATCAGAAACGAAGCCAACGTTTCCATCAGTAGTACCCCAAAAGCATGACCACGACAACATGCACTCCCACCAGCACGGCGAACGAGTAGCTGAACGGCCGGTGCACGACGTGCCAAAGATGAAACACCTCTTGGACCCGCGTCAGATACAGCATCTTGGTTGACAGCCAGGCCTGCCCGCGCACCGCCGTGATCACGCCCTCCAGTTCCCGATGACCGGATGGCAGCAGCCCGCCCAGCGTCAGCGCCACGCGGGCCGGCGTCAGGAACCGGCGGCGGAGCCGGCTGACCTGAAACGGCCTGGCCGCGTCCATGCGGATCATCATCTTCAGCGCCCCCCAAATCGGCATCCGCTCCACGTCCTCCCGGGATGGCTGCGCCAGCAGCGGAGCTATCTCCTCCGGCGGCAGCACATGTTGCTGGGCTAGTTGCAGCGCCCAGTTGCCCAAGGAGTCTTCCATTTCCTTGAGAGACATCTCAGCCATGCTCAGCCGCCGCGGAATCTGTGCGTAGAGATAGCGGCCGATAAATCCGCTGAGCGCCACTGCGATCATGATCCAATAGGCCACGCCCGCCAAACCGCCCAGCTTAAAGGAGGAGTGCAGCGTGACCACGACTGGCGCCGTGATGCCTAGAAGCACGTGAAAATCCAGCCAGTGCTTCGTCTTGCCGATGCTCCCGAGCCATGCCCAGTGCTTGCGGATCGGATAGAGAAACAGGCAGAAGAACATGGCCAGACCCAACAGCCCGAGGCGCCCGCCGATCGTGCCGCTCGGCCGCAGGAGCCGGTGGTAGGGAGAAAAGGCGCGTTCCGGCAGATCCAGCTTGTAGTAAGGATACCCGTAGATCGCCGTCGCGACGATGAAACCGGCCGCCAGCAGCCAGGTAAGCTGCAGCCGCAGCTTGTGCCGCCGCATTACGTCCAGGGTGAAAAGGGCGCTGGTCTGTGTCCCTGGGTGTGTTGTGGGTGTGGTTGCCATTATTTTGGATCCTCAATCCTTACATCAACACCAACGGAAAACTGCCGGAATCGCGAGAACTGGTGCACGTTCTTCCAGCGCTGCCGCAACGTGCCGGCCTCGATGGAAGCCATTTCCGGCAACCAGGCCGCCGCGGGCAGGCCTTTCAGCGGAACCGGAACATAGCGCACTTCGCTCTCGAGCTTCCGCAGGCCGACGTCGTCCATCGGAGCCTTCAGCCCGACGGCGATCTTCGCCACGCTTCCCGATTGCGCCTCGATCCAGGCTTCGCCCAGCCACTCGATGGGGTATTCCCGCCCCTTCAACTGCAGCACAGACGGCGAACGCCGGCCGGCGACGTGCTGAAACCGGACCCGCTGCATGCGGTGGCCGTCGATCTCTTCCTCCGGCAGCAGCGTGAATTCGTAGCTTCTCTGAAAATGCGGATGGAAGACGAGGATAAGAGTGGAGAATCCATTGGTCGCCAGCAAAGCCCGGTCGGCGGCCTTCGGCGGCTTGCCCTGCTCCTGCCGGGACTCCTCCACCGTCAGGTCTTCCCCCGCGAGCTGCATCAGGATCACGTAATCGAACGTGGACTTCTTCTGGGCGATCACCTTGCCTTGCGGCGAGAGCTTTACCTGCGTGACGGTCTCCAGGCAGGTCACCGCGGAGAATTGCTCCCAGAACTGCTCGACGCGCTTCCCGGCGCGCTCCAGCAGCGCGTCCAGCGCGGGAGCAGGGGCGGCGGCGGCCGGCCGGACCGCCAGCTCAGAAGCGATAACCAAGATTGAAAAACATCTGGTCATAGTTTTGCACTTGCCCCCGGTACAGCGTCACACCGCCGCCCAGGGAGTAGTGGGTCAGCAAGAACCAATCCACCGTCGAGTTCAGGAAGCGGGCGCGGTTCTGTTGCGTGAACGTGGAACGAAAATCCTGCTCGCCGACCTGCAGGTCGACGCGGAAACGCTCACCGATGTCGCGGCTCACCGACACCGTTTCGTAGCGCCCCTTGCCGAAGGAGCTGTCAAACTGCGAGTGACGCAAGTCGAGGCGCATGCCCGTGCCCAGAATGTTCGCGTAAGCCACGCCAAACATGCGGTTCAGCGAGGGTTTCGCGTCACCCTCGCGGCGGTTGCTGCCCAGGTTCGTGTAGAGACTGACCCGCTTCGGGAGCTCCAGCCGCACGCCGCCGCTCCAGCCCTGAAACAGCAGCTTGTCCAGCAGCCCCGTGCCGAGGAGGCGCAGGTCGAATGTCGGCACCGTGCGGAAGTAGTTGTGGCTCAGGTCGAAAGAAAACATCGGATGCGGCTGCACCCGCAACGTCAGGAAGCTGCGGCTCACTACGGCGCCACTCTCGGCGCCTCCGAGACGCCCTTGGACGAGCTGGTCCGCTTCGAGGTTGTGATACACCGAGACGTAGCGCTTGAAGAAGAGACCGTTCTCGAAGAAGGCGTACTGGCGCTCGGCCTGCCAGTGCAGGCGTGTCAGCGCCAGGCCCGCGGTGCCCGTATAGCGGACATGATCGAAGGAGCCGGTGTCGAGGTTGACGAATGCCCCGCCGATCTGGCGGTTGGGATTGTAATTCCAGGCGGTCGGGTCGGGAGGCGATCCGGCGAAGACGCCGGCCGTGACCGTGCGGCTCAGCTTCCGCCCAAAGTAGCCGCCGTCTATGGTGTTCAGGCTGCTGGCGTACGGCAGGAACAGCCGTCCGAATCCGGCCACGTACTTCGACTCCGGATTGTTGTAAAAGATACCGATGTGATAGGTGCGATTCAGCAGATCCGTGAGAGTCTGCTGCCCGCTGCCGCTTCGCGAGTTAATGCGGCCGCGCCAGTAGCCTGTAAAGTTCCAGTAGGTGCCGCCGATCCGAGTCATGTCGGCGCGCAACAGGATGCCCTCCTGCGCCGATGTCGGTCCACCGCCGTTGCTGGAGAGTCCGCTCTGACCGCGGTCCCGGATTGCGTTGTATTCGAAAGCCACATGCCCGCGGATGCGGTTGATTTCCGGCAGGGGCGGCCGCGGCACGTACTGCCGCGCTTCTTCCTCGATCGGATCGCCATCGGTGAAGCTGACCACCTGCGCGTACTTCCGTGCATTCCCCGACGCTTGCAGCATCCGGACGATCTCGGCATCCTCGGCCGAGAGATAGGCCAGATCGCCGG
>JBGOUJ010000307.1:0-9009 GCA_041477005.1 Terriglobia bacterium | reverse complement strand
CCAAGCGTGGCGCCAGGCGGTCTTCCCATTTGGGCAGGGAAGTGTTTCATCATACACTGGAACACGGATGAACTTCGGATTGATCGGCGCGGGAGGCATCGGACGCGTTCGTGCCCAAGCTCTGGCGATGGCTCCGGAATGCCGGTTGGCGGCCGTGGCCGACGTCGAGCCGGACCGCGCGCGGGCGGCGGCCCCGGCCGGGACGCCGTGCTTCCAACAGTATCAACAGTTACTAGAGCAGCCGGATATCGAGGCCGTGGTCGTCTCGACGCCTCCGGCTTATCACGAGGACATCGTGCTGGCGGCGCTCGGGGCGGGGAAGCACGTGCTGTGCGAAAAGCCCCTCGCCCCCACGGTCGCGGCGTGCCGCCGTATGGTCGAGGCCGCCCGCCGCTCCGGCAAGCTCCTGACCACCGGTTTCAATCACCGCTACCTTCCCGCCGTGAAATTCCTCAAGCAAACCCTCGACAGCGGCCGCATCGGGACGCTCGACCACGTGCGCGCGTTTGCCGGCCACACCGGCTTGAGCGAGTTCAAAGCGCCGTGGATGTATTCCAAGGACGCCATCGGCGGCGGCGCCCTGATGGACGTCGGCATCCACGTGATCGACCTGGCGCGTTACCTCCTCGGCGAGGTCAGCCAGGTTTACGGCGTCGCGACGGGCGCCGTCTGGAAGCTCGATCGCTCCGAAGACAACGGCTTCGCCCTGCTGCGCAGCCCCGCGGGCAAGGTCGCCACTCTCCACGCCACCTGGACCGAGTGGAAGGGCTATCGATTTTTTATCGAGGCCTACGGAGATCGGGGCATGGCGCGGGCGTATTATGCGCCCATGTTCGCCATGGCAATTTACATGGATAAGCCCGGCGGGAAACGCCGGCGCGAGTTCCATCTTTATCCCGAGATCATTCTCCGCGAGAAGTTCCGGGGCTGGGAAACAACCACGAGCCTGTCGTTTCAAGAAGAGTTCCGCGACTTCGTCCGACTCGCCCAGGGCGCCGGCGGCTCCACAGTTGCTCTCGCCGACGGTTTCGCCGGCTTGCGCGCCGTAGAAATTGCGAGTGCCGTCTACGAGAGCACCTCCACGGGCCAGCCGGTTCCCCTCACCGCCCGATTCTAGAGCTGCAAGAGAATCGACTCTAGCCGCGAATAAACGCGAATAAACGCGAATGAAGACAATGACCTATTCGCGTGCATTCGCGTTCATTCGCGGCCATCCATTCCTTTGCACCCCTTACGGTCGCGGCTCGGAACCGGATCTGGCCATCGCCACCACCTGGTTCATCCGCGGATCAGGCGCATCGCTTCACCCAGCTCGCTCGCGGCCTTGGGTTCGGCGGATAGTTCGCCCTCGGCAACCTCGTCCCCCTCGCCGGGAGCGAGGAACAGGTTCTCTTGCAGGCCATGTTGCTTGGTGTACAGGTCGAAGTACCGGCCTTGCGCCGCATAGAGCGATTCATGATTTCCACGCTCCACGATGCGGCCCGCCTCCACCACCAGAATCTGGTCGGCGCGGCGTATGGTGGAGAGCCGGTGGGCGATCACGAAGGTGGTTCGCCCCTGCATGAGATACGCCAGGCCTTCCTGGATCAGCGCCTCGGATTCGGAGTCCAGGCTGGATGTGGCTTCATCCAGAATCAGGATCCGCGGATCGGCCAGGATGGCGCGCGCGATGGAGACGCGCTGCCGCTGCCCGCCGGAAAGCTTGACGCCGCGCTCACCCACGATGGTGTCGTATTTCTTTTCGAAACCCTCGGCGAATTCATCCACGCGCGCAATGCGGCAGGCCTGGAGAATCTGCTCTTCGGTGGCGTCCGGACGGGAGAAGGCCACGTTCTCGCGGATCGTCCCGTCGAAAAGGAAACTCTCTTGCAGCACTACGCCCAGCCGCGTGCGGTAAGAATCCAGACGGACGGTCGAAAGATCCACGCCGTCCACACGAACCACGCCCGCGGTGGGCGTATGGAAAGCGGAGATGAGGCCGATGATGGTCGACTTTCCGGCCCCTGATGGACCTACCAGCGCCGTGACTGTGCCGGGCAGGGACTGAAACGAGATCTCGGTGAGCACTTCCTTGCCCGCGTCGTAGCCGAAGCTGACGTTATCGAAGGTCACCTCGCCGCGCAGGCCCGAAAGATACACAGTGCGTTTCGGATCCTGGTCCTCCGGACGCTCGCTCATCACCTCGCGGGTCCTCTCCAGGCCGGCCAGCGCCTCGGAAAGCTGCGTGCCGATAGCCACTACCTGGAAGACCGGCGCCACCAGGAACGCCAGGAACGCGGTAAAGGTCACGAAGCTGCCCAGCGTCAGCGTGCCCGCGAAGATCTGACGCGTGCCCACGAACACCACCACCGAGCCCACGATGCCCATCAGCACCGTTGCCGAAAGGCTCATCAGCGACATCGCGGTCAGGGATTGAAGCACGTTGTCCAGGAGCCGCTGCGCGCCGCGCGCGAAGACCTCCTCCTCGCGCTTCTCGGCGTGATATCCCTTGATGACGCGTACGCCGCCCAAAGATTCGGTAAGTCTTCCCGTGACTTCGGCATTGATCTTGCCCCGCGCGCGGAAGATCGGCCGGATGGTGCCGAATGCCTTGCCGAGCGCGATTCCGAACACCAGCACGAAGGACAATGCCAGGCCGGTCATCAGGCCGCTGATGCGGATCAACACCACCAGCGAGAAAGCGGCCGTGAGCAGCCCGCCGGCGAACTCCACCAGGCCGGTGCCGATGAGGTTGCGGACGCCCTCCACGTCGGTCATGATGCGCGAGACCAGGGCCCCGGTCTTGTTCGAATCGTAGTAGGCCACTGGTAGGCGGCCGACATGCGCCTGCACCTTGCGCCGCAGCTCGGCGATGAGGCGTTGCGCGGCTTTGGACAGCAGTTGCGTCAGCGTGAACGACGTCACGCCCTGAATCGCGGTGGCCGCCACCACGGCCAGCACCAACGGCAACAAGAGCTCCCGGCGCTGCTTGCCGATGATGTCGTCGATGAGAAACTTGGTCGACAAGGGCAGCACCAGCCCCGACAGGCGGTTGATGAGCATCAACACGAAGCCAAGGGCCAGCAGCCCGCGGCGCGGACGGACCAGCTCCCAGATGGTCGGCCACAGCGCTCTAAGCCGCTCCGAGCCGGCCGGCTTCTTTACCGGAGCGGTGGCGTTCATGGGTCAGCCTTCTCCGGAACGGCGAGAGAACACTTCGTGGGAGGCATCTCTGTTCAGTATACCGATACGGGGCGGCTGAAAACCCGATCCGATTCACCGCGGAGACGCTGCCCGCTGAGGCAACCCTTTGTTTCCAGCCTCTGCGTGCTCCCTCTCTGCGGTGAGATGGGGTTATGGCCTTCTTTCATGACCCTGCTAGTGTCGCGACGGCGGCATGCACCTGGCCTGAAGCTGCGTTCCCGTCAGCCGGAACGACGCTAGTTGAACCGGCCGCCGGCCTTTTCGAGCAGAGATTTCGCCAGCTCCATCGGCACTGGCTGCTTGGAATCGCGGATCTGCACCGAAATGCGGAGCAAGCGTGGCTTGTAGCGGTTGCAGTTCGTGCTCATCAGAATGCCCGCGTCGACGACCTTGCACCCGATGTTTCCATAGTCCTTAGCGTCGTTGCCAATACCGATGCTCTTGAACTTCGACTCGTCGGCCTGATTCGTGTAATAGATGAGCATCAGTTTGTATTTCCCAAGCTCGAACATGCAGCTTTTCTGTAGATCGTTTGAGTCTGGAAGCGTCTTGGTGATCTTGGCCTGGAGGGCCGACTCGATTTCTGCCGGCGTCAGAAATGAACAGGGGTCGCTAGCCGCTGCCAGCGATGTGGCGAGCGGCGCCAGGAAAATGAACAGAGTGAAAGTTATCCGCGCGAAAGACATTGTCGCTCCTTTCCGAACGGCGCTCAATCGCCGGCCTACTCACGAAGGGGCTTCCCGCGGCCACTCTTCGTTGGTTAGGTGGACGACTCTGGGCTGTCACGATGCGTCCACATCAGAATAGCAGGAGGCATGCCTGAGAATTGAGAAATTGAGGAATGGAGGAATTGATAAATGAAAACGCGTAGACCCGCTCGCGCCGGCGCGGGGTGTTTTCATTCCTCAATTCCTCCATTCCTCACTTTCTCAATTCTCAGGAACCTGATCGCCGAGACCAAAGCCGACCAAGAGCGAAATCCCATGAGCGAGAGACAGATGCTCAAAGAGACTGGCCGGCTCACGCGTTATGGTGCTGAGCGAGCCAAAGCGCTCGGCATCAAGCCCAGGGACATAGGCCGCCTCGTCCATGAGCGCCGTAACGCCCGGAAAGCTTAGAGTCGTGCTCGACACCAACGTGTACTTCTCCGCGTTTACTCACGCGGCCGACCTGTTGACCTTCAGCGTACGCTGGGGTCGTGAGGCTGCGAGCTATTCATATCGCAGCGCCACCATCGGATCCACCCTTGTCGCGCGGCGGGCGGGGAAGTAGCAGGCCGCGAGGCCGGCGACGGCCACCACCGCCACGACACTGCCCAGCGTCAGCGGATCGCGGGGCGAGACGCCCCAGAGCTGGCTCGCCATCAGCCGGGTTACGCCAAGGCTGGCCACCAGGCCGGCCGCCGTCCCCACCCCGATCAGCCGCGCGCCCATCCCTAGCACCATGCGGAGCACGTCCGCCCGGCCGGCCCCCAGCGCCATGCGAATCCCGATCTCGTGTGTCTGCCGCGAGACCGTGTAGGCGATGACGCTGTAGACGCCGATTCCTACCAGCACCAGTCCCAGGCCGGCGAACACGCTCAGCAGGATCAGGCTGAAGCGCGGCTCGGAGTAGGAGAACTGCATGAGGTAGTCCTTCAGGCTGCCGGTTAAGGTGAACGCTACGTTGCGATCCACCGACCAGATCTCACGCCGCACGGTATTGAGCATGCTGTGGGGCTCTTGCGAGGTCCGGACCAGAATGCCGCGCTCGAAAGCGCCGGTGATCGTGTAGGGCACGAACGCCTCGGGCAGGGGCGGGTCCTGGATGCCCTGGTTTTTCGCGTCGGCGACGACGCCGATGATCTCGAAGAAGGGGTCCTTGATCGGATCGGGCATCGTCTCGAGGAAAGTCAACTTGATTCGCTGGCCGATGGGATCCTCCTGGCCGAAGAATTTCTGGACCAGCGTCTGGTTGACCACCGCCACCTTGCGGGCATCATTTACCTCGACCTCGGAGAGCGGGCGACCGCGCAGCAGCCGCAGGCCCAGCGTCGGGAAATAACCTTCGCTGCACAACTGGAAGATGCCTCTCCATTTTTCGTTGTGGGTCTTTCCGACGATGTCCACTTCGGTGCCGATGCCGCCGTAGGGGGGCAGGGTGCTGGTTTCGGTGGCGGCGACGACGCCGGGCAGCGCGTAGAGGCGCGGCAACAATTGACGGAAGAAACGTTGTTTGGCGGCGGCCGTCTTGTATTGCTCGCGCGGCAAAGGCAGGCGGGCGACCAGGATGTTCTCGGGGTTCAGGCCGAGATCGACCTGCGCCAGGGCGACAAAGCTCCGCATCACGAGGCCGGCGCCGGCCAGCATCACCAGCGACAACGCCACCTCGCCCACCACCAGGGCATTGCGCAGCCTTCCACGCCGGAATCCGCCGCTGATACCCCGGCCGGAGTCCTTCAGGGGCGTGGTGAGATCGCGCCGGGCGGTCTGGAAGGCGGGCGCGAGTCCGAACAGCAGAGCGGTGAAGGCGGCTATGTCGAGACTGAACAGCAGGACCGGCACGTTCATGCGGATAACGGCCTCGGTCGGTATCGCGCCGTCGGGAATCAACGCCACCAGCGCTTTGATTCCGCCGTACGCCAGCAGGCAGCCGGTGGCCATTCCGCCCAGGGCCAGCAGGAAGCTTTCGACCAGTAATTGCCGGATCAGTCGCCAGCGGCTGGCGCCGAGCGAAGAGCGAACGGCCATTTCTCTCTCTCGGGCGGTGGCCCGCGCCAGAAGCAGGTTGGCCACGTTGCTGCACGAGATCAGCAGCAGCAGACCGACGGCCGCGGTGAGGGTGTAGAGAGTCTTTCGGAAGCGCCCTACCAACCAATCGAGCCAGGTCTCGATATGGACGCTGAACTTCTTCGGGTAGTCGTTGGGATACGCCTGGGCCAGGCGGTGCGCGACAACGTCGACATCCGCTTCGACCTCGCGCAGCGTGACGCCGGGTTTCATGTGCGCCTGTATCAGGTAATAGCGCTGCTTGGCTTCCGGGTCGCTCCGAACCGGGGCCAAGGGCCTCCATAGGTCCGCGCCCTGTTTGGTGAAGCGCGGCGGCATCACGCCCACCAGCGTTCGCGCCGTGCCGTTCAGGACCAAGGTCCGGCCCAGCACTGCCGGATCGAGATTGAAGCGCTTTTTCCACAGTTTGTAGCTCATCACGAAAACGGGCGGCGCGCCGGGCTTGCCGTCGTCCGGCGTGATGCCCCGGCCGAGCAGGGCCGGCACGCCCAGGAACTGGAACATGTTCGGCGTGACGTAGCCGCCGCTGAACTGCTCCGTGCCTTCGCCGGTCGAGTAGAGGACGTCTTCGTAGCCCCCGCCGATCACGCCGTCGAAGACGTGGGTCTGCTCCTGGTAGTCGAGAAACTCGGGAGTGGTGAAGAACGAGCGGCCGCCGGGACGGCTGCTGGCGACGTCATGGATTTGGATCAACACGACCCTCGCGGGGTCGGTATACGGGAACGGGTTGAGGAGCACGTTGTGGATCACGCTGAAGATGGTGGTGACGGAGCCGATCCCGAGGGCCAGTGCGAGAACCGCGAGGATCGTGAAGCCAGGGTCCTTGCGAATCCCGCGCAGCCCAAAGCGCAGGTCCTGCCAGATCGAGTGCATAAGGTTATAGACGTAAGAGGCGGCGTTTTGTCTCTATGGAATTTGAGAGAATTGAGAAATTGAGGAATGGAGGAATTGAGAAATGAAAATGCGTAGACCGGTTCGCGCCGGGGCGGGGTGTTTTCATTCCTCCATTCCTCCATTCCTCAATTTCTCAATTCCCACGCCAGGTGGGACACCGGCCCGGCTGATCAGCCGCCCGCCATTGCTGCGGCGCGCCCGCCCGAATGCCCCGGCGGTCGCCGTGAGATTCACCGAGATTTGATCGCGTTGTCAAGCCGCTGAAACCGGCGGCCTGTATATATATGGTATGAGGACATTGGTTTTGCTCGTCATGGACGCTGAGCGCCGGCTGCCGCTGATCGATAGGCTGGAGTCGTCCGGGGTCGAGGTGCTGCCGGTTTGTGATTTCGAGGAAGCCCGCCGGATACTCCGGACCCACCCGCCCGTTCAGATCGTGCTCACCGACGAGGCGTTACCCGACGGAAGCTGGTGGAGAGTGATGCACGAGGTCCGGGAGAACCGCGTGAATGCCGAGATAATTGTCTGCACCCGCGTGGGAGATCCGGGCCTGTGGCTTCACGTGCTGGCGCACGGCGCCTACGATCTGCTGGTGGAGCCCTACGACAAGCGCGAGGTCCGGCGGATCATAGAAGCCGCTGCCGCCGAGAGCTGGATGCGGTCCGGAGCCGCCGCCGGTTGACCATCCACAGACGTAAAAGGCGGCGTTTTGTCGGTACGGAAGCCGGCGCCCACAAGGCGAGGCGACCACGGAAGTGCGAAACGAAAACGCGTAGGCCAGTTCGCGCCGGGGCGGGGTGTTTTCATTCCTCAATTCCTCCATTCCTCAATTTCTCAATTCCCGCCAGTTGCCGCGTCACTACCGCAAGTGGCGCCGTCCGGGGCGCGCGGTCCAGGTACCGGCGCAAGTAGCGCGCTGCCGCCGGGTAGTTCTGCCGGCGCGCCTCGACCAGGCCCCGCACGTAGTCGATCTCGGGGAACTGCCGGCCGGCGTCCTGTCGGGCGGCCTCTTCCGCGCTTCTTTCGGCCGCCTGCAACCTGCCGAGCTGCAGGTTGGCCAGCGCCTGTAGGTAATGTGCCTGGGGCAATCCAAGCGGCTGCAGGCGAATGGCTTGCTCCGCCCGATCGGCCACCTGTTCCCAATTTCCTTCGTGCATCCCGACTACGGCAAGCCCCAGGCAGGCCGGCACGAAGCCCGAGTCGGCCGCCAGCGCCTGCAGATAGGCGGTCCGGGCCTGTTCCATGTCGTTGCGCTTGAAGTGGACAAGGCCCAGGTCGGCCCAGGCCACTGCATACTGTGGATATATTGTGATGGCCGCCGCCAGCGCAGCCTGCGCCTCCTCCAGGTTGCCCGCCTGGAGCGCCCGCCTTCCTTTTTCCCACGATTTTCTGGCTTTCTTCGGCGCCAGCAGGCTCGACGCGCCGATGGTCATTGGGGGTCTTCGGGAAAGCCTGCGCAGGACAATAGGCCCGGCCTGAATCATTCCACGGGCGTCCGCCAGGTCCAGGTGAATGACGGGGGATTCGAAGCCGGGGACGTAGGCTTGCAGCTCGCAACTCCCCAACGGCCACGTTTCTTTCCATGCCGGCGCCTGCTTGCCCGGACCCGCCCCGCCTCGACCCAGTTCCTGGGATGGATCGATGCGAAACTGGAAATAACCGGCAGGGTCGGTATAGAGTTCCTGCCGCCCCATCCCGGGGCACGCCAGTTCCACGCGAGCCGGGCCGGCGTCCGCTCCTTCTGCCGCGACGACCCTCCCTGATAGCAAGATCTGTGAGAACTGGCCGAACGAATGCTGCGCGCCGGCGGATGCCAGCAAGCAGCAGAACACGCTCCGAAATAGAATCTTGCGGTATGAATGTCGAGTCATGCGCAAGCATAGCTTGCGGCCGGATACAGGGTGTTGAAGGTCCGGTGAAAAGTCGGTCAATGATGTGAGAATTGAGAAATTGAGGAATGGAGGAATGGAGGAATGAAAACACGCCGTCTCGGCGCGACCTGGTGTTTTCCAACTCCCGCGGACTATTTGCCGGATTTCTTCAGCGGCTGAAGCTCCATGTTCCGGAAGTAGACTTCAGCGCCTTCGGACTGGAACAGAATTTTGCCCCGGGCCGGGTTCGCGCCGGCGCCTTCATTGGCCACTTTGCCGTTTACCACGAATTT
>JBGOUJ010000306.1:0-9034 GCA_041477005.1 Terriglobia bacterium | reverse complement strand
TTTGAGCGCTACCGGCTTTTGGACCCGCGGCGCCAATATGAGAGCTTCCATCACGCTTGGATCGCACATGGTGCGACTCCAGTTCAAAGCAGGCCGGCGCGATTCTCGCCGGTCGTGCAGCCGAGCTCGCCCATGACGTCGCATGTGATGCCGCCCAGACTGGCCGCGCGAAAGCGCCCGAGTCTGCGGGGCGATAGTCAAACTCGGAGTCGGGAGTTAGACAGCGATTTGAGCGGGAGGCCCGGGCCGTCTCCGCCCTGAATCATCCGCACATCTGCCGGATCGGCTCGCGACGGGGCGGCGAGGCGCTATCATAGCTGCGTGGGGGATGAAAAGCTCAAGCGCGTACTCTTTATATGCACCGAGAACGCGGGCCGAAGTCAAATGGCCGAGGCCTTTGCCCGCGTGTATGGGAAGGGAAAGATTGAGCCCTTCAGCGCCGGATCGCGACCTTCCTGGCAGGTCAACCCGATGGCCATCGAGTCAATGCGGGAAGTTGGCTACGATCTGAGCACACACAGATCCAAGTCCCTATCGGAACTTCCCGATCTAGAGTACGATCTCGTGGTCACGATGGGTTGTGGGGACCAATGCCCATGGGTGAGAGCCAAGGAACGGAGGGACTGGGAGCTACCGGACCCGAAGACCATGTCTCTCGACGAGGCTCGCCGGCTGCGAAACCTGATCCAGAGTAGAGTCAAACTGCTCATTGACAGGTCGCGCTCTGTTGAGTTCTTCGAAGGTCAGTTTCAACGGCAGGTCAAGTCGCGCGACTTTCAGCTCAACCCCTTCGAACGGCTCGCACTCGACTACGTCCATGGCGCCACGCTGGACCTGGGTTGCGGGATGGGCAATCTGGCCCTGGAGTCGGCGCGCCGAGGCTGCACCGTAACGGCAATTGATGCCAGCCCTACCGCCATCGCGCGGATTCGTGAGACCGCGCAAGAAGAGCACTTACCGGTCGAGGCCACCGAAGCCGAGCTGACGGACTTTCGGATAGGCAGCGAGTACGACACGATCGTTGCAATCGGCCTACTGATGTTCTTCCCGAAATCGCGGGCACTTGCGATGCTCCGGGACATTCAAGCCCGGGTCCGGCCCGGCGGGCGCGCGATCGTGAACGTGCTGATTGAAGGCACGACGTACCTGGACATGTTCACCCCCGGCGAGTACTACCTTTTCCGGCGCGAGGAACTGATCGATCGCTTTGCCGACTGGGTGGTTGAAGTGGCGCGTTACGATGACTTTCCTGCAGCGGTCGATAGCGTCAAGGCCTTCGTTACACTGATCGCACGCAAGCCGTCAGCGGGCGGCTAGAGGTTTCCTGGTCAACAGTGGAGTGGAACTACTCGCGTCTAGGAGATACACGCACTAACGAGGCTTCACCTCAGACCGACGAGCCGTGGACTCACCGCGGAGCAGGAAATGACCTTCTTGGTCAGGGCGCAAGGATTTGAATTCCGACCCCCTGCACCCAAGACGCGAGCGGCCGCTGGTAGATGACACAGCCTGTTGAACTCCTAGGCCTTCAGCGGCTACAGAATCGTCTACAGGCGTTTTTCATCGTTCCTGAACGTGCCCGTAAGCCCTTGAAAACTGGTAGGCGCGGCGGGACTCGAACCCGCGACCACCTGCTTAGAAGGCAGGTGCTCTATCCACCTGAGCTACGCGCCCGCGTTGTGTACTCTCTTGATTTTATTACACTCTGCCAAAACCAGCAGCTCGGGCTAACGGCGCGCCGCTTCCGACCGGCCTCCGATGGACCTTCCGCCGGACCCCGGTCGCTCACGAAGCGCTTGCTGCCGCCGCCACCTGCGGACAGATCGAATCGGATGAGCGCTTTGGGATTCACTGCGCGCTCCAGCGTGTTGCCCCGGCCGGCGCCCCGGGCGCCCCTTTTGAGCCTCCGTCCTGCACCTTCGGCGCCGATCCTGTGCGTTTGCTTGGCGGCAGTCCGTCCGCCACGGGGGCCGGTTTGCGGTCTCGCTGCCGGCGCGGAGGGCGCTTCTGTGTCATCCTCAATGGAAGGAGGCCCGGTATGGACACAGCAATCCTCGATCCGGAGAAACCGGCTGTCAAGACCGATGTTCTCTCCGGCGAAGACCTGCGCAAGATCGACGCCTATTGGCGCGCAGCGAATTATCTCTCGGTAGGACAAATCTACCTCTACGACAACCCGCTGCTCACCGCGCCGCTCCGCCTGGAGCACATCAAGCCCCGGCTGCTGGGGCACTGGGGCACGACCCCGGGGCTGAACTTCCTCTACGTCCACTGCAACCGGCTCATCCGGAAATACGATTTGAACATGATCTACATCACCGGGCCGGGGCACGGCGGGCCGGGCCTGGTAGCCAACACGTATTTGGAAGGGACGTATAGCGAGTTCTACCCGAACATCCCGCAGAATGCGGAGGGCCTGAAGCGGCTCTTCACGCAATTCTCGTTTCCCGGCGGCGTTCCCAGCCATGTTGCGCCGGAAACGCCCGGGTCGATCCACGAAGGCGGCGAGCTGGGCTACGCGCTCGTCCACGCCTATGGCGCTGCCTTCGACAACCCCGACCTGCTCGTCTGCTGCGTGGTCGGCGATGGAGAGGCGGAAACCGGGCCGCTGGCGGCCAGTTGGCATTCCAACAAGTTCCTGAACCCGGCTCGGGACGGCGCGGTGCTCCCGATCCTGCACCTGAACGGATACAAGATCGCCGGGCCGACGGTGCTGGCCCGGATCAGCCACGACGAACTGGTCCGGCTGTTCACCGGCTACGGATACAAGCCGTATTTTGTGGAAGGGGACCAACCCGATCCCATGCACCAGTTGATGGCCACCACGCTCGAGGCGGCGCTGGCGGATATCCGGGCGATTCAGAAAGAGGCACGGGAGAACGGGGCTTGGTCCCGGCCGCAATGGCCGATGATCATCCTGCGGACGCCCAAAGGCTGGACCGGCCCCAAACAGGTTGACGGCAAACAAATCGAGGGCACTTTCCGCGCGCATCAGGTACCGGTCGATGAGTGCTCCTCCAAGCCGGACCACCTGCGAATCCTCGAAGACTGGATGAAGAGCTACCGTCCGGACGAGCTGTTCGACGAGCACGGGCGGCTCATGCCGGAGCTGGCCGAGCTGGCCCCGCAGGGAAACCGGCGCATGGGCGCCAACCCGCACGCGAACGGCGGATTGCTGCTCCAGGATTTGCGGATGCCCGATTTTCGCGACTACGCCGTCGAGGTCCCCAAGCCCGGCGCAGTGCGCGGCGAAGCCACACGCGTGCTGGGCCAGATGCTTCGCGACGTCCTGAAGCTCAACGAGGGATCGCGCAATTTCCGGATCATGGGACCTGACGAAACAGCGTCCAACCGGTTGGGAGCGGTGTTCGAAGTCACCGATCGGGTTTCAGTCGCCGAGATCCTGCCGGCCGACGACCACGTTTCCCGCGACGGGCGCGTCATGGAAGTGCTGAGCGAGCACATGTGCCAGGGGTGGCTCGAAGGCTACCTGCTCACCGGCCGGCACGGTTTCTTTTCCTGCTACGAAGCCTTCATCCACATCGTCGATTCGATGTTCAACCAGCACGCGAAATGGCTCAAGACCGCGCGGGGGATTCCCTGGCGCCGGCCCATCGCGTCCCTGAACTATCTTCTGACCTCGCACGTCTGGCGCCAGGATCACAACGGATTCAGCCACCAGGACCCGGGCTTCATCGATCACGTGATGAACAAGAAGGCGGACGTCGTGCGTGTCTACCTGCCCCCGGACGCCAACTGCCTGCTGTCGGTCGCCGACCACTGCCTGCGCAGCCGCCATTACGTGAATGTGATTGTCGCGGGCAAGCAGCCGGCCTTGCAGTGGCTCGATATGGATGCCGCCATCAAGCATTGCACGGCGGGCATCGGCATCTGGGCGTGGGCCAGCAACGATCAAGGCCGGGAACCCGACGTCGTCATGGCTTGCTCGGGCGACATCCCGACGCTCGAAACGCTGGCCGCGGTCGATTTCCTCCGGCAGCACTTTCCGGACCTGAAAATACGGGTCGTAAATGTCGTGGATCTCATGACTCTGCAGCCCTCGAGCGAGCACCCGCACGGCCTGTCGGACCGGGATTTCGACTCGCTCTTCACTGCCGAAAAACCGATCGTCTTCGCTTTCCACGGCTATCCCTGGCTGATCCATCGCCTCACCTACCGGCGCACGAACCACGCCAACCTGCACGTCCGCGGCTACAAGGAGGAGGGCGCTACCACCACTCCCTTTGACATGACCGTGCTGAACGATCTGGACCGGTTCCACCTGGCCATGGACGTAATCGACCGCGTGCCGAAGCTGCAGGCGGTCGCCGCTCACGAGAAGCAGTTCCTGCGCAACAGGCTGATCGAGCACAAGCTCTACATCGCCCGGCACGGCGACGATATGCCCGAGATCCGCGACTGGCAATGGCCCGGCTGATCGAGCCGGGCGCGGGCAAGTCAAGGCTGTTCCGAGCCGCCATCGCCGGTTCCAGCCGACAGATCCGTCGCGCACGCCGGGCTCAGCGGAGCGCCTGGGCGACGGTTTCTTGCAACACACCCAGCCCCTTCTTCACGTCCGGCCCCAGGTGCACGCGCAGCGCTCGGCGCCGGCGCTCGACCAGCACCTGAAAATCACCTCGAGCCTGCGCCGCCTTCACCACGCCAAATGTATACTTCTGGCCCGGCACCGCCAGGTCGGCGGCATCGTCACAGGTGATTTGCAGGAAGACGCCCGTATTCGGGCCACCCTTGTAGCCCTGCCCGGTGGAGTGCAGGAAACGGGGGCCGAAACCGAGGCAGGTGGCGACCTTCTTGCCGTCGCGCACGGCCAGCCGGATCTTTCCCAGCGCATCCTTGTGTTCTCTGTTCATCTGGATGTAAGCGAGCAGCGCAAAATAATCGCCGGGGCCGAGGCGGTTGAGGTGCGCGCGGAGAAAACCGGCGAGCGTACGGTTCTTGCCGGCCGCGGCGGCGAGCGCGGCCTCGTTGCCGGAGTCGGTGAACAAGCGAATTCCGCTTTCTTCCAGCACCGGCGCCTCGCTCGGGAGCGACCCCGTTTTCTCGTATTCCGACGTCAGCTTGCGGGTGGCGACCTTGCTCGCTTCGACGTCCGGCTGATTGAAGGCGTTCACGCCGAGGATGGATCCGGCGACGGCCGTGGCAATCTCCCAGCGGAAGAATTCCTGGCCGAGGTCGTAACGATCGTCGACGGCGATCCGCACCACGGGATGTCCCGCCTTCTCCAGCGCATCTATGGCCGCATCCTGGGCGGGGTCCGGCTGGGGCGTGAAGCGCTCGTAGACGAACACCCGATCCTGTCCGTAAACCGAAGGTTTGCCCAGCGGCTCGCTGTCCACGGGAATCAGCCCCTTGCCCTCCTTGCCCAAAGACTCCGCGAGAAGCTGCTCCAACCAGGCGCCCAGATCGGCAATGGCCGGCGAGGCGACGATGGTAACCTTGTCGCGGCCTTGCTGGGCCAGCGTGCCGAGGATCGAGCCGAGCACGACGCCGGGATTGTGGTCCGTCGCCACGCAGGACGTGCAGGCGTGCACCATCTCTTCGGTGTGGTCGAGAAACTTGACGACGTCCACCCCCATCACGGCCGACGGCACCATGCCGAAATCGGAGAGCGCCGAATAACGGCCGCCGATGCTGGACCATCCGAACGACACGTGCCGGAAGTGGTCGGCTTCGGCCACCCGCTGCACAGCCGATTCGGGGTCTGTAATGGCGAGGAAGCGGCTGCCGTCGCGCCCGGCTCGCTCGAAGAAATACTGCTTGAGAATATTGGGCTCGAGCGTGCTGCCGGACTTGCTCGACACGATGAACAGGGTCTTCTTGGGATCGATCTGCGACTCGATGGCCCGGATCTGGGCCGGGTCGGTCGAGTCGAGCACGTGCAGCCGCGGGAATCCGGCGATCGGGCCGAAAGTGCGCGACATTACCTCGGGCGCCAGGCTGGAGCCTCCCATACCCAAAAGCAGCGCGTCCTGAAATCCGGCCGCCTTGATCTCCGAGGCGATCTCCTCGAGATGATGAGCGTGGGCGATCTGGTCTTCGGTGATGTTCAGCCAGCCGAGCCAGCTACTCTCGTCCTTGCCCGTCCAAAGCGAGGCGTCGCGAGTCCAGAGGCGCCGCACTTTGCCGGCCAACTGCCAGTCGTCGAGCGAGGCCTTCAGCGCCGCGGCCTGCGTATCGGACAGCTTGAAGCTTTGGCCCGTCAGCTTGGGCTTGAAGCCGACCTTGCAGCGCGTATCCAGGGCGTTCAGAAGCTTGTCGAAGGCTTCGGCGAAGATCCGCAGGCCGTCCACCACCAGCTTGTCCGTCACTTGTTTCAGGGAGATGCCGAGCTTCGGCAGCGCCCCCAGGATTTCATACGCCGCCTCCAGGTCTTCCTCCAGGCTGTTGCGCGGACGGCCGTGATTCCGGAAAGCGTCGATGGTGGAAGGGGGCATGGTGTTGACGGTGTCGGCGCCGATCAGCTCTTCCACGTAGAGGACGTCGCTGTACTTCGGATTCTTGGTTCCGGTGCTCGCCCACAGCAACCGCTGCCGCAGCGCGCCCTTCGCCTCCAGGGCCGTCCAGCGGGCGGAAGCGATGAATTCCTTGTAACGCTGATAGGCCAGTTTGGCGTTGGCGATCGCTACCTTGCCCAGCAGCGCCTGCCCTTCGGGCTTCTTCGCCAGAACGGGATCGACGGCCGCGTCGATGCGGCTGACGAAGAAGCTCGCCACGCTGGCCACACGGCTCACGTCGCCGCCCTTGGCCGCGAGCTGTTCCAGACCTTCGATGAAGGCCTCGGCCACGTGCTCGTAGGCCTCGACCGCGAACAGCAGCGTGATGTTGACGTTGATCCCTTCCGAGATGAGCTGCCGGATCGCCGGAAAGCCCTCCTCGGTCCCCGGGACCTTGATCATCACGTTGGGCCGGCCGACCAGCTTCCAGAGACGCCGAGCCTCTTCGATGGTCCCTTGCGTGTTGCGCCCGAGGTACGGCGAGACCTCCAGGCTCACGTAGCCGTCGCCGCCTTTGGTTTGGTCGTAGACCGGACGCAGGACGCCGGCGGCGTCCTGAATGTCGGGAATCGCCAGGCGCTCGAAGATCTGGGTGGCGTCGGTGACGTTTTCCCGCTCCAGCTTCTGGAGCGTCTCGGCATAGTCGTCGCTGCCGGTGATGGCCTTTTCGAAGATGGCGGGGTTCGAGGTCACGCCCCGCAGGCCATCTTCCGTGATGTACTTCTGCAACTCACCGCTGGTGATCAGGCCGCGGCGAATGTAGTCCAGCCAGATGGATTGTCCGTAATTCAGCAGTTCTTTCAGGGGGTTCATTTTTAAGACTCCTCAGTCAATCCCCGTCACCAGGACGAGGACCACGGCGAAGTATAAGGCCAGCGGCCAGAGCATCAGGATCTTGCCTCTCAGGTCTTCTGGTTCAAGCGGGCTTCATTTCATGGTACGCCAGATTTTGCCCCTCCGGCAAATGCCCCCCGGACGAGCATTGGAGCCGCGAACAGTGAGGGAGCGGTCCTCCGAGAGGCGCCACGGCCACTTGGAGAACCGACCCGGTTGGACCGGGGTACCATGGGGCGTATGGGAAGCCGGGCTGGGCTGCTGTTGGGGCCGTTGTTGGGGCCATTGTTGGGGATGGCCTTGCTGTCGGGCTGCTCGCGGCAGCCGGAGCGGCCGCGGGAAATTGCCTACGCTCCGCCGCGAAGCTGCCAGCCCTGCCACGCCGCGATTTTCGAGACCTACCGCAACGTGGCCATGGCGCGGTCCCTCTACCGGCCCAGCCGCGACAACGTAGTCGAAGACTACACGCGGAACAATCATTTCCATCACGCCGCTTCGGGCCGGGATTACCGGATGATCGAGCGCGAGGGCCGCTTCTACCAGCGCCGCTACCAGCTCGACGCGCAGGGCCGTGAGGTCAACGCTCTGGAGCAGGAAATCACGCACATCATCGGCTCCGGCAACCACGCCCGCAGCTATCTGCACCTTTCCGAAAGCGGCGAGCTGACCGAGCTCCCGATCACCTGGTATCCGCAGGAGCGGCGCTGGGCAATGAGCCCGGGCTACGACAACCCGAAGCACCCCGATTTCAGCCGGCCGATCGACTAC
Organism: Terriglobia bacterium; assembly: GCA_041477005.1. Lineage (GTDB taxonomy): Bacteria > Acidobacteriota > Terriglobia > Bryobacterales > JACQDG01 > JBGOUJ01. The sequence goes on along the minus strand of JBGOUJ010000306.1, from coordinate 917 downwards.
GGGTGCTTTTTCTGCCATGACGCTTATCCCGCGCTGCCGGCCGGCGCCGATCGTTACGGCGCCGAAGCGCGATTCCCCAACCCGCTGCCTGAAGGGATCGATTGCCAGCGCTGCCACGGCCCGGGGACGCGTCACATCGAGCTCGCTTCCGGCGGCCGGGCCCCCGCTGAGGCTATTCGCGCGGCGATCGTCAACCCGGCAAAACTCAGCCCGGCCCTGCAAATGGACGTCTGCCAGCAGTGCCACCTGGAGATCACCAGCGCCAAGCTTCCGCAAGCCGTAAGGCGATTCGGCCGGCCGGCTTTTTCGTTTCGGCCGGGCCAGCGCCTGACCGACTACCTGGTCTACTTCGACCACCCGCCGGGCGCCGGTCATGACGACAAGTTTGAGATTTCGAGCGCCGCCTACCGGCTGCGGAAATCGGCCTGCTTTCAAAAAAGCGCCGGGCGGCTGACCTGCATCACCTGCCACAATCCCCACCGCACGCCGCGCGGCGAGGAGGCGGTCGCCCAGTTCCGCGAGCGCTGCCGGAGCTGCCACTCGCAAGTCGCCCCGCCCCACCCGGATCTCCCCACCAGCAACTGCATCTCTTGTCACATGCCGCAGCGGCGGACCGACGACGTGGTCCACGTCGTCATGACCGACCACTTCATCCAGCGCCGGAAGCCGGCTCGCGATCTGCTGGCGCCCCTCCAGGAGAAAGACGTCGCCTATCACGGCGACGTGGTGCTCTATGACCCGCCCCAGCTCCCCCAGCCGGAACGGGACCTCTACGTTGGCATCGCCCTGGCGATGGACGGCGCGGACCGTGCCCGCGGCATGACCGTTCTCGAGAAGGGCATCGCCGCCGCCGGCAAAGCGGCTCCGCTCGAAGCTCAAATCGAGCTGGCTGCGGCCTATACGGCTGAGCGCAATCC
>JBGOUJ010000305.1:0-9050 GCA_041477005.1 Terriglobia bacterium | reverse complement strand
GCCCGGCAGGACTTCGAAATCGGATTCCTCCTCGCGCACCGGCCCCCGGGCCGGGGTCTCAACCGGTGTCGCCAAAGGCGGCGGTGCGGCCGGCGTGTCGCTGCGGGCCGCGTATTTCGACTCCGGAAAGCCGCGCCCACCAGGCACGCGCCGGCGGCGGCCGCGGCGGCCGCGGCGGCCGCCCAAAGCCGGGCCCTGCCCGCGGCGGTCCTGGCCCGGCTCATCGTTTTGGGCCGGCGGAGGAGACCCGCGGAGCGGCGCAGCAGACGCCCGAGGAGCCGCCTCCGGCTCCACTTCGGAAACCGGCGGCGCGCCGTTGCCGGAAGGCGGCGCGGCGGCCGTGTCCGGCGCAACCTGACCCTTCTCCTCCATCTTGACAACCGTGTCCTCCACGGTCGTCACGATGCGGTCGTACTCTTCGTTGTCCTCGAAAAAGTCGGAAACATACAGGAACGCGTCGCGCTCCAGGCCGATATTGACGAACGCGGACTGCATGCCCGGCAACACGCGAGTGACCCGGCCCTTGTAAATGCTGCCCGCCAGACCATATTGCTTTTCCCGCTCGAAGTAAATCTCGACCAGTTCGTCGTCTTCCAGGATCGCCACTTTCGTTTCATGCGCGGTCGAAGACACGATCAATTCTTTCGACATGGGATTCCTTCCCTTTATGGGGACCGGGAGGGGATCTCGTTGAGCGAGCGAGACGTCCAGCGTTTGGATGTACCTGGCAGACAGCGCGCCCGTGGTGCGGGCTCGGTTATCGGCTTACCGAATTTCCTACAGCCGGGAAGCGGAGCCTGTAAATTCTGCTCGCGCTCAACGCTCCATCCGGCCACCGGAACCGCTCTCTGCCTCCGCTCGGACTCTCATCCGGCTCTTCAGGCGAGAATTCTCGGGTTCCCGTTCATCCTTTAATTTCTTGGGCAGGCCAGACTATTGCGCCCGGCTGCCGATCTTCTAACTCCCCCAGGTGGCGTCGCCGTTTCCCTGGTTTTGCAGTCTACCGCCCTACGCGTTCACGAACCGGCGGAGCCGAACATTGTTCACCAGCCCCAGCATCAGGAAAACCGTGAACATGCTGGAGCCGCCGTAGCTCATGAGGGGCAAAGGAATGCCGGTGACCGGCATCCGGCCGATCACCATGCCCACGTTCACCAACAAATGAAACAGCAGCAGCACGCAGACGCACACGCAGATATAAGTTCCTGCGCGGTCCGCGGCTGTTTGCGCATTGTAGACAATGCGCATCAGAACCACAAAGTACAGCGCCAGGGCCAGCAGCACCCCGGTAAAACCGTGCTCTTCGGCGTAAGCCGAAAAAATAAAATCCGTGTGCGGCACCGGCAGGAAGCGCAATTGTGTTTGCGACCCCTTGGCGATGCCCTTACCCCACAAGCCGCCGGCCCCAACCGCGATTCGGGACTGAATCAACTGGTACCCGTGACCCCGTGGATCCCGGCCGGGGTCGGTCCATGTCTCCAGCCGCTCCTTCTGATACGGCTTCAGAAAATGCCATCCCGCCGGCAGGACCAGAGCCCCTAGCACCGCCAGCAGCGCGATGTATTTCCACCGCAGACCGGCCAGCAGAACCCCCCCTGCCGCGATGGGCAGGTAGGTGAGCGCCGTGCCCAGATCCGGCTGCTTCATCACGAGCAGCATCGGCAAGCCGACTAACCCGCCTATTTTCAACAAGTCAGCGCCACTTACCGTGTTCCGGCGCATCTCGGAAAAATAACGGGCCACCAATAATATTAACACTAACTTTATGAATTCTGAAACCTGAAAGGTAAAACCTCCGAACTGGATCCACCGCCGGGACCCCTTGCGCACCTCCGCCACGGCGTAAACCAGCAGCAGCCCGGCGATGGAAAGAAGGTACAGCAGCGGCACACGGTCGAGCAGGGCGTGGTAATCCACCTGTGAAATCAGCCACATCAGCAAGATGCCGACCACGATGTAGAGGACCTGCTTGTTCTGCGCGCCGTGCCAGACCGTGTCCCGCGTGGCGCTGTAGATTTGCAGCACCCCCAGCGTCGCAATGGCCAGCACGAAGCCCAGCAGGGTCCAGTCCAGGTCGCGAATGGAAACGTAGCGAAGCATAAATAACAGAAGCCAGGAGCCAGAATACAACCAGCGCGGCTTCCGCCTTCTTCCTTCCTTCGGCCCGCAACAACAGGGGCCAGGAGCCAGAAGTCTGGAGTCAGAAGGGGCGCAGGGCAGCCGTCGGCGGGGGCGGCCCTTCCGGCTTCTGGTTTCTGACTTCTGGCTTCTGACTTCTGGCTTCTGACTTCTGACCCCTGACTTCCGGTTTCTGAGTTCCTTCCGGTTCCCGGCGCTCCGTCCACTCCCGGCGGATCTTCTTGTCGAGATAGGCCTTCAGCACATCGCGAACGATCGGCGCGGCGAGCTTGCCGTGCTCTTCGTACTGGGAGAGGGCCACCACGACGATCTCGGGGTTTTCCTTGGGATAGGCGCCGACGAACCAGGCATTGTCGCGGAGGTCCTCTTCGTTCTTTCCTTTGGTGAACTCGTTGGAGGCCACCTGGGCGCTGCCGGTCTTGCCGATGATGTCGTAGCCCTGAATATGGGCCCGGACGCCGGTGCCGCCGTCGTTCACCACAGCCCAGAGGCCGGAGGCGATCTTTTCAATGTTGTCGCGATCGAGTGGGAAGCGGCGCGGCTCGGCCGGGGTGTAATCGGGGTGGATGGAGCGCATTTCCTCGTCCGAGACCAGCCGCGGGTGGTACCAGACGCCGCCGTTCAGCATGCCGCCGTAGGCGGCGGCCAACTGGAGCGGCGTGACGGCGACGGCGCCCTGACCGACCGCCACCGAGATGGTTTCGCCGGCGTACCACTTCTGGCGCAAATTTCGCAGCTTCCACTTCGAGGATGGCATGACGCCTTCCTTTTCGTCGGGCAGGTCGATGCCGGTCTTGTGACCGAAGCCGACCGCTTCGGCATATTCGGCGATGGTGTCGATGCCGGTGCGGTTGCCGACGTTATAGAAATAGACATCGCAGGATTGAGTGATGCCTCTGTGGAGTGACACGCCGCCGTGACCGCCCTTAACCCAGCAGTGGAAAAAGCGTCCGTAGAAGGATGCGCCGCCGCCGCAGTGGGCGGTGTAGTTTTCGTCGATCGCCTCGCTTTCGAGCCCCGCCAGCGCCACAAACGGCTTGAACGTCGAGCCGGGGGCGAGCTGCGCCTGGATGGCGCGGTTCAGCAGGGGGTTGTGGGGATTGCTCAACAGCGCCTTCCAGTCGGCGGCGCTGATGCCCCTGCCCCCGGCAAACTTGTTGGGGTCGTAGTTGGGGGTGCTGACCAGCGCCAAGACCTCGCCGGTGTGGGGATCGAGGGCAACGACGGATCCGACGCGCGTTTCCATGGCCAACTCGGCGGCGGCTTGCAGATCGAGGTCGACGGTCAAGCGAATGCTGTGTCCCGGCTTGGCCTCTATGCTGCCGACCTGGCCGCGCTCCTTACCGCGGCTGTCCACGATCACCTGCCGCCGGCCATCGACGCCCGACAGGACGTCGTTATATTGGCGCTCGACGCCGGCCTTGCCCACCTCCGCCCCGGGCTCGTAGGTCGCAAACTGCGGCTGGTTGAGCTCCGGCTCGCTGACCTCGCCCACGTAACCGATCAGGTGGGAGGCAAAGCCTTCGGCGGGATAGAGCCGGCGCTGGGAGCGGATCATTTCGAGCTCGGGAAACTCCGGGTGATGCGACTCGACGAAGGCCACCTCGGCCTGGGTGAGGCCGTTCTTGATCACCAGCGCCTCGTATTCCGGCATGTTTCGCGCCCGCCGCAGCCGGCTCTGCAGCTCCTCATAAGGAAGGTTCAGGCCGTCGGCGATAAGTGGCAGGTGGCTGGGGTCATAACTGGTCCGCGAAAGGATCACGCTGAACGTGGAGTGATTGTCGGCCAGAATGCGGCCGTCGCGGTCGAGAATCTTGCCCCGGGGCGCCTTCAGCGGCAGCCACTTGACGCGATTGCGCTCGGCCTGCTCGGCGTACAGATCGGGGCTCTGCACCTGCAGCTCCCAGAAGCCGGAAGCCAGGTAGAGAAACACGGCCAGGCACAGATACTGGATGGCGGAGATGCGGCCCTGCGCGAACTTGGTCTTGTCGCGGTCGAGCGGGCTGAGGGGCGCTCCCATCAGAGCCGCTCCCGAAACCGGTCCAGGAACCGGTAGATCGCCAGCGCCAGCAAGCCGTTGATGGCCGCCAGCAACAGCGTGCGCTGCCAGGCGAAGTCGATCGGCTGATCGAGCAACACGCGCTGCATCGCCCAGAAAATCCCCTGGTGGAGCAGGTAGAGGCCGCAGACCAGAACGACGCGGGTGGCCAGCGACTCGACGGCGATCACCAGGGTGAGCGAAGAGCAGATGTAGCCCATGATGGTCTTGATAATGCCATACATGCCGATCGGCCCGTGGGAAAGGCTGTCCTGGGCCAACCCGACGGCCAGGCCGATCGACAAGCCAATCACCGGACTGCGCCGCAGTAACGCCAGGTAAACGGTGACCAGCAAGGGCAGGTCGGCCATGTTGGTGTAGCTCGAAAACAGCGGCAACAGCAGCGGCAGGTAGGCTTGCAACAGCAACGCCCCCATCACCACCGACACGGCGACCCAGGGCCGCAGGCGGCTGACATCGGCTTCCACCAGCTCTTTGACGCTCGCCTGCATAGTCAACGCTCGACGGGAGCGGTGCGCGTCGCCGGCGGCCGGGCCCCAGCTCCGGCGGGCGGCCGCGGCATCCCCGGCTGGGACGTCCCCCGCTGCTGTGTCGCGGGTTGCGGCGTTCCGAGTTGTGGCGTGCCCGCCTGGGACGTCGCCGGTGACGGTAATCCCGGTTGTGGCGTCCCCGGCGTCGCCGCCGGCCGGCGAGGCGGCGGAGTCCCCCCGGGCGGCGTCCAGCCGAGGTTGAAATCCGGGGGCTTCGAGCCAGGAGTCCCTTCGCCGAAGGTATGGCCCTGCATGGCGCCCAGATCGCGGTAACGCTTCTTCAGCCGGTCGGCGTCCGTTTGCGGCTCGTAGTTGTCCCCAAACGACGAAGCTGCAACCGGTTGCGCGACCTCGAGCGGATCATTGCCCGACTCGGGGGGAGGCGGCGGCAACAGCGACTTTGGCGCCTGCGCCCGCGGCAACGTCTCCGGCAGATCCTGGTGCATGCCCTTGGTCACGATCAAGACCTCTTCCAGCCGATTCAGCCGCGCCCCCGGCTGCAAGGAGATCTCCTGGAAGTCCCGGCCCGATTGCGCGTGGGAAACCGTCCCGACGAGCAGTCCCTTGGGATAGATCCGGTCCTCGCCGGAGGTATAGACCATCTCGCCCGCTGTTACTTTCTCCTCGTTGGCGATCAAATCGATGCGCGCTTCGTTGAGGCCCGTTCCCTTCATCACCCCGTGCACCCGGCTCTTCTCCAGGATCACGCCCACGGCAGCGTTGGCATCACTGATCAGCAACACCAGAGAGGCCCCCGGGAACACCGATTGGATCTTGCCGACGATGCCGTCCGGCGTAAGGACGGCCATGTCCGGCTTGACGCCGGCGCCGGAGCCTTTGTTGAGGAAAACGACGCGGGAATTGGGGTTGGCGCCGGCGCCGATCACCGACGCCACCAGGGTCTCGGAGGGGATGGCCTGCTGATACGCCGCCAGGATCTTCAGGCGATCGGCGGTCCCCAGCGCGTTGCGCAGCGATTGGTTCTCGAGCTTCAGCCGGCCCAGCTCGGCTCGCAGCCGCTCGTTCTGCTGCTGTGCGCCGTAGAGCCAAACGTAGTGGTCCCACAGCCCGGCCACAAACTCATGGCCCCCGTGCACCACGCGGGCCACCGGGGTAATGGCCGTCACACCCCACAGCCGGATCAGCCGAACGTCGCGGTCGCCCTTAATCTGGTAGCCGAGCAGCAGAAGCTGCGTGAATATGGCCAGGGCCAAAACGGTGAGGTTGCGATAACGGGCGACGAAAGTTTCCATCACCTAAACCAAGAAACCGCAGATGAACGCAGATAAACGCAGATAAAACCCTCTTCCAAGTCTGCGTGCATCTGCTTTCATCTGCGGTTCCATTTCAGTCAATTGAGATCTTCCGCAGCAACTTGAAGTCGCTGAGCATTTTGCCGGTGCCGAGCACCACCGAGGCCAGCGGGTTCTCGGCGATCGACACCGGCAGGCCGGTCTCTTCGCGGATCCGCTTGTCGAGGTTCCGCAGCAGGGCGCCGCCGCCGGTGAGCACGATGCCCCGGTCGCTGATGTCGGCGCTCAGTTCGGGCGGCGTGCGCTCCAGAGCCACCCGTATGGCGTTCATGATCGTGGCTACGCACTCCGACAGCGACTCCCGGATCTCGCTGTCGGCCACGGTCACGGTCTTGGGCACCCCTTCTATCAGATTGCGCCCCTTAATTTCCATCGTCAATGGTTTGTCCAGGGGGTAGGCCGAGCCGATCTCAATTTTTACCGTCTCGGCGGTCCGCTCGCCGATCAGCAGGTTGTACTTGCGCTTCAGGTACTGCATCACGGCCTCGTCCATCTCGTTGCCGGCGATGCGCACCGAGCGGGAGTAGACGATGCCGGACATGGAGATGACGGCCACGTCGGTGGTGCCGCCGCCGATGTCGACGATCATGTTGCCCGAGGGCTCGGTGATCGGCAGGCCGGCGCCGATGGCCGCCACCATGGCCTGCTCGACCAAGTGCACCTCGCTGGCCTGGGCGCGGTAGGCCGAGTCCATGACCGCGCGCTTTTCGACCTGCGTGATCTCGCTCGGCACGCCGATGACGATGCGCGGGTGCACCAGCATCTTGCGGTTGTGGGCCTTTTGGATGAAGTAGTTCAGCATCTTCTCGGTGACCTTGAAGTCGGCGATCACCCCGTCCTTCATCGGGCGGATGGCCACGATGTTGCCCGGCGTGCGGCCGAGCATCTCCTTGGCCTCCTTGCCCACGGCCTCGATCTCGCCGTTGGTCTTGTTGATGGCGACGATGGATGGCTCATCGACCACGATCCCTTTGCCACGAGCGAATACCAGGGTATTAGCAGTGCCAAGGTCGATGGCGAGGTCGCTCGAAAAAACACTGAACAACGAACGCAGGTTCATGTTCGGGAGAATGACTCCTTCCGGTCCAGCCGCCCGCTGGACGCGGCACTAATCCTGTTTTCCGGCGGGCCTAAGGGGTTGCCCCCTGCCCGTTCGCCCGTCCAATTTCTGCACAGAAATTGACGGCAAGTGCGTGACGCGGAAACACACGTCAAGTGTGGGACCTGCAGCTTTAGGGTATCACGCCGCAGCCTGCGGCGACAAGCGGTCTGTTTTCATAATCTTAGCGCATGGGCGGCCGGTATGCCGTCTGTAAATCACTCGGGCGGGGTGACCTCGAGTGCCTAGCGTATGCGGTCGCGGTTGCCTGGCGCCGATCCGGGTGCAGTGCGATCCCCAACCTGGAAAGTCGAAAGACAAAGGCAAAGTGCAGAAGGCAAAAGGCAAACAGAAATCAGGGATGCGCCGGTCCGCGGCAGGAAATCCATGCGATGCAAGACCGAACTCCCTCTGTCCTTCGAGCGGTGTTTAGGAAATTCGACTCCGGCTCCTCGACACGCACCGCCCAAACGGATGACCCACTACCGGATTACGGCCTCGGTGGGCGGCGGGGCCAAGGTCGTGGGATGATGGAGGATTGACCGCTCTATTCCGTAACATCGCCATCATCGCCCACGTCGACCACGGCAAGACCACCCTGGTCGACGCCATGCTCCATCAAAGCGGTATCTTTCGCAGCAACGAGCAGGTGGCGGAGCGGGTGATGGACTCCAACGAGCTGGAGCGCGAGCGGGGCATCACCATCCTGTCCAAGAACACCGCCGTCACCTACAAAGGCGTCAAGATCAACATCGTCGACACGCCGGGCCACAGCGATTTCGGCGGCGAAGTGGAACGGGCGCTGAAGCTGGTGGATGGCGCCATGCTGCTGGTCGACGCGAGCGAAGGACCGCTGCCGCAGACCCGCTATGTGCTGCGCAAGGCTCTCGAAGCCCGCCTGGCCCTGATCGTGGTGATCAACAAAATCGACCGTCCGGACGCCCGCGCGGCCGAGGTGCTCGATGAAATCTACGATCTGTTCATCGACCTGGGGGCGGACGAGAACCAACTGGAATTCCCGGTTCTCTACTGCAATGCTCGCACCGGGACGGCCAGCCGCTCCGGCGAGGAGCCGGGGACCGATTTGCGTCCGCTGTTCAACGCCATTCTGGAGTCGATTCCCGAGCCGGCCGGACTGGCCGAGGCGCCGCTGCAACTGCTGGTGGCGAACCTGGACTACAGCGATTACCTGGGCCGCCTGGCGATCGGCCGCGTCTTTGCGGGCGAGCTGCGCAACGGCGAGGAAGTTGCCATCGTGAAGCGCGACGGCAGCATCCAAACGACCCGCATCACCAAGCTGTTCAGTTTCGAGGGCCTGAAGCGCATCGACATCGACAAGGCCCTAACCGGCGACATCGTGGCGATCGCCGGTGTGGAAGGGATTACGATCGGCGAGACCATAACCTCGGCCGAGGCGCCGGCGCCGCTGGAGCCGCTGCGCACCGACGAGCCGACCATTACCATGGCTTTCACCATCAACACCTCGCCGTTCTCGGGCCGCGAGGGCCGCTTCGTCACCTCCCGCCACCTGCGCGAGCGGCTCGAAAAGGAGCTGCTGACCAACGTTTCGATTCGCGTCGAGGACCTCGGCTCGACCGACTGCTTCCAGGTGATGGGGCGCGGCGAGCTGCAACTGGCGATCCTGATCGAGACCATGCGCCGCGAGGGCTACGAGCTGGCGGTGGGCAAGCCGCAGATCCTGACGCGCACCATCGACGGCGTGCTGAGCGAGCCGACCGAGACATTGGTGGTCGATTGCGCCGAAGAGTTCACCGGGTTGGTGATCGAGATGCTCGGCCTGCGCAAGGGCCAGATGACCCGCATGGTGAACAACCACAGCGGCCGGGTGCGCCTGGATTTCGCCGTTCCGTCGCGCGGCCTGATCGGGGTGCGCAGCCAGTTGCTGACCG
>JBGOUJ010000304.1:0-9058 GCA_041477005.1 Terriglobia bacterium | reverse complement strand
CCGAGAAAGCTGCCTGCCTGGCGATCGGCGCGCGGGCGTAAGCCAGGGCGTGGTGCTGAAAATCATTCAACTGCTTCCAGCGCTCGAACGTGAGTCCCCAGGCGCGATCGCCTGCAAAAGAGTGGTCTTTCCCGTGTTGTTGGGTCCCGCCAGCACGACGTGCCCGGGCAGGTCAAACGTCGCTTCTTCGAACCGCTTGAAGCGGCGGAGCACGACCTCGGATCAAGCCTTCACCTCGGCGAGACTCCTAACGGCCAGCAACTCGTTCCCCCGGTCGTCAACGGCCGCGCCCCGATGAACTGGGCCCCGATCAGCACGAGGCCAGTGATACGGCAAGCTTCTGTTGGGCAGCTCCGCAGCCGGCATAAGCGCGATTATAGCTCTTGCACGGAAGCGACCAATTAGGACTGTATCTGGATTGGGAGGCGCTACCCCGCCGGGGGCTGGCCCTTGCCGTTCCTGGGGTTATTGCGGATCCATTCGTCCATCATGCGTATCAGGACGCTCAGCTCTCCCTGGGTCTGCTTGAACAGCTCATCCGTGCGTGCCTGCGCTTCCGTCAGGCGCCCCTGCGCTTCCGTCAGGCGCCCCTCAGCTTCCGTCAGGAGCCCCTGAGCTTCCGTCAGGCGCTGCAACCTCCCTTCCTGCGACCTTGCGACCTCTACCAGCGACGAAGCAACGTCTCTGAGCAGTCGCAAGTCGGTTTCTACGCGCTCAAACCGTTCGCTGATCTCCGGCTCCATGGCCCTATGCTAGCATACGCTTTGTGCACCGACTGATCGTCTTCCCTCTGCTCCTCGCCGCCGCCGCCGCGCAGCCGTTAGCTCACTACGACATATATCGCGCCTCTCCCCCCATCACCATCGACGCCAAGCTCGACGAGCCGGCCTGGCGCGAGGCGCCGGCGGTCGGCGAGTTCAACTTCAACCGCTGGAAGCAGGGCGAGAAGGAGCCGACCGTCGCCAAGATGCTTTGGGACGACCAAAACCTCTACGTCAGCTACTACTGCTCCGACAAGCACATCTCGGCCTCCGTCACCCAGCGCCACGGGCCGGTGTCGAAGGACGACTGCGTCGAGATCTTCCTCTCCCCCAACCCCGCGAAGGTCACCAACTATTACACCTTCGAGATCAACGCCATCGGCACGATGCTGAACCGCTGCCGGACCGACTGGTGGACCGGCCCGCCGACCTGGGAGCCGGAAGGCGTCCGCCACCGGACCACGTTCTGGGGCCAGCCCAAGAAAGACGAATCGCCCGAGGACGACCACTGGATCGTCGAGCTGGCCATCCCGTTCGCCAATTTCGCGCATGACGCCGCCCACACCCCGCCCCGGGACGGCGACGAGTGGCGGCTCAACCTGCACCGCCTCGGCGGCATCACCAACCCCCAAAGCAGCACCTGGTCGCCCCTGGCCCTGGAAGTGCGGAGTTTCCACACCCCCCCAGCCTTTGGCCAGGTGCGCTTCATAAAGCGGCGCCCCAACCTAACCGCCGGAGCGCCCCCGCAGTCTAAGTAGACGGATGGAAGAAAGCGACGGAGCGGCGGTCGCCCGGGCGCGAGCCGGCGATGAGGACGGCTTTCGTGTCCTGGTCGAACGCCACAGCCGGAGCGTCTTCCGCCTGGCCTATCGTATGACCGGCAACGAACACGATGCGGAGGACGTAGTGCAGGAGACCTTCCTGCGGGCCTACCGCCGGCTGCACAAGTTCGAGGAGCGCTCCAGCTTCAGCACCTGGATCTACCGTATCGCGACCAACTGCTCGCTCGACCTGGTGCGCGCCCGCCAGCGGCACGAGGAGCGGCGGGAACCGGCCGGCCGCCTGTCCTCAGACGGCGACCACTCCGAAGCCATGCTGGCGCTCCCGGCCACCGACCCCGGGCCCGACCGCCTGGCTCTGTCCCAAGAGCTGCGGCAGAAGGTGGCGGCGGCGCTCGCGGAGTTGAGCCCCATGGAGCGGGCGGCCTTCGTACTGCGGCACTTCGAGGGGATGTCCATCGACGAGATCGCCCAAGCCCTCGACCGCCGCACCGACGCCGCCAAGAACACGATCTTTCGAGCGGTACACAAGCTGCGGCGGGCGCTCGAGCCGTTTGTGGGCAAAGCAGCAACCAGGACCGGCATCCCGGCCGGCCAAGCTGGAGAGGCGGCAACGCCTGTCCTACCACCATGGAACACCTAAGCCCCAGGCAACACCTAAGCGAAGCCCAACTCGTTCTCTACCATTACGGCGAGGCCGTGGACGGCGCCGGCGCCGACCGGACTGGCATCGAGCGCACTGACATGCACCGCGCCGTCATCGACCGCGCGACGGTCGAGCAGCATCTTGCCGGCTGCCCCGCCTGCCGCACCAGCTACCAGGCCTTGCAGGACGTGCTGGCGGCCGTGGATGCCGCGCCGGTTCCGGAGCGGCTGGACGCCTACGGCGCGATGGTCTGGAACCGCCTCCAGCCGCGGTTGCTCCGGCAAAGGGGCTCCCGCTGGAGCGGGCTTTTCGAGTGGCGCCGCTGGGCCGTGGCCGGAGCGATGGCCCTGCTGCTGGCGGCGGCTTTCCTGGCCGGACGGTTCTCGCCCCGGCCCACGGCGCCCACGGTCGCCTCGGGCCAGGTCCGCGAGCGCATCCTGCTGGTGGCCGTAGGAGACCACCTGGATCGCTCCCAACTGGTGCTGGTAGAGCTGGCGAATGCCAAGAGCAACGGCTCGCTGGACATCTCGACGGAGCAGGAACGGGCCGAGGACTTGCTTGACGCCAACCGCCTCTACCGTCAGACCGCCGCCAGTGCCGGCGAAACCGGCTTGGCCAACGTGCTGGACGATCTGGAGCGCACGCTGCTCGAAATCGCCCACAGCCCTTCGAAGCTCTCCTCGCAGGAGCTCGAAGACATCCGCCGGCGGATCGAGAGCGAAGGCATCCTCTTTAAGATTCGAGTGATTGGCTCGAAAGTGCGGGCGCGCGAGGAAGAGGCCCAGCGGGCGCCGGGCCGGGGACGTTTGTAAAGGAGAAATGAAGATGGTTTCCAAAAAGGTTTTGTTGCTGGCTGGTTGCCTGACCCTCGCATGGCCGGCGCGGCCGCAGGCCCGATCGGGCGATGCGGAGAGCGGCCCTAAGATTGCGCCTGCCGGCCAGTTTGGCAGCGTCGCTGGCGGCAGCATCCGGGGTGTCATTGCCGGCAGGATTGGCGGTGAGCTTCACGGCGAGATCGGTGGCGTCGTTGGGGGTGTAAGTGCCGATGGGCTTGGCGGCGAGGCTCCCGACGGGATTGGTGGCATCGGGCCCGTCCTTGCCGGCGGGATCGGCGATGGTATTGAGAGTGCAATCGTCGCCACCCTTGCCGGAGGCGTCGGCGGCGGAATCGGTGGCGGCGTACCGGGCGGGTTCGGCCTGCTGCCGCAGGCATCGCGCGCGGACCGCGACCGTGACCGTTCCCGAGACGAGCACAACTACCAGCGCGGGCTGAAGGCTCTCGATGACCGGCAGTGGGATCGGGCGATCGAAACCTTCGGCGAAATCGCCAAAGCCGGCGGTTCTCGCGCCGACGCCGCGCTCTACTGGAAGGCTTACGCCCAGAACAAGCTGGGCCGTCGCAACGAGGCGCTCGAAACCTTGCAGGAGTTCCAGAAGTCCTTCGCCTCCAGCCGCTGGCTGAACGACACCAAGGCCCTGGAAGCCGAGGTGCGCCAGGCCGCCGGCCAGCCGGCCACCCCGGAGAGCGAAAGCGACGAGGAGCTGAAGCTTTACGCCATCAACAGCCTGGCCAACTCCGACCCCGAGCGCGCCGTCCCCATGCTCGAAAAGCTCCTGCAAGGCAGCTATTCGCCGAAGCTCAAGGAGCGCGCCCTGTTCGTATTGAGCCAGAGCGGCTCGCAGCGATCGCGGGAGATCCTGGCCCGGGTGGCGAAAGGCGGCTCCAACCCCGACGTGCAGATGAAGGCCATCCACTACCTCGGCATCATGGGCGGCAAGGAAAGCCGGCAGGCGCTGGCCGACGTCTATGCCTCCTCGACCGACGTGAACGTCAAGCGCCAGATCCTCCGCAGCTTCATGGTTGGCGGCGACCGGGACCGCCTGCTGCCCGTCGCCAAGTCCGACCCGAACCCCGACCTGCGCCGCGAGGCCATCCAGCAGCTCGGGCAAATGGGCGCCCAGAACGACCTGTGGCAGCTTTACGGCTCCGAAACTTCCGAGGACGTGAAGAAGCAGATCCTGCAGGCCCTCTTCATCGGCGGCAGTTTCGAAAAGCTGGCCGACCTGGCCCGCAGCGAGAAGGACCCCACCATGCGCCGCGAAGCCATCCGCATGCTCGGCATGATGGGATCCCGGCGCACCGGCGACTCCTTGACCTCCATTTACGCCAGCGAATCCGATCCGGCCGTCAAGAAAGAGATAATCCAGTCGCTGTTTATTCAGGGCAACGCCAAGGCCTTGGTCGATATCGGCCGCAAGGAAACGGACCCGGCAGTGAAGAAAGACGTCGTGCAGAAACTCTCCCACATGAAATCGAAGGAAGGCACGGACTTCATGCTCGAGATCCTGAACAAGTAGTCAGAGGAGGACCTCCCCGATGTACCAAGAGAAGCCCCGAGAGAAGCCCCGAGAGGCGTCCCGAGCGACGCCCAGAACGATGCACCCGACGATAGACACAACGATACACCAGGCGGCCCCCACGGCGGCACACCAGGGGGCGCCCACAGCAGCACGCAGGGCGGCGCCCACAGCGGCACACAGGGCGCCACACCGAGCGGTATCTAAGGCTTTGTGGTGGATTCTGCTGGTTTCGCTTCCGGCCGCCGCGCAGCAGCCGCGCATCGTCAACGCCAAGATCGAATCCCGCTCCGCCGCGGCGGGCCTCGACGGAGTGTTTCGAGGGCTGCTCAGCGGCCAGACCGGCCCCGCCTGGATCGGCTACGCGGCCCCGATGATCGCCGGCGACCGGAACATGTGCTGCTGGAACAACAACGCCTGCGTCGGCTGCGGTCTGGAGGGTCCCAAGACCGCCGCGCCCAGCTCCGCACCCACCGGCCCGGTGCGCCTGGAGGGTCCCGGCTCTTTCGTGGTGCTCTACCGCGTCGAGCAGCGAAACGTGGGCAAAATCCGCTCCTTCTCCGCCGACTGCGAGCTCGACGCCGGCGGCTTGACCGTCTATTGGCTGACCGGCGTCCGCCCCGCCCAAAGTATCGCCCTGCTCAGCTCCTTCGCCACACTTCCCGACAGCGGCGTTAAGGAGCGCGACAAGATGCGGGAGCCGGCGGTCAGCACCATCGCTCTTCACGCCGGCCCCGAAGCCGACCAGGCCCTCGAACAATTCGTGGCGCCGAACCAGCCCGAATCTCTCCGGCAGCGGTCCGCTTTCTGGCTAGGCTCGGCCCGGGGGCGCCGGGGCTACGAGGTCCTGCGGCGGCTCGTGAGGGATGACCCCAGCGACCGGGTCCGGGATAAGGCCCTCTTTGCCCTCTCGGTCAGCCCGGAGCCGGGGGCCCTGGACGCCATGATCGAGACGGCCAAGGGCGACAAGAGCACTCACGTCCGTGGCCAGGCTCTGTTCTGGCTGGCCCAGAGAGCCGGCACTAAGGCGGCGGGAGCTATTACCGATGCCATCGCCAACGACCCCGAGACCGAGGTAAAAAAACGCGCCGTCTTTGCCTTAAGCCAGCTACCAAAAGACGACGGTGTGCGTCTACTGATCGAGGTCGCCAGGACTAACCGCAACCCGGTGGTCCGCAAACAGGCGATTTTCTGGCTCGGCCAGTCCCGCGACCCACGCGCCCTGGACTATATCGAGCAGATCCTGGCGCACTAAGGCGATCCATGCAGCCATTTTGCGCGAACAAACCGGTGGAGCCGTTCGTACCTGTCGAGTGGGAGGGGGCCTCATGGCAGATGGCCAGTCACTGATCAAGCTGGAAGGCGTCACCAAGGTTTTCGTCACCGACGAGGTGGAAACCCATGCCCTATCGGGCATTCACATGGAGATCCAGAAGGGCGAATACATTTCGATCGCCGGGCCCTCCGGCTGCGGCAAATCGACTTTGCTCTCCCTGCTCGGGCTGCTCGATTCTCCGAGCGAAGGAAGCTACATGCTCAACGGCCGCCCGGTCGACAGCCTGAAGCTGAGCGAGCGGGCGCGCATCCGCAACCGCGAGATCGGCTTCATTTTCCAGGCGTTCAACCTGATCGGTGACCTCACGGTTTACGAGAACGTCGAGCTGCCGCTGACCTACCGCGGCATGCCCTCTGCGGAGCGGAAGAAGCGGGTGCTGGAGGCCCTGGAGCGCGTGGGGATGTCCCACCGGGTGAAGCATTATCCGTCCCAGCTTTCGGGCGGCCAGCAGCAGCGCGTGGCGGTGGCCCGGGCCCTGGGCGGCGACCCGCTGATCCTGCTCGCCGACGAGCCGACCGGAAACCTGGACTCGGCCAACGGTGAGGCGGTGATGCAGTTGCTCAAAGACCTCCACAACAATGGCGCGACCATCTGCATCGTCACCCACGATCCTCGCTACGCCGCCTACGCCGATCGAGGCGTCCATCTCTACGACGGCCGGGTCGTAGAAGAAACCGTGGCCGCCGAACAATAAGCAGCAAGCAAGGGGGGCGATGCTCCAGGACCTTCGCTACGGCAAAGCCTCAACTACACGGCCGGCGAAGAGCCCGAGCGGCTGGCCGGCTACTCCGCCTCGTTCAATATTTTTTCGGTGCTGGGCGTCGAGCCGGTCGTCGGCCGCAGCTTTTGCGCTGCGGAGGACCGCCCGGGCGCGCCGCAATGATTCGGTCCAGCTTGGTCCGGAAGGTCAGCGCTCGTCGGAGGTTGTGGGGCAGTGCTGGCCGGAGCGCTATTGACTCTTGACCGGGGTGGGTAAGCGTGGCCTCGTGGGTCTCGGATTTTGCAGGCAGAGTTCGGGTCCTCAGGGAGGATTGTGAGTGTTTGAACCCATGGAGCGGGAGACAGGGATCGAACCCGCGACATTCAGCTTGGGAAATTAACCCCTGTTTGCAAATAAACTTATGCGTCCAGGGCGTTGATCCTTGGCCACGTAACTCACTGATTCCTCGTGCCCGCCTTCCACGGCCGTCCTTAGTGGAGTAAATGGAGTAACGGCGGTTCCGCATTCACCGTTCCCCTCCTGGGCTTGATCTCTCTGCCTGCGCATGGTGCTCCCGACTGCACTGCGGTTGCCTGCCTTCCGGCCAGCGTGGTATGAGAGAGTGGTGAATGGGCGGCCGTTCCAGTTCGAATGGGACGAGGTCAAAGCGGATGCGAACGCAAACAAACACGGCGTTACGTTCGAATTGGCCTCTACCGTTTTCTTCGACCCGAACCTGCTCACGGTGGCCGATTTGGAGCACAGCGCAACTGAGGACCGGTGGTTTTCCGTCGGCATCGCTGGCAACAGCGTATTCCTGTCCGTCGTCTATCTGTGGTCCGATGCCGATTCCTCCGCGATCAAGGTCCGGCTGATATCAGCGCGAAGAGCGACGCAGGCCGAGTGCCGACAGTACCAGGAAGCTTTATGAACAATCGACCGATCGACGATAACGACATGCCCGCCGAGATCGACTTCAGCAAAGGAACTCGCGGGCTTCACCACATTCCGCCCGGCGCCAAGGTGCTGATGCCGGTGTCCATCGAGAGGGGCGTGTGGGAGTACTTCTCCGGGAAAGCCGAGCAGCGCGGCGTTGATCTGTCTGAGCTTGTTACCGAAGTCCTGAAGCGCGACATCGAGATCAACGAAGCGCTGAAGTAGAGCGCGATCAGCGGTCAGCCGCCCTTTCAGCACTTCCGCGCTGTTCATCTCCGATCTGGGTCTTGTCGAGTCCCTTCGGCGGATATCTGAGGAATTTCCTCAGATGCCGGCCTGGCGTTAATGACGCCATTACCGGCCCTGTTCATTGATTTGCTCGTAGCCTTCTTCGATGGTCCTCTTGATCGGGTCAGCTTGTTCCGGCGAGAGGCATCCAAAAGTACGTTCGAGCGCTGCCCGCCGCCCTTCCTCGCTGATCGGCTTCAGATCCCAAATGTCGTTGGCGGCCATTTCCAACCCGTCCGGCGGCAGCGATTTTCAAATCCTCGATGATGGCTTTCCTGAGTCGCGCTACTTGCGACGATCAGCGTTGCCAGCTTCCGGTCGCTCCATCGTGCTCATCGTGCTCCCCAAACCTGTACTTTTTATGGTACATATAGTATTTGGGGCGCAGAAGGGGCAGATGATCCACCGCCGCAAAAAATCCCGCTCATCTTTTTCCGTGCGGAGGCGGGCAGCGAGCCCGTGCGGGAGTGGCTGAAGGATTGGCGGAAGGTGAGCGCCAGGCAATAGGGAAGGACCTGTTGCGGGCGCAATGGCGGTGGCCGGTGGGCATGCCGCTGTGCCGCCCCTTGGGAAACGGGCTGTGGGAAGTCCGAACGGATATGCCGACGAAGCGCACAGCGCGCGTGCTGCTGTGCCTTTATCGCGGGCGCCTCGTGGCGCTGCACGGGTTTATCAAGAAAACGCGAACGACGCCGGATGAGGATTTGGCGTTGGCGCGCAGGCGCCAGACGGAGTTGGAGCGGTGAGCAAGAAACATATGGGTTCGACCATTGATGATTTCCTCAAAGAGGAAGGAATCTTTGACAAGGCGCAAGCACAGGCGGTCAAGGAGGTTGTCGCGTGGCAGCTCGCTGAGGCCATGAGGGAAAAGAAAATATCCAAGGCGCGCATGGCCACACTGTTGAAGACGAGCCGCACCCAGATTGACCGCCTGCTTGACCCGAAAAACGATATCACGCTCTCAAGCCTGCAGCGGGCGGCGGCCATGGTCGGTCGCCGCGTCACGATCGAACTGGTGTAAGGACGGAGCCGAGATGTCATTGAGGCGCGGAAGCTAGACCATGTATTTCCACGACCTGGGGGCATGAAAACGTGGATACAGCACAGTTCAAGGCGATCCTGGCGGCCGAAATCATCAAGGCACTCGGTCGGGAGGCGTGAAATCACTTCGCGTCGTAGATATGATTGGCCGCCGGATAGGTGCTGCTGGTGAGGCGGCAGGCCAGACCCTCGCCTGCGAATTCGGGTGCGTGG
>JBGOUJ010000303.1:0-9068 GCA_041477005.1 Terriglobia bacterium | reverse complement strand
TGCTCGGCCTGCAATTCGGCGCCCTCCCCCGGCTTCAGCTTGGAAGGGTTGTCAAGCTTCTCCTGGATCTGCTGCAACTCCCGTGTCCGTTTGTCGACTTCGGCCTGCTGCGGCGCATACTTGGCCTGCAGATCGGCGGCGGCCTTCTTGATCTCGGCGGTTTCCAGCACCGCCCGCTGGGTATTGATGACGGCGATCTTGAGCTGCGCCTCAGCCGGCCGGACGAAGGCCAAAGCCCAGACCAGCGCCAGTGCAGGCAGTGCAAGGTGGCGATGGATCACGTTAATTCTCCTCAAATGTGAGATGGCAGCGAGACTTTCATTGTACACAGATTCTCAGTCCTGGGCGTATACTCTCGCCATGTGTTACCCCCAATGGTTTGTTTTTGCACTGCTCGCTTGGGCGGCGGCCCCGACCCAGGCCCAGCCCCCGCCCCGGAAGAGCATCTTCGTGATTACCGACGCCGAGGGGGTGGCCGGGGTCTGCCGCCAGGATCAAACCGACCCCAAGGACGCCGAGATGCGGCAACTGCTCACCGGCGAGATCAACGCCGCCGTGGATGGCTTCTTCGCCGGCGGGGCCGACGAGGTGGTGGTTTGGGACGGCCATGACGGCAGCCAGTCGCTCTCCGCCCTGACCATCCACCCGAAGGCGAAGCTGCTGATGGGAAACCTCGGCGTTACCATGACCCTCGACCGGCATTACGCCGCCGTCGCCTTCATCGGCCAGCACAGCAAGGCCAATGTGAGGGCCGGCATCATGGCCCACAGCTACAGCTCCTTAGGCATCCAGAACATGCGCCTGAACGGCCAGCCGGTGGGCGAGACCGAAACCCGAGCGGCGCTGGCCGGATGGTTCGACACCCCGGTGATCCTGCTGAGCGGCGATCAGGCGGCGACCGAAGAGCTGCGCGCCATCGTGCCCCAAGCCGAGTTGGCCGCGGTGAAAGAGGGACTGAGCCGTTACACTTGTATCTCCATGTCGGCCGTGGCCGCCCGCGATCTCATCCGCGAAAGCGCCGTGCGGGCCATGAAAAAGATCGGCCAGATCCGGCCCTACAAAGTCCAGGGGCCGGTGACCATCGAGATCGAATACACCACGCGAAACTCGCTGGGCATTGACGCTGGATTGGCTCCGGGCGCCGAGGTGATGGACGACCGGACCATTCGCTACCGGGGCAAGGATTTCTGGGAGGCCTGGACGTTGGCGCGCGCCCGTTTCTGAGCCAGGATCTCGGCTGCGCGGCGAGCCGTCTCGAGGACGAGGTAGCCCATCTTCGGATGCGATGGCTCGAGATCCGGCTCCAGGCCGTGCTCGCGCAGGGCCTCGGAGGTGGTGGGGCCGATCGAGGCGATCAGCACGCGCTCGAAGGCCCGGCGCAGCGGCTCTTCCAGGCTCATCCCGGCGGCGATTTGGAGCAGGTGGGTCACCTGGATGGAGGTCGTGTACAGGACTACGTCCTCTTCGCCGCGAGCCAGCGACTTGACCGCCGCGCGCAGGGGCGCAGTATCTTCCGGCAGCGCCCACTGGTAAACGGGCACCGCGGTGACCTGCGCGCCCCGCCCGGCCAGCTCCGCCAGCAGTTCCGGGTTCGAGACTCCGTACTCCTGCACGGCGACCCGAAGGTCTTGGAGCGAACCCCACGCGTCGAGCGCCTGCAACAGCTCGCGCCAGGTGTTCGGCTCGGGCGCCGCTACCGTGACCGGCACGTCCAGCTCGCGCAGCGCGGCGATCGGCTTCGGGCCGCGTGCCGCCACCGTCACGCCTCGCAGCGCTTCCACAAACTGCTCGCGCGGATAAGCCGACTCGATGACCCGAGTGAGCGCGCGCGTCCCCACACCGGTCAGGAAGATCACAAGGTCGAAGCCGCCGCCCAGCAGCCTGGCGGCGAAATCCAGCGCCGCCGTATTGGACTCGAGCGGCGCCTCGCGCATGGAGGGCGCCACGGTGGCAGCGCCCCGGTTGTTGGTGATCAGGCGGGCGATCTCGTCGGCCCGGCGGCTTTCGAGCGCCAGAACCCGCAGCCCGCCAAAATCGGCCCCAAGGTCTGCCATGGTGTAGTTCCCCGCATTCTAACGCAGCCGGGGCCGGCGCGTGCTAAGCTATCGCTCTGGCCCGTAAAGCCCCAAAAAAATCCCCGCCGGAACCTCCCCAGCCGTCGCCTCCGTCCCCTCCCCCTGCCTGGCTGCCGCGCGCAACGCTCGCCCTGGCCGCCCTCTGCCTGCTCGGTCTTTTTTCGACCGAGATTGCCGACACCGACTTCTGGTGGCACCTGAAAACGGGCCAGTACATCGTCGAGCGGCGCCAGCTTCCCGTTCCTGACCCGTTCTCCTACACTTCGAATCTCGGCAAGCCGGCGTACCCGGGCGAACAGAGAATCCGCCATTTCAACCTGACTCACGAATGGCTGGCGCAAGCGCTCTGGTACCTGGTCTATCGCGTGGCCGGCTTTCCGGGCGTGGTGCTGTTCAAGGCCCTGCTGCTGACCGCCTTCTGTGGCATCGCCGGGCTGCTCGCCTCGAGGCGTGCTGAGGGAAGCTTGCATTGGGGGATCGCGGCGGCGGTTGCGGCCGCGTCGGTCACTTCTTTGTTTAGCGCCGATCGGCCGGCCCTCATCAGTTTCGTTTTGGTGCCGGTTTTTATCTGGATTCTGGAGCGTGGCGGCCCGCTGTGGCTGTTGCCCGCCCTGTCCGTCGTTTGGGCCAACTCCCACGGAGGATATTTCCTGGGGTGGGTGATCCTGGCGGCTTACTCGGCGGCTGCGGCCGTGCGCCGGCGGCGCGGCGAGCGCTATCCGAACGACGCCCGGTTGTGGATCGTGGCCGCGCTCTCGATCGCCCTCTCCGGCCTCAACCCGAGCGGCTTCCGCATTTTCGAGATCCTCGCCGCCTACCGCCACAGCTACCTCACCCAAACCTTGATCGAATGGACCCGGCCGCGCCTGTGGGGACCTCCCTATGCCTTCAACCTCCTGCTTTACGCGGCGGCGGCGGTGTTGCTGTCAGCCTGGCGGCGTGTCCGAGCAGTGGACTGGTTCCTGTTCCTTCCCTTTGCGGCGGCATCTCTCCTCGCTTTCCGAAACATCCCGTTGATTGCTTTTCTGGCGCCGATCTTGATCGCCGCCTACTTTCCGTGGCGCCGGAAGCTGCCGGCTGTCGCTGGGCCGGCCGTGGCGCTTGTGCTTGTTGGCTGGCTGGGCGTCGGAGTCTACCGCGGCCAGTTCTTTCAGTTCCGGGCCGCGTTTTGGAAGTTTCCGTCCGGGGCAGCCGATTTCCTCCTGGCCCATCGCGTCTCCGCGCCGATCTTCAACACTTACGAGTACGGCGGCTACCTGATCTGGCGCCTGTGGCCCGAGGAACGCGTCTTCATCGACGGCCGGGCGCTGAACGAAGCGGTCTACCAGGATTACGGCCGGGCGCTCACCAGTCCCGATCCCAACGTGCGCCGCGAAGTCCTCGCCCGCTACGGCGTCGGCGCGATCGTCATCAACGCCTTTGAATACACCACCGGCGTGCTCTATCCCCTGGCCCTGGGGCTGGCCGATGCGGGCGAGGGAGAATGGCGGCTCGTCTACCAGGACTCGCAAGCCCTGGTCTTTCTCCGCCCGCCGCCCTCCGGCGTGGCGGCGCTCGACCGATCGCTGGTCCGCGACCACCTGGAAGCGGAGTGCCGCGTGCACCTCGAGAATGACCCCGAGCTCAACCTCTGCGCCCGCACCCTGGGCTTCTTGTTCCTCCGCCGGGGCGATACCGCGCGCGCCCGCCGCTGGTTCGGCCTTTACCTCGCCAACCTTCCCGAGCCCGATCCCGAAGCGGAGAACGCCTACCGCCATGTGTTGGGACGGTAGTAAACTGCCCAGCATGCGCTGCCAGGGCCGCCGCTTCCCGCCTCACTGGTCAGCGCATGGCGACCCCGAGAAGCTACTATTTCACTCGGGTCGGGCGGGCCGCCGGCCAACTGAATTGGCCCGGCCCCTGCCGATCCGGATCGAGAGGTAACGGTGAAACTCTGCACCTTCGAACACAACGCAAGAAAACACGCCGGCGTGGTGCTGGACGGCCGGGTGCTGCCCATCGAAGAGATCAACGCGCGGCGCGGCACGCGCTTCGCCGACGATCTGCTGTCTATGATTACGGCCGGAGCGATCGAAGATCTGAGACAGGCCGGCGCCGCCGAGCTCGGCGCCGCGGCGCTTCCTCTGGCCGAGGTCCGGCTTCGGCTGCCTTATCCGGCGCCGCCGAAGATCTGGTGCATCGGTCTGAACTACCTCTCCCACGCCGAAGACCTGAAGGCCGTCCAGCCCGAGGAGCCGGGCAGCTTCATGAAGCCTTCGAGCTCGCTCGTCGAGCCGGGCGGTGAGATCCTGCTGCCGCCGGTCGAGATCTCGAACGAAGTGGATGCCGAGGGCGAGCTGGGCGTGGTGATCGGCAAGGAATGCCGCGATGTGCCGGTAGAGCTTGCGCCCGAGGTGATCCTCGGCTACACCACCACCCTCGACATGACCGCCCTCGACGTGCTGCGCCGCAACACGCGCTACCTGACCCGCGCCAAGAGCTTCGACACGTTCTTCTCGTTCGGGCCGGTGATCGTCACCGCCGACGAGACGCCCGACGTGGACGCGGTGGAAGTCCTCACCGAACACAACGGCGCGGTGTTCTCGCGCGACTTCGTCCGCCACATGCGCACCCGCCCCTACGAGCTGGTGAGCTTCCACAGCCGGGTGTTTACCTGGCAACCGGGCGACATCCTCTCCACCGGCTGCCCCAAGGGTGCGCGCATCCAGCCCGGCGACCGCGTGGCGGCCCGCCTGGACGGGATCGGCCGGCTGGAGGCGAGCGTCGGCCGGCGGCAGCCCGGCCCGTATATTTCGGGAGTCAAGCCCTGAACGAGAAAGTTGCTTTGATTACCGGTGGCGCCCGGGGCATCTAGTCTAAGGCGGCGCAGACAAACCACCCCACCCGCGTCCACAGCCCTGCCGGGATCGGCCGATCAGGCCGGCTGGCTGGCTGCGATCGGTTGGGACGCCATGGCCTGCAAGGCGGCCTGGGCCGCCTGATGGAGCCGGTCGAAAGCGTCCACCAGGTCGCCCGTATCCACCCGCACCGGCAGGAACCAGCCCAAACCGCACCGCATCTGCAGGACCACAAACAGGCCGTAAAAACTCAGCGCCTGTTTCGTGATCAGGGTGGCGAAGCTCGGGTCCTGGCTTCTAGGCGCCAGCGCCCGGCAGAACGCGTAAATCCGCTCGAAATCGGCCTGCAGTTCCCGCAGGTACAGCCGCATCACGTGCCGCCGCTGGCGGCGCAGGCGCTTCACCAGCGCCGGCGCCAGCCCCGACAGGAAGCGGAAGTCCTCTTCGGCGAAGAGGCGGCTCATGGGCTGGTAAGTCTCCAGCGCTGAGCGAGCTGGCGCTGATAGGGCGGCCTTGAGGGCCGGCGAGATACCCTCCGATCTCGCCCCGTAGAGCCGCCGTAGGGTCAGTCCCACCCCGGTAGCCACCGCCAGAACAAAGGCTAACAACAGCAACAATGCGATCATGGTTTCAGCACCTTCACCAAGACTTGGTTGAAGCTTTGCAATTGCAGAGACAGGGCCGCCTCCACTGCCCGGCTCCTGCTCCCCCAGAGCACACTTATCTGATGGGATTCGGTTTCTCCAGCCTTGGACAAGAACAAGACAGCGCCTAACAGGGCTACTGGGTAGCACAAGCTGGATACTAGATCCCGACTGGGACGAAAGGCATCCCCGTAGTAGCGTCTCAGGGCGAAGAGAAGAGCGTTGACAAGAAAACAACTCCCGAAGCACAGGAATAGGACCCAGATGTTATGGCGGATGTGAAGGCGGTAATGCGCCACGAACGTCAGCAGCAAGAGCACCAGTGCGCTCAGGCATAGATATACGCTTCGCTGCTGCAGGACCAGGTAAGAAAGGAGCGGATAGCGATCGAATCCCACCTGCTCATCGAGCACGATGAACAGGCAGCAACCCACCGTGCTCGCCGCCACGGCCGTGAGCATGACTACCCGGCCCATGCGGCGAATCCCCGGAAAGTCCTCCAGCATCAGCGAGTACAGTTCCAACACCAAGAGAAAGTACAACGCCCATATCACCGGCTGCGTGATGGCATAGACCACACCGTAACGCTGAAAGCCAGAGAGATTCTTCGCGCTGTAAAAGAAGTACGCGAGCACGCTATTCCGGGCAACATCGAAGCACAGCCGCGTACACAAAACCGGGTAGCGTCTGACAAGGCCCAGTTGCACCAACCGTGCAGCTAACAGCGCGTCAAGAACGGTCCCGAGGTGCCAAAGTAGGTCACGGACAGGCAACCAGCCCCTCCCGGCTCCGAGCAATTATACTCCTCGGGCCGGGATTATGACAACCGCTTTTGTGCGCCGAAGCCGGAAAAACTAACGTACTGAGCAGGGTAGGCAGGGCGGCTCCGGGGGTGCGCCGGCCGAAGCAGTGGCGACCGAAAACAGGGCCATTTGCGCCAAAACCACCGCCAAAAGGATCGCTTTTTTCGTCATTGTGGTTCTCCTTGAATCGTAAATTGAAGTAAACTACGCCCTTACTCTAGTGCCCCCCGCAGGCGCCGCATGCTTCCTTCAGCCGATTTTTCGTGTCTGGAACGGAGCGGAGCCCCGGCCGCCGGGGCGGGTTCGGAGCGTCGCAGGCGCCGAATCGCGAGGGGGCTGTGATAGAATCAGACCCGGCACCACCGAGACGCGGCGATGGAACAAGCCGGCGGCCCCAACCCGGGACAAGAAAAGGCCATTCGAGATCTCTGGAGCCGCACGTTGTCGCAGGTGCCCACCGCTTTCGGCCGTGTCGTGTACCTGGCCTCGCTCCGCGATCCCAACACTGGCCGCTACCAGCATTTTGGCCTTGCGCAGATCTACTCGGATGAGAATGCCGATCGCGCCCTGCGGCTGAGCCATACGCAGGCGTTCGGCGAGTGGCTGAACTATCCGCTCGAGCGCCAGAAGGCGGACCTGGAAGAATACCTTAATTCGATTGACGGGGATCGCGTGAAGGTTCTACAGACCTGGGCCAGCCTGGCCCCCTACCGCAACCTGCTGCCGACCGATGCGACCGAAGCCGAGCGGCAGCTCTTCGTATCCGATCTGGAGCTTATTTTGGAACTGCTGCGGAGCGGGCCTTCCCCTTCTTCGCCGACTCCAGCCGCATAGCCACGCCCACCACCTGACCCACCACTTCGATCTCGTCGGGGTAGGTGTACATTTCGGGCGGGCAGGGGGAGGTGCTGTGCGGCTGCAAGATCATGCGGTTGCCGCTCAGACTGCACCAGCAGCAAGCGTAGCCCTGCCGCATCTCGAAGAAATAGATGGGACGCTCGTATTCGGTGGTCCAGCCGGAGGGCTGGATGTCGCGCCGGCTTTCGTCGATCTGCACCAGCGATCCGGGCTGGAGCAGCGGGTGCATCATATAGTCATCCGTTCCGATGTAGGCGTAGCGGTGCTCTTTGATCTTGATGCTCTCGAGCAGCGCCAGAGGCATCTTGCCCCACTCCTGGATCATGCGGCTGAGGTAAGTGGTGCGCCGAAGATCGATCCCGGGATCCAGCTTCAGCGGCAGCGTGACCGTGCCGTAGCCGTTGGACCGGAACCCGATCGGGTGCGTGCGGCTGGGGCTGACCAGGCCCGCGTCCTGCGGCATCTTGTCCATCTCCACGCCGTACCAGTGCAGCACTTCGTTGACATCCAGCCGATAGATGGCGCACAGCGTGTACAGGCGGTAGAGCGTGGGAAGAGTGCCTTTGTTTTCAATGTCGGAGAGCCGGCTGAGCGACACGATGAACTCGGGGTTGTGGTTCCGCTGGGCGATCATGGCGCTTGCTTCTTCCACTTCGCGGTAGCGGAGCCCGAGCTCCTCTCGAGTTTGCTTGAGTTTGAGCCCGGCCTGCATGTTTGGTCACCGGACCGTTGTATCCCTTAGGAATGCCGATTATATCGATTTGGCTCGGGTCGGGCAATGGCCCAAAACCGATTTCTGTTCTGTTTTCAGAACAAACCCCGTAGCCGTGTTTCAGATTGCCAAAACGACCCCTGGCGCCGGCCTCGGGATGTGGTATAATTAGCCTGGAAAGGGGGCGTAACGGATTCGACGGGATTGAATCGCCGTTGGAAGGCATGCCGGGTTCCGAGCTCCCGTAAAACGATCGGAAAACCATAACTGCCAACACGCAGTTAGCCTACGCTGCCTAATTAATTAGGCGGCCGCTCCCGGTCTCGAGCCCGCGCGGGGCCGAAAGAGCGTCATATAGCGGGATAGGCTGAGGGCTTCGGTCCGGAGCCGCAAGCCGAGATCAATCGGGCTAGGGCCGGTGTTATTTTGTCCGTTTTGATGCGCCGGCCGACAACAACGAACGCGACTAAGCATGTAGTCGTCCAGCGGTGAGCTTTTCCGGACGCGGGTTCAACTCCCGCCGCCTCCACCAAGTTAAGTGTCTTATTTTTCAATCGATTGACGCCGCCGCCTGAGGACATCCGTCGCGTCCGGAGCTGTCCCGAATGTGGGAGTCTGATCATCAGCGTGCCGCTCCTCCAGCGCGCGCACTGCGGCAAGGTTCTAGCGCCTCGCTGTTTCTGGCGCCAGAAAGGCTCGGATCTTTTTCTGGCGGAATGCGTGGACCTTGACCTGATCTCCCAGGGTAAGACCGCTGAGGAAGCCATCGGAAAGCTGCAGGAAGCGATGTACGGCTATTTGGCCCTAGCGTTCGCAAAGTCAACTGCAGGCCTGGTGATCCGGCCTTCGCCTTTGAGCCACAGACTGCGCTACCGATGGCATCTTCTCCACGAGCGCCTCCGGGATCGTCTCACAAAGGGCCACGCGCACTTCGTGCTGCCCACTGCGCTGCTCAACGTTACCCGCTGCCGATAAATGGGGCAGCGGAAGTTTCCGCCACTCACGCCTTCGGAAATGGTTTCAATCGTCAAGGCGCTCAAATTCGAGCTGAAGCGACAGGTAGGCTCCCATGCGCACTACGAGAGCGCCGCAGGACGCGAGCCGAGAAGGTCCTACCGCTTGCGCTGACGCATTCGCGG